>JAFGNW010000257.1 GCA_016926795.1 Candidatus Zixiibacteriota bacterium
ATTTCCCGGATGAAAACCGTAAAAAATTCAAAAAAGCTAGCTCTGTCGTTCAAGGGCTTTGAAAATCCCGCTTTCTGCCAGGCTGCGCTTGAGGGGTTTTTTCTGGGTTCCTACAAAATGCTGGATTTTAAAACCGGTGAGGCTCGCCAGGATGTTACCAAGGTGAGCGAGATGTCTTTCCTGATCGAACGAAAAACCGGTTTAAAACGGCTTGAGAAGGCTGTCCGGAAAGGTGAGATAATCGCCGAAGGACAACTTCTGGTCCGTCAGCTGGGATATACTCCCGGTAACTATTTAACACCTGCCGTGTACGCCGAGAAAGCCCTGGCCTTGGCACGGAAATATCACATCAACTGCCGGGTGCTGGATGAAAAGGCTATTATTAAGGAAAAAATGGGTGCATTGCTGGCGGTCGGGAAGGGTTCCAGCGAATCGCCCCGGTTTATAATTATGAGCTATAAAGGACGAGCTGACAACCAGGCTCCGATAGTCCTGGTCGGCAAAGGGATTACCTTTGACGCCGGGGGTATTTCTTTAAAACCGGCGTTGAACATGCACGAGATGAAAAACGATATGTCCGGCTCGGCGGTGGTGCTTGCGACCGTTATAACCGCCGCTCGTCTTAAATTACCCCGGAATTTGATAGCTCTTATGCCGACCGCGGAAAACCTGCCTTCCTCGACTGCCGTCAAACCCGGTGATATCATCAGAACCCGCAAGGGCTTGACGGTAGAGGTAATAAATACCGATGCTGAGGGACGGCTTATCCTGGCCGACGCTCTCGATTACGCCAATACTTTCAAACCCCAGGCGGTGGTTGATATTGCCACTTTAACCGGCGCGGCTCTATACGTGCTGGGTTACGAGGGAGCGCCCATTCTCGGCAATAATAAAAAACTTCTGGAACAGTTGAAAGCCGCTGCCGATAATACCGCGGAGCGAGTCTGGGAAATGCCCATCTGGAACGAACATCGGGAAATGATGAAATCAAGTATCGCCGACCTGGTAAATTCCGCCGGTAAACCAGCCGGAACTATTGCCGCCTCGGCCTTTCTTGAGAATTTCATCGGCGGCTGGCCCTGGGCGCACATCGATATCGCCTACATGGACATGGAACCGAAAGGAAGACCTTACATCCCGGTCGGTGTCACCGGGTTCGGTTTGAGATTGCTGGTTGAAATGCTGTTAAACTGGAAAAAACCCTGATAATATCACGAAGATTTCTAATAAAAAAAGCCAGATAAAATATCCGGCTTTTTTAATTAATATGAAAGGATGTTTATTTCTTGGCAGCTTTCGACCAGGCGGGCGATTTGTCCAGTCCCGGAGGGGTCAGCCGTTTGGCGCCGTTGCCGGTTATATCCACAATCCAAACCGAACCGTCGGTGGTGGCGAAGGTAATCCATTTGGAATCGGGGGAAAAAGACGGTGCGATAGTATAAACATAAGTGCTGACCGGGGGCTCGAAAACCAGATAATTATCCTTCCGGTCGGGTGTGGTGATATAAAGGGCGTTGGCGTTAATATCATTCATGACATACGCGATCCATTGACCGTCGGGCGACCAGGCGGGCGCGACACATTTTTTTCCTCCGTTCGCCAATGCCTTTAACGAATCAAGAGAAACCTTAATACCATCCGGAGGGACTACACCCAGGCCGTAGGGTTGCAGATTTTCAAAATAGACGAAGGCCAGTTCGCCTTTGGGGCCGATGGAGGGAAAGGTGAGGAACTTTTTGTCCTCGACGTTTTCTGAGGCCTGCCATGCCTCGCGTAAAATCTCCAATCCGGAACCATCGGGATTTATCTTGCAAAGTTTGTAATCCGGCAGGGAGGCCGCGGCATGTCTGGCACTGATATCCTTGGTGAAGAGAATCTTGTTTTCGCTAAGTGACCAGTCCGGGTCGCGGCTGCCTAAATCATCGGTAATGCGCCTGTAAAACATGGTGTTGCCGTTGGCGGCCGAGTCCAGGTAGGCGTAAAACAAATCATATACTTTGTGATGACCGCCCATCATATCGGGACCCTGCAGGTTGAAGGTGCCCTTGCGGGTAAAGAGGACACTTTTATTGTCGGGTGACCAGGTCAGGCGACCGTCGGCGTTGGTCGCCTCAAAAAGTAAAGTCTGGTTGGAGCCGTCCGCGCTCATGTAGTAGATATTTTTATCCCGGATGAAGGCTATCTTACCTTCCGGTTGACCGATTGTCCCGGCTTTTTCCAGAGGCAGTTTTTCCGCCGCTGAAACTGTTATGCCGACGACAAAGATTAAAATAACCAATAAAACGAGGGGCCTTATTGCTTTCCTATACAAATTGTTCTCTCCTATCTTATATATCAAGCTTGGTCAATTCCGTGTAAAATAAGCCTATTAGTCTGTCTGTCAACCTCTTATTACCAGCTGAAGAAACGTTTAAACTCGATTTTGCCTATAAACCCGGAAAGATTCAGGTCAACGCGACCTTCAGGCGTACCGGTAAAAGATACCACAATTTCTTCGTCTGAACTATTATACCAGGCAACATTCTTAAAGTTCAGGTATAAGTAACCCAGGTCAGCTCCGAGCACCAGCCCGAAAATATTGATCGGGTAGTCGGCTCCCAGGCTGAATTTAAAGCCGGGGGCGGAACCCTTAAAAGTTGTATTTTCGGCGGTTGTAGGGCTGCCGGTTGACAGGTTCAAATTTTGATAATCCGGCCAAAGGTCCCAGCTGACCGAGTAATAACCGATTGAACCACCTGCTCTTAAGGCCAGGCTGTTGAGATGTTCGACCTTCCTGGGATGATTGTAAAAATAATACTGTAAACTTGTATAAAGACCGTAAACCTGAATTTCCGAGGATGGATTTTCAAGAGTCGATCCGGTAGCCAGATAGTCGACATCACCGGAAATTTCATCGCTCAGCTTCAGCCAGTATTCTCCGCCCAATGACCAGGCGAATTTTTCCTTGAAAAGTAAGCCGAAATCAACTCCGAAAGCCGGGGCGAGATTCAGCCAGTTCAGACTGGCGTTGTTTAATTGTTCCGAGGTAAGAGTAGCGAAGGTATTATATTCATTGTTCCGGTTGATACGGTTCATGGAGAAATGTACCGACAACCAGGCGGTTTTATAGATATGTTTGGTTTTAGTTCTTTCAAAAAACTTGTTCACCATATCCTGCTCGGTGTTTTGAGCCTGAAGAAGCGGGGCAGCCAGAACTACCAGGATAGCTACCACTAAAATTTGTTTGAGACGCATTTTTCCTCCGTTTTGTTGGTATTTTTTAGTTACCCTTTTTATCGGAAAAAGCCCTGTTTTCTTGATGAATTTGGTATGAAATAAGAGCTGACCGCAATAAAAAAGGCGGGTATTTAAACCCGCCTTACAGAGAATCGGCAGAATGCCGCTTTATCTGGCAAGCTTCGAATAGTCCATTTCCGCAAGCTGTCTGAAATAATTCCATCTCCGGTTGCAATCCTGCTGACCCAGTTCTATGAGCATTTTGGCTCTTTCCGGGTCTTTGGATAACAAGGTTCGGAACCGGTTTTCAGAATAGGCATAGTCTTTGTAAGTGATGGATGGTTCCTTGCTGTCGAGCTGCATCGGATTTTTGCCCTGGGCAATTAAATCCGGGTTATAACGATACAAGGTCCAGGCGCCCGATTTAACCGCCAGCTCTTCCTGCTCAAGACCGTGGGCCATATTGATGCCGTGAGCAATGCAGTGAGAATAGGCGATAATAATCGAGGGGCCGTTATAGCGTTCGGCTTCGATAAAAGCCCTGACCGTCTGGCTGGTGTTGGCGCCCATGGCAACCTGGGCCACATAAACATTGCCGTAATTAGTCATCATCAAACCCAGTTCCTTTTTCGGGCGCGGTTTACCGGCGGCGGCAAATTGCGCCGTGGAAGCCCGCGGCGTAGCCTTGGACATCTGGCCGCCCGTATTGGAATATACCTCGGTGTCGAGCACCAGGATATTGACGTTCATCCCCGAAGCCATAACATGGTCGAGACCGCCGTAACCGATATCGTACGCCCAACCGTCACCGCCGATACCCCAGACGGATTTGACGACCAGGAAATCGGCGACGTTCAGCAGAGCCTTAACCCGGTCGCTGCCGTCCATGCTCTCCAGTTTTTTCTTCAGCAGGGCGACTCGTTCGCGCTGTTTTTCGATACCTTCCTGAGTAGTCTGGTCAGCGTTGACGATATCATCGTGCATCTCCGGGACCAGTTCCTGCACCAGTTCGCCGGCGTATTCTTTGAGTTTGTCGGCCGTCAGGCGCATACCGAAAGCGAATTCAGCGGCGTCTTCGAACAGCGAATTTGACCAGGCCGGTCCGCGTCCGTCGGCGCGCTTGGTGTAAGGGGTGGTGGGCAGGTTGCCGCCGTAAATGGAACTGCAGCCGGTGGCGTTACCGCAAATAGCCCGGTCACCGAACAGCTGTGTCATTAGTTTAACATAAGGCGTCTCGCCGCAGCCGGCGCAGGCGCCGGAAAATTCAAAGAGCGGTTTGACAAACTGCGAGCCCTTGATGCTCTCCAGTTTGAACAGGGAGGGGTCCGTGTCCGGTATTTCGTTCAGGAAATAATCCCAGTTTTCACGTTCCTGCTCGCGAAGCGGCATCTGAGGTGACATGTTGATAGCCTTGAAGTCGGTCTTGTTGCCGTCGGCGTCCTTCTTGGCTACCGGGCAGGCGTTGACACAAACCTCACAGCCGGTACAATCCTCCGGTGCCACCTGGAGAGTATAGTACTTGCCCTCCAGCTGCTTGGTTTTGGCTTCCGTATATTTGAAATTTTTGGGGGCCTTATCGAGATATGTCTTTTCGAACACCTTGGGACGAATAGCCGCGTGCGGGCAGACTATAGAGCAGATATTACACTGACTGCACAGGCTGGGTTCCCAGACCGGAATATCAACCGCGATATTTCTCTTCTCGAACTGCGTGGTACCCGTCATATAAGTGCCATCGTCGGGGAAGGCGGAAACCGGGATTGATTCGCCGCGGCCCGCGATAATTTCCGCGGTTACTTCTTTCACGAACTCAGGAGCGAAATCGGGAACAATAAGCGGTCTGGCCTGGGTACTGGTAACCCGGTCGGGATAATCTACCCGCTGGATGGCGTTAACCGCCCCGTCAACGGCGGCATAGTTCATATTAACTATTTTATCACCCTTTTTGCCATAGGTCTTCTTGATGGCGTCCTTGATAGCCTCGATTGCCTTATCTTTCGGCAGGATGTCGGAGATGAGGAAGAAAGCCGTCTGCATGATCATATTGATACGGGCGCCGAGGCCGAGTTCTTTGGCCAAAGCGATAGCATCGATAACGTAGAATTTGGCTTTCCTGTCAATCAATTGTTTTTGTACTTCTTTGGGAAGCTGCTCCCATATTTCATCTTTATTATAGGGCGAGTTAAGGAGGAAAGTGCCGCCTTCAACCAGCTTATCGACCATATCGTATCTTTCCAGGAAGGAGAAATTGTGACAGGCGACAAACTGAGCGGATTTAATCAGGTACGGTTTGCGAATCAGTTCCTTGCCGAACCGGACGTGTGATATCGTTACCGCCCCGGCTTTCTTGGAGTCGTAAACGAAATAACCCTGGGCGTAATAGTTGGTGTTCTCCCCAATAATCTTGATGGAGTTTTTATTGGCACCGACCGTACCATCCGCACCCAGACCGTAGAAAAGACCTCGGTAGTTTTCACCTTCCAGGCTGAGGGAGTCATCCGGTGTCAGGGAGGTTTTGGTGACGTCGTCTTTGATACCACTGGTGAAATGATTTTTCGGCGTTTTTTCTTTCAGGTTGTCGAAAATAGATTTGGCCATAGGGGGATTGAACTCCGCCGAGCCGAGACCGTAACGGCCGCCAACTATGAGCGGGCGGTCCTGGAACGGGGCGATGTTCTTGTCGAGAGCTTCGTTGATAGCCGTGTGCACATCGGTGTAAAGCGGTTCGCCGATAGCCCCCGGTTCCTTGGTGCGGTCCATGACGGCGATGCGCTTGACCGTAGAGGGCAGAGCCTTGACGAACGCCTCCCCATCGAAAGGACGGTAGACGCGGACTTTTATCAAACCCACTTTTTCTCCCCGGGCTACTAGGTGGTCAACCGTTTCGTGGACCACTTCAGCCCCGGTGCCCATTATTACCACTACCCGTTCGGCCTCGGGATGACCGAAATAATCGAACAGATGATATTCTCGACCGACAACTTTGGCGAACAGGTCCATTTTTTCCTGGATAATTCGGGGAGTGGCCAGGTAATACTTGTTGACCGTTTCACGACCCTGGAAGAAGACATCCGGGTTCTGGGAAGTGCCTTTGATAGTCGGCCGGTCGGGCGACAGAGCCCGCTGGCGCTGGCGGTTGACGGCGTCGTTGTCGATCAGGGCGCGCATATCGTCAAACGTGATTTCCTCGACTTTCTGTACTTCGTGCGAGGAGCGAAAACCGTCGAAGGCATGAACCATCGGGACCCTGCTGACCAGAGCCGAAGCCTGGGAAATCAGGGCGAAATCCATGACTTCCTGGATGGACCCCGAAACCATAATACCGAAACCGGTGGACCGAACCGCCATAATATCCGAATGGTCGCCGAAGATTGACAGGGCATGAGTGGCTACCGCCCGGGCGGAGACATGAAAAACGGTCGGTGTCATTTCACCGGCGATTTTGAACATGTTGGGAATCATCAGGAGGAGTCCCTGGGAAGCCGTAAAGGTGGTTGTCAAAGCCCCGGATGTTAACGCCCCGTGCACCGCCCCGGAGGCTCCCGCCTCGGATTGCATTTCCACTACGTTAGGGATAGTACCCCAGATATTTCTTTCGCCTGCGGCGGATTTGGCATCGGCTATCTCGCCCATATTCGACGATGGTGTGATGGGGTAGATAGCGATGACTTCGTTTGTCGCGTGAGCTACATAAGCCGCAGCGGTATTGCCATCGATTGTCACCATGCGGCGCTTTTTCTCTTTGGTTTTTGCAGCATCTATTTTTGGTAGAGCTTGTGACATAAGCAGACTCCTAAATTTTAACAAAAAACATATATATTTCTGGTATCGTACTTTTCAATCGGTCCTTGACAGGGTTATGTCCTGCTGGCCCTGGTATTTTCCTTTTTTATCTTTATACGAAACCAGGCAGATTTCGCTGGCTTCCAGAAAGATTAATTGCGCGATTCCCTCGAAAGCGTAAATCCGTACCGGGCGGGGGGTGGTGTTGGCCAGAGAAATGGTGGCAAAACCCTCCCACTCCGGCTCAAAAGGCGTGACGTTGACGATTATTCCGGAGCGGGCATAAGTCGATTTTCCCTGGCAAACGGTTATGACATCGCGGGGGATTTTGAAATATTCCTTTGACCGGGCGAGAGCATAAGAATTAGCCGGGATTAAAATCGAATCGGCTTTTATATCGATAAAATGTTCGTCGCTGTGGTTCTTGGGGTCAATTTCCGTCACTTTAGAGGGGTCGAAAATCTTGAACTCGTCGGAAAGGCTTATGTCATATCCGTACGAGGACAGACCGAAACTGATTCCTTTGCGGATTTGTTTCTCCGAGAAGGGGTCAATCATGGCATGTTTCTGAGCCATTTCCGCTATCCAGCGGTCGGATTTGACAGACATAGTAATTTTAATCTCCTTAAACCGAGAATTCTGAAAATATAAAATTAAATGAAAAATGCAAACACAATCCTGAAAAATGAGGCTGGCTATTAAGTGGCCGCCGTTCTCGCCTTTTCCCACTTAACCAGGTCAGAAAGGGTATATTCATCGAAAACCGACACCAGTCGCTTTTCGGCGATTAATAAAATTTCTCTTAAGGGACAAAAATCCACCTTATTCATAGTGCACGACTTGAAATCACCGAGACATTTCATCAAATGATACGGTCCCTGAATAGTCTCCAGAACTTCTTTGACGCTGATTTCCGAAGGGTCCTTAGCCAGAGTAAAACCGCCTCTGACACCGCGATGAGACCGGATGATTCCCGATTTTGACAGTGATTGGAATATTTTTGCTAAGAATTTCTCGGGAATGTTTTGCGCCTTGGATATTTCTGAGAGGGGAGTTACTACAGCACGGTCTTTTTCGGCCAGGTATAAAACGCCAAAAATACCGTATTCTTCGGCTTTAGTAAATTGCATAGGAACCTTCCTTAATGGCTTAATTCTTGTTGTCTAACTAATAGCCAAATAACGTCTTTATAAAAAGATAAAACATGTCTTCTTTTGTGACCCCGCAATATATATAAAATAGACCTCGAAAGCAAGAATTTTGTTATTTTTTTCACAAAATTCGGGTCGGATATGTACTCTTTTTGAAAAAAAATCTTTCTCTTTTCAACCCCGGAATATACATTGAAATATTCATTTTAGGAGACACAATGACAGAAGAAAAAAAAGTCGGGCTTTTAATTGTATATACCGGCAACGGTAAGGGCAAAACTACCGCGTCACTGGGAATGTGCGTAAGGGCAGTGGGTTATGACTGGCAAATATGTATTATTCAGTTTGTTAAAGGAAGCTGGAAATACGGCGAACTGGAAGGCGTTAAAAAGCTTCAACCGAATGTGGAGCTTAACGTTATCGGTGAGGGTTTTGTTGGTATAGTCGATGACGACAAATCTTTCGAGGTACACCGTCAGGCTGCCAAAAACGGCGTAGCCCTGGCCCTGGAAAAGATTAAATCCAATAGGTACCAACTGATTATTCTGGATGAATTGAATGTGGCCTGCGACCTGGGGCTGGTTTCCGAGGAAGAATTGGAATCTATTGTCGAAGCTCGTCAACCCGACCAGAATCTGGTTATTACCGGACGCAACGCAACGGATTGGCTTATTGATAAAGCCGACCTGGTGACGGAAATGAAAGAGATAAAGCATCCTTTCCAGCAAGGTATCCTGGCTCAAAAAGGTATTGACTGGTAAGTACTTGACAAATATGAACGGCAAATATACGATGTTTATTAAGGAGAGATAGAATGGCCGAAGATAAGCGATATGATATAGTTATTGTGGGCGCCGGACCTGGAGGTTTGTGCGCCGGACTTTATGCTGCCCGGGCAAATCGGAAAGTAGTGGCTCTGGAAAAATATCTCCCCGGCGGACAGATCGCCATCACCGGCGAGGTTGAGGATTACCTCGGTTTTGAGCACATCGAGGGAGCAGAACTGGGTATGAAATTTACCAACCACGCCAAAAAATTCGGGCTTGAAATTGAGATGGAGGAAGTTCTGGAGGTTTATTGCGATGGTGAAGACCGGGTAGCGAAATGCGCCTCGGGTAATATTTATCGCGGCAAGGCCATCATTTTATCCACCGGCGGCTCGCCGGTGAAACTGAATGTCCCCGGCGAAAAGGAATTAAGCGGTAAGGGTGTTTCCTATTGTGCTATTTGTGACGGAGCTTTCTTCAAGGACCAGGTTATTGCTGTGATCGGCGGGGGAGACGCCGCCGTGGAAGAGGGTACTTTCCTGACCAAATACGGCTCCAAAGTATACATAATCCACCGGCGGGATAAGCTGCGGGCTCAAAAAATAATCCAGCAGCGGGCTTTTGACAATAAGAAGATTGAATTTATCTGGGATTCGGTCGTGGAAACCATCAACGGCGAGACCAGAGTCGCCAATCTGACTTTAAATAACGTTAAAACCGGGAATAAGTCCAATCTCGACGTCGGGGCGGTCTTCATTTTTGTCGGGTTTAAACCCAATACCTGGATGATTAAAGAGGATATCCGGCTTGATTCGGGCGGTTATATCGTAACCAACGACCATATGGAAACTTCGATAAAAGGCATCTATGCCTGCGGCGACGTGCGCTCACAACTGGTACGGCAGGTCACTAATGCCGTTGGGGACGGTACCACCGCGGCTGTCGCAGCCGAAAAATATCTTGAACAACTGGAAGATAAACACGCTCACCGGATATAATAAATATTTGGAATATTGACCGTTCTCGAAAAAAGTCTCTGACCACGGAAAATAATATCAATTAGTGAAAAAATTAACTTGCATATCACTGCTGTGTGAGATATATTGACCCATAATTTTTCATTAAGACGAGATATAACTAGTTTTATTTTATAATCTTAACGGGAGATTTTTTTAATGAACTTAGGTTTATTATCAGCCCTTATCGGTCTGGTAGGGTTAATTTTTGCTATAATACTCTACCTGTGGATCCGGAGCAGAGATGCCGGTACCGATTTGATGAAAGAAATTTCCGGCGTCATCCATGACGGCGCCATGGTATTCCTGAAAAGGGAATACTCTATTCTGGTAATCTTTATAATAGTTGTTTTTGCCCTTCTGGCTTGGCGAATTCAATTACAGACGGCGTTTACTTTTCTCGGCGGCGCCTGCTGTTCGATGCTGGCCGGCTTTATCGGCATGAAGGCCGCGACCCGGGCTAACGTCCGCACCTGTGCGGCCGCCAAGGATAAAGGTCAGCCGGCGGCTCTGTCGATTGCTTTCACCGGCGGTTCGGTTATGGGTATGACGGTGGCTTCACTGGGTTTGATCGGAGTTGGGATTGTCTTCTACTTCTTCGGCGGCAATACCGAAACCTCCAGCATTATCAACGGCTTTGCCATGGGGGCTTCCTCGATAGCTCTCTTCGCTCGTGTCGGTGGCGGTATTTATACCAAGGCGGCCGATGTTGGCGCCGACCTGGTCGGTAAAATTGAAGCCGGTATTCCCGAGGACGACCCGCGCAATCCCGCTGTTATCGCTGATAATGTCGGTGATAATGTCGGTGATACGGCCGGTATGGGCGCCGACCTGTTCGAGTCCTATGTCGGTTCGGTTATAGCCACCGTGGCTATAGGCGCGACCGCTACAGCGACCAATCTCGGCTTGGCCGAGGGGACGACGGTGGCCGAGGCCCTGCGTATAAAGTTTATGCAGTTGCCGCTCATGATTGTGGCTTTCGGGGCGCTGGCCTCGATTCTCGGGGTGCTTTCCGTACGCATCTTCGCCGGCATGAACCCGGCCGCGACCCTGAGGCTGGTAACTTATGTCGGGGCGGTTTTAATGCTCGTCGCTTCCTATTTCATCATCGATAACCTGGGCCTGAACCAGAAAATATTCTGGGCCATTTTAGGCGGTAACCTGGCCGGTATCGTGCTGGGGCTTCTAACCGAGTTCTATACCTCGGCGTCACCGATACGGCGCATCGCCAAAGCTTCCGAAACCGGCGCCGCCACCAATATTATCAGCGGCCTGGCGGTAGGAATGGAATCGGTGCTGCTGCCCATTATCGTTATCTGTATCGCAATTTATACCGGTTACAGTTTTGCCGGATTGTACGGCATCGGTATTGCCGGGGTGGGCATGCTGGCCACTATCGGGGTAACCATGTCCGTTGACGCTTA
>JAFGNW010000258.1 GCA_016926795.1 Candidatus Zixiibacteriota bacterium
GCCGCGCCGGTTTAAGCCGAGCGCGGCATATTCAATCCGTCTCCGACAATCTTATTTGAGCAGTACCATTTTCTTCGATTCGCTGTAAAGACCCGTTTCGAGTTTATAGAAATAGATGCCGCTGGACATTTCCCGGCCGTTAGAATCCCGGCCGTTCCATTGAATGGTATAATCGCCGGGCGCCTGGGGCTCATCGACCAGGGTGGCAATTTTTTGACCGAGAGCGTTATAAACCGAAAGCTCGATCTCGGTACCGTAACCGATGGAATAATTTATGGTCGTCCCGGGATTGAACGGGTTGGGATAATTATGCGACAGGCTGAAACCTTCCGGAAGTCCGTCCTCTTCGTCATCGACCGAAACGGCGAAGGTTGGTACGGTTCGGACCCGGACGGCGACATCGACGTTATAATCGCCCCCCATATCGTACCAGGTCGAACCGTTGATGCTCATGTAGGTCTTGCCCGGTTCGGCAGGGCCGACGACATCCACCGCCACCGGGTAACCGTAGCTGGCGTTGGTAAATTTGACCACGGCGAAAATTTCGTTCCCGGAGGTGATTTCCGGCGGAGCATCGAGCAGCACCGAATGGTACCCGGCCTCGGAATAACTCAAATTAAGCTGGCTGGCTAAAAGGCCGTTCAAAGTCGAGCCGTTAAAACCGTCGTAAATATAAACATCGACATCGGTGGTAATGTCGGTCGTCCAGAACTCAACCCGAAGAAGATAGACGTTCTCCGCGGGCGTGAAGCTGCTGAGTCCCCAGGAGGTGGTGTTGCCGGCGCCGAATTCGCTGGTCCAGCCGGCCTCGTCATAGTACGAAATCGTTTCGTTGGAATTGAAATCTTTCCAGTCGCCGGCAAACGAGGACCACTGACCGATATTGGCCGAACCGTAAGCGATGGTGAAATAGCCGTTATCACCCCAGCCGGAACCCCAACTGTTTTTGACAATCCAGCCGCCGGTACCACCGGCGTGCACCAGACTGTTGTCCCAACCGACGATAAGCACCGCATGGTTGGTAGCCTCGGACCCGGCATAATAAAGCGTATAGGAACCGTTGTAACCGCCGAATTCGGTGTCCCAGGCGTCACCGTTACCGGCGTACATGGTGGTATAAACGGGACCGTTGTTTTGTATATAATCCTGAAGCACCGCGGTGCTGGGGATGTTGTCCGAGCAGATAATGTTCCAGCCCAGCAGAGTCTTGATATAGGAGCAGGAACTGTTGCAGGCGACATCGCTGGCCGCGTAGGGGTCACAGGTTTCCAGGACGACGCCTTTCTGAGTGACTAAATTGGCGACCTCATAGAAATTTCCACCACTGCAGCTGGAACCGGAGTAATTGCATTCTTTAGCGTTGTTTTCGGAAAAATCAAAACTCGCTCCGCCGTCGACCAGCACTTTTGCTTCGATATTGGCGATTGAGGTAAAGGCGTAACAGGATCCGCAGGAACCCTGGTTTTTGACCGAGGTTACGACGCTGGAATCACGCCAGTCGAAACTCTCGGGCGGCACCAGGGCGCTTTTCGTCGGCGGCAGCTTTTGTCCGGTCAGATGAGATAAATCCATCCGGGGCGGAATAAACCCACAGCCCGGAGGGAGGTCGGTTTCCGTTTCCGGTAAAAGCGGCGCCATCTTTAGTGGCTGAGAAAACAGCGAACCGGCGCTGAAAAGCAAAATTAAAAATACGAAAACTACGGATAAAAACTTATTCATAGCTTACCCCTCTAAATTAAGCGGCTTATTTTCGAAGTATTTTAAGGTAATATCGACCGGGTCGAGCCATCCTTGAGCAAAGGCTCGCGGAACGGTGCAGATTGTATAAATTTAGACCTTGCTTATGATTCTATTACGAAGAAAAACAAAAATTTGTATTTTTGAGGATTGTTCATTTTTCAGAGTAAACCGGAACATCACCGTTCCAAAAATGTTAAATAACTTATTGTCAAAAACATAGGTTACAATTCTGAAAGGAAAATTATCATGATTAAAGGTTATGCCGCCAAAGGGGTCGGGCAAAAGCTGGAGAATTTCGAATATAAACCGGAAGAACTGGGTTTGAACGATATCGAGGTCGCTATCACGCACTGCGGTATCTGCCACAGCGACCTGCACCTTATCGACAACGACTGGCAGTTAAGTCAATACCCTCTTTTGCCGGGCCATGAAATCATCGGTACAGTGACTGCTGCCGGTGCCGGTGTCGGGCACCTTCAAATCGGCCAGCGGGTGGGAATCGGCTGGCAGCGCAGCGCCTGTTTAAAATGTGAACAGTGCCTAGAGGGTGACGATAACCTTTGCCCCGAAAGTCAAGCCACCTGTGTGGGTCATTACGGCGGTTTCGCACAATCCATCCGCACCGACAGCCGTTTTGCTTTCGCTATCCCCGACGGCTTATCCTCGGAAAACGCCGCCCCCCTGCTCTGCGCCGGCATCACGGTTTACTCACCGTTGAAACAGTTCGGTGTCAAGCCCTCGATGAAAGTGGGCGTCATCGGCATCGGCGGCCTGGGACACCTGGCGCTGCAGTTCGCCCGGGCTTTCGGTTGCGAGGTAACCGCTTTTTCCACCAGTCCCGAAAAGGAAGCCGAAGCCAAAAGTTTAGGTGCTCATTATTTCATCAACAGCAAGGACCCGTCACAGATGGAGCAGTTCGCCGGTAAGTTCAATTTCATTCTCTCTACCGTTTTCGCCGACCTGGACTGGACGCTGTACATGAATCTTCTAAAACCTAAAGGCAATCTCTGTTTTGTGGGAGCCGCGCCCAAACCGATAAGTATCCCGGTCTTTTCGTTAATAATGGGTCAAAGGAGCGTCAGCGGCAGTCCTATCGGCAGTCGCTCGGTGATGAACGAAATGCTGCAATTCGCCGCCCGGCATAAAATAATGGCCAAAACAGAGGTCCTGCCGATGGCTGAGGTTAATACGGCTATTCAAAAAGTGAGGGACAATAAAGCCCGTTATCGGATGGTACTGGTCAACTGAGACCCAGTTCCTCGACCAGCAGGGTCATTGCCTCGGTGGCCCGGGCTCGTAAAAAAATATCCGTAATCTGATGAGTGTAATTGGAGGGTTCGATATTCAACTCGATAATCGCCGCCCCGTTCTGATGGGCCAGGGGCGGGATAAATGCCGCCGGCATGACCTCGCCGGTGGTGCCGATCAATATGAATACATCGGAGACCTGAGCCTCATGAACAGCCCGGCTGTGGGCTTCTTCGGGAATAGCTTCGCCGAAAAAGACGAAATCGGGTTTTAAGAGACCATTGCATTTGGCGCACGATGGCGGTCTTTGCTTAAGGTCAACTTCGGAGACATGGTAACGATTGCCGCATTCCAGGCAGAGCAGATACTTGGAGTTGCCGTGAAACTCAAAAACTTCCTTACTGCCCGCTTCCTGATGAAGGTTATCGATATTCTGCGTGATGACCGTCTGGAGTAATCCTTTTTTCTCCATCAAAGCCAGTCCTTTATGCGCGGCGTTGGGTTGGGCGGTTCCGAAAAAGTCGTAAAAGATTTCCCTTATCACGTCCCAGGCCTCTTTGGGGTGGGCGTGGAAATAATTTATTTCCAGGCAGCCGGGGTCATACCGGCTCCAGAGGCCGTACTCGCCCCGGAAAGGCGGAATGCCGCTCTCCACCGAGATGCCCGCCCCGGTGAAACCGGTTACCCGTCCAGCTTTTTGTATCAGCCGGGCTGCTTCGGTATATTCATTCACAGTTTTTTACTTTTCTATTTTGATTCTCACATCGTGTTCTTCCGTAACCCGACCGATGGCGGCGGTGGTCCTGACACCCTTTTGGCCAAGCAGGCCGAGTAATTCCTTTTCCTTCCCGGCCGCGATAGATATCAATAATCCGCCCGAGGTCTGAGCATCGTTCAACATCAGCCGCCGGGTCGAGGATAACCGGTCGTCGTAAGCCACCTGCGGTGAAGTAAAATCGAAATTGTCATTGGTTCCGCCGGGAATGACGCCCGAGGTTGCCAGTTCCATCACTCGCGGCAGGAAGGGCACGCGACCGGCATGAATAACCGCCGAGGTTTTCGAGCCGGTCATCATTTCCAGAAGATGCCCCAGCAGGCCAAAACCGGTGATGTCGGTAGCGGCGTGGGCGCCGAGCTCCAGCATCGCTTCGGCGGCTTTATCGTTCAAAGTTGCCATGGTTTCGACCAGAAGCTCTGTCTCGTCATCTTCGAGTAAACCCTGTTTGAGAGCGGTGGAAAGAATACCGGTGCCGAGCGGTTTGGTCAGAACGAGAACATCGCCCGCTCTGGCGCCGCGGTTGGTGATTATCTTACCGGGGTGGATAAGACCGGTAACCGCCAGACCGAATTTCGGTTCGGTGTCATCGACCGTATGCCCGCCGATCACGGCGATCCCGGCTTCTTTGACTTTATCCAGTGCGCCTTTCAGAATTTGTTCCAGTACCTCGATAGGCAGGCGGTTGCTGGGAAAACCGACGATATTGAGCGCGAACAGAGGCCGGCCACCCATGGCATAGATATCGCTCAACGAATTGGCGGCGGCGATAGCTCCGAACCGGTAAGGGTCGTCAACAATGGGTGTGAAGAAGTCAACCGTTTGAACGATGGCATTATTTTCATCGATGCGGTACACGGCGGCGTCATCGGAAGTATCCGTCCCGACTAATATATCCGCATCGTCGGGGACCGGCATTTTTTTGAGTATATTCTCCAGCAGTTGCGGGCGAAGTTTACAGGCACATCCCAGACCGTGAGTGTAACGGGTGAGTTTTATATCCGCAGTATCAACCACCTTAGAAGTCGGGGACGCGGACGGTTGAAGATTCCCGACCACCCGGGTTATTTCTTCCAGGGCGCGGTCGATTTCGTCGACGGTCGTAAACCGCCCCACTGAAAAGCGGATAGTTCCCATGGCATACTCCAGGGGCACCTTCATCGCCTCGAGGACGGCCGAGACCTCGACCCGATCGCTGTGACAGGCTGCCCCGGCTGAAGCGGCCACATCTTTCAACTCGGAGATGATGGTGTTGGCTTCCAGTCCCCGGAAACTTACGCTGCAGGTATTGGGCAGTCTTTTTTCGGAATGGCCGTTTATGCGAAGTTCCGGGAATCGTTTTTTCAAACCGTTTTCAAGCCGGTCGCGCATTTTTTTGAGGTGTTCCCGGGTCGGATTCAAATCGTCATCGATTAAAGCACAGGCCCGACCGAGGCCGACAATCTCGATCACGTTTTCCGTCCCGGCCCGCCAATTGTGTTCATGGTCGGCGCCGTGTATCTGTTTTTCCAGTTTTACTCCGCTGCGCACGTACAGCGCCCCGATGCCTTTAGGACCGTACAGCTTGTGCCCCGCCACCGAGAGCAAATCAACTCCCAGTTCATCGACCCGCACCGGTATTTTCCCCACCGACTGGGCACAGTCGGTGTGCATCAGGATACCGTGTCGCCGCGCAATAGCGGCGATTTCGGCAATCGGTTCGATGGTGCCCACTTCGTTATTGGCGTGCATAACGGTAATCAAAATGGTCTGTGGGGTTACGGCGTCCTCGACCCGGACCGGGTCCACCAGACCGTATTCATCGACCGGGAGGTAGGTAACTTTGAAGCCTTCGCTTTCGAGAAATTTGCAGACCTCCGTAACAGCCGGGTGTTCTATTTGTGAAGTTATGATATGATTGCCTTTGTGACGGTAAGCTCGGGCTGCTCCCTTGATAGCATAGTTGTTGGCCTCCGACCCGCCACTGGTAAAGATAATTTCGTCCGGCCCGCAGTGCAGCAGGTCGGCTATCTGTTTTCGGGCTTTTTCCACCGCCTTGCGGGCGGCTACCCCGAAAACATGACTGCTCGAAGGATTCCCGAAATGTTCCTTTATATAGGGAATCATGGCTTCCCCGACGCGGGGGTCAATCGGTGTGGTAGCGTTGTAATCCAGGTATACAGGCGGCATTTTTTATCTCCCTGTAATTGTCTTCAATAAAATATCTGAGGTCTATTCCTAACTTAAACAATAAAAGACCCGGTTGGTTTCTTAATCAGGTGATATCACATGCAGTTTTGCAGATGGACATCATCTTTTTCCGGAATTTACCGCGCAGGTCATCATTGACCGCATCGAGAATCTCCTCGGTGTATTTTTTGAATTCGGCGAGCAACCGTTCATGGAAAAACTTTCGGTTAACCACCAGACCCTTCCGGTCGCCGGCGTAGGCCACCATGGGGGCGTTGTCGCTTACCAGGACTTGCGAGCTACCCCGCACCTCAGCCTGATGCAGAATGCCGCAGCGAATCTGCCGGTAAAACAACTCCGCCCGGCGTTGGTCGAAAGCCTCGCGGAAACCGGTCTCCGTCAAAAAACGGATGAAAAACAGTCTCGATTTTCCCGAGGGTGTCCGGTTGACACCCTCACGGAATTGCTGCAGCATTTCTATCAGCAGGCAATCGAGGGCTAAAACGGCGAACCCGGCGTACTGACATTTTTCTATACGGTCGATGGGGTCCAGAAAACGCTCCCGGATACGTTCCTTGAAAATGTCCACCGCCAGCCGCCAGTCTTCATTCTTTTCGAAAGTTATCCGCTTCCAGTCGGTGGAAGTATAACGGGGTGAAATACGCATGCTTTTTTTATCCCTGATTTTTTATTTAAAATCATAATCTTTGCCAGCTTATCCTGTCCCCCACCCGGACCCCGTGGCGGTCCGCGAAACCGGCGTTGACCTCTATAACATAGATTGCCGGGCCGGTGGAAAAATACGAATTCTCGGTCAGGGGTACGGTATTTTTCCGAATGGTGACGATGTCATTGTCCCGGTTGATAAAAATCATGTCCAGGGGTAAGTACGTGTTGCGCATCCAGAAAGAACGAATCTCCTCTGCGGGAAAAATAAAGAACATTCCCTGCTCTTCTTCCATATCCTCGCGAAACATCATACCGATCCGCCGCTCGGCATCATCGTCGGCGATTTCAATGTCGATGCTCACCAAGGTGTCACCGTTTTTGTCTGTAAATATCAGCTCGCCCTCTTTTTCAAAATCAAGTCCCAGCCGTCGGGCAATATCCTTTTCATAACCGGTACCGGCCAGGTCCTTTTGTTCCCCCTCGTAGAACAATACCACCAGTATGATGACGGCTATGACAGTAAACGCCAGGGTCGAATAAGTTATGATTATTCGTTTCTGGACGGTGCTTTGAGATGCGGTACGTTTGCCGGAACCCGTCTTTTTCTTAGTCATCTTTTTTACCGTTCCCGGGTTGTTTTATTCGGGGAGCGTTTTTTACGGTCATAATTTTATCCAGAACCCGACGCTTTTTGTTGTACCGGACAAGACCGATTATGAACGTGGCCAGGCCGACGGGAATGAAAATCCAGCCGACAATTTCCACCACCGCTAAATCGAAAAAACGAATGAAAGTAACCCCCGCCACGAACAGGGTCAGGGCGGTGCGGATATAAGCCAGGAAGGTGTTCTGATTGGCCAGAATAGTGCGGTCGATGGCCAGGAAATCGCGCAATATCATTTTGGAGCGGTCGATACGCAGGTAGGCGTCATGGTGAGAATCTTCATCACCGTTAAATATTTTTATCTTTATCATCCGTTACGAGCTTCCCCGGAAACCGGCATTCATAAGGCATATCCCCCATTATTTTAACAGTTGTTCGCACAGCCGTTCGAGCTGTTTCTTCTTGTTTTCAATCAATTCTTCGGCCAGCAGTTTCAACGTTCTCAGGTTGGAAGCCTCGATATTGTCCATCTGGGCCTGGTCTATATCCAGTTTACATTGTAAACGATAATACTGTTTGAAATCCCCTCTCGGCGGGAGCAGCGTTTTCATTTGATAATCGACCATCACGGTGGAACCGTAGAGGACGATATCAAGCAGGGGCTGGAGCCATTGCAGCGCCCCCCAGCGCCTGACCTCGTCGTAAATCCGGCGATGATGCGGTTCCCCGGTACCTAAAGAGACGACCAAAAACCGGTCCGTCCCGGGATTCATTTTTTTGACCTCGACATAAGCGCACATGGCCGGGTTACTGGCGAACACCATCCCGTCGAGTAATGCCCGGTACCCCAGGGTATCATCGATTTCGAGCTTACAGGGCTCAAAATAAGTCGGAGCGGCCGAGGTGGCCCGGGCGACATCCTTCATAAGGAAATCACATTCCGGATCTTTCACGGCTTTGAAACTTTTAAAAATGAACGGCCGCTGCTGCTCGATTTCATAGCTGGTAACCAGGATGTCGGTGAGGGCGTCTTTCAGCCGTACTTCCCCGAAAAACTCATCGAGGAAGGACTCGATACCCTCGGTAGGATACTTGACTTCAGCCAGGTTATCCACCGCCTTGATCTTGTGCCATACCGAACGGGAAAAAATCTGCTTCATCTTTTCCTCGTAAATAGGGATTATATCGTGCGCGGTATAGCGGGGCCGGCCCTGCTCGCCCGGCATAGTCAGGGCCAAACCCAGGATGCCGCCGGCTGAAGTACCGGCAATAAGGTCAAAAAGGGAGGCGATAGGCCGACCGGTCCGGCGCTCGATTTCTTCCAGAATCAGGGCCGGGATAATTCCTCTTATCCCGCCGCCGTCGATTGCAAGCACTTTCATTACTTTGGCCATGCCAATTACCTGTCTTTGAGAAACGTTTCGTCCCTTCTCTAGTCAGGAAAAATTAAGGGTTACAAGCCCGCTTCGCAAGCGCTTTCTTGAAAAAGGAATTTGAAGTCGTTTATAGATTGCGGGTTATCAGTCGAGCGCCTTTCTTGCGCGTGAAGAAATTCCATGCCCATTGAATTAAGACTATAAGCTTGTTATCATACTCAATCAGGTGAGCAATATGTACAAATACCCAGACCAGCCAGGCGGTAAAACCAGTCAGGTGAAACCATCCGAACCAGGCTACGGCGGCATTACGACCGATCACGGCAAGGCTGCCCCGGTCATGATATTTGAAAGGTTTAAGGCGGTCTTTTCCGAGCAATCGTTTTTTTATCAGCCAGGCTACATATTTTCCCTGCTGCATGGCCACCGGAGCCACACCCGGCAACGGCTCGCCATTTTTGTCTTTGGCCAAGGCCA
>JAFGNW010000037.1 GCA_016926795.1 Candidatus Zixiibacteriota bacterium
GACACATCGGGTTCATCGATTTCAGAACAGTCGATATTTCCGGTCATATCGATACAACAACCGGTATAGATGACGGAGCCGGAATTGAGAGCCGGTTCATATTCGGCCAGGTAACCGAAAAACTTTGGTAAATAAGTGTTGTAACCATCAAAAGTTATATCGGTAGCAGCTCCGGTAGCCGCGCCGGGTTTTATCTCGAAACTGAGAACGACAACCGGACCGGTGCCCGGTATCAAGTCGGGGGTCGAACCGACCTCCATATTCAGGGTGAAGCGCTTATTGTTGGCGTCATAATTAATGTAAGAGATATCCTCAAAATAATCGGTGCGGCAACCTTCAATAGTATGTCCCTTGTAAGTCAGTTCCACATCGCCGGAATATTCAACCGGAATTTGCAGCCTCTGGAGAGATATATTGTTGGTGACGCTGACGGGGATTTCGAGGATATCGTTGCTTTCGCCGCTGCCGTGACCGCCGTTGATGGTGTCCGCAAGAATTACGATATAATCGGCTTTGGCGAATTCGATTAAATCACCGTCAACCTCAACTTCGACCCGGACATCAAAATCACCGGGAATGTCATAAACGTGGGTCGGGGATTGTACATCAGCGGAATCGCCGTCACCAAAATCCCAGGTCCACTGGTCTACTTCAAGGTCGGTAAGACCCTGGAAATTGACCTCGAGGGGTGCCCAACCGACCGTAGTATCGGCCGTAAAAGTAACGCCCCGGTCGGGGATAATATCACGGAACATGAATTCGGAAAGGTAAGTGCAGCCTTCCCAGCTGCAATAAGTGTTGTCAAGGGTGTACCAGGCATTGTAACTGCCGCCCCAACCGTAATTCATATGGTAAAAATTAATTTCCCCCGAGGTCTGCCAGCCGTCGCAGACTATGGAATGGCGAGAAATGAAATACTGAACGGGGTAACCCGAATTTATCTGATTTTTGATGAGGTTAAACCAGGAGGAGGCAGTGTGGTCGTTGCGGTCCTCGCGGTCGATGATATCTAGATAGCGGAAATGGTCCCGGAAGGCCTGGAGGACAAAGTCGATATTGGACAGGTAGATGGCGGAGCCGCAATAGCCGTAGTCCATGTGAAAAGCAACCCCGATTTCATAATTCAATTCGGCCAGAGCGACTTGTTGGGTCGGGGTGCAACCGCTGCTGCAATAATCGGGGATATTATCCCAGTCGTACGGGTCAGTAAAATCGACTTCCTGGGCACCCCCTTCGGTAAAACCGCCGCAGGAATAATCGCCGGCCCAAAAGTAAAATTCACTGCCTTCCCCGGTAGGCGGCCATTGATGATAAGCGAATATCTGGGCGGTGGCGGTGGCGACACAGCCCACAACCGTACGGCCACCATCACCCATCGGGCAGTAATTATTATAAGGTGCGCCCTGGTGCCAGCGGGTTGTCAACAGGGGACCGACCGTTTCGGTTGCCTGGTCGGTAGATTTATTCAGGCTCTGGGCAAACTCCACCTCCCTAACCGCGTAAAGGTCCCATTGGGCGCGATGTTCCCGGTCGAGAAAGACATCGCCCGTACTCGGTTCCACCGCTTCCAGGCTCCCGTAAAGATTGACAAAAGTCCGGAACCGGCTAAACAGGATTTCTTTAATCATCTGGGGGAAACCCGGGTCGTCGGGATTGAAATAACCCTCCTCGGAATAAACCTTGATCGGGGGGAGGTCTTTTAAAACCGGTACGATTACAAAACCTTCGGGTGCGATATTGTAACAGAGAGCCAAAAGGGTGTCGTTTTCGGTGAGTTCGATAACATTTTCAATTTTGGGATTTACTTCCCCGGCCCACTGACCCTTTTCGGATACAACCTTTGTCAGCCAGTTGTTGCATACCAGGTTGGTTTCATCTACGGTAGCTTTTTCGGCTTTAACGACGGAAACTGAAAAAAAGAACATCGTCAAAATTAAAGCTGTCAGGATAAGCAAAACACCGACCGGATTAATTTTAAATATCAAACAGGTGGGCGAGACAGACTCGCAAGTATCCAAAAAATTTGTCCGGGTTTTCATCCAGGCCCCTTTCATGCTTTAAACAATTATTGAAATAAATACAATACTTCTATAATTTAATATAACACACTTAATAATAATTTCCGGTAATTAACATTGTTTACAACAAGTTATAATAGGAAAGTACGGAAACAAATCAGTTGTAAACCGCTTTTCTGGCGCAGAAATTGTTGGTAACTGATAAAATAATTTCATTTTACCTTTTGAATAAATATAACCTGTTTTTATAAAATATCCAAGAACTTTTTAAGAGTATCTGATTGATAGATTTACCCTTAGTTTTGCCGTTGCCATTAAAAAAGGCATACCCTCCGAAAGGTATGCCTTTTCTGAAAAAAAGCCTTTTTGGGTCTATGGACAGGTTGCCAGGGGCAGATGTTCGGTATATAAGTAATTGATAAGAGCGGTGATATCCGAAATATCCGGCTCTTCGCCGCCGCTGCCGTTACAATCGGCTTCGTTGGGACAACACAGGGGGGCATGGGTCAGATAAAGATAGTCAATCAAACGGGTTATGTCGGATATGTCCGGCACTTCATCCTCAGAACAATCGGTATTGCCGGCGGAACCGATACAACAGCAGGCATCGCCGATATTGTCATGGTTGGCGTCTTCCTGCTCACGGTTATAAGTTTCCGGGCAATTGTCACATGAATCCCCGATTTCGTCACCATCAGAATCTTCCTGGAGCGGGTTGGGGTAATTCTCGCAATTATCGCATACGTCGCCAAGCTCGTCGCCGTCCGTATCAAGCTGGTCGGGATTGTAAACGGAAGGACAGTTGTCGCAGGCGTTACCGAATTCGTCGGCATCGGAATTGAGCTGGTCGGTGTTGGCTATCTGAGGGCAGTTGTCGCAAACGTTACCGACCTCGTCGCCGTCCTGGTCTTCCTGCAGGGGGTTGTCCATCATCGGGCAGTTGTCACAGGCGTTACCGAATTCGTCGGCATCGGAATTGAGCTGGTTGGTGTTGGCTATCTGAGGGCAGTTGTCGCAAACGTTACCGACCTCGTCGCCGTCCTGGTCTTCCTGCAGGGGATTGTCCACCGTCGGGCAGTTGTCGCAGGTGTCACCTACACCGTCACCGTCCGAATCGGCCTGGCCCGGGTTATAAACGGTGGGACAGTTGTCGTCATTATCCAGGATCCCGTCACCGTCGGCGTCCTGGGCAGCGGATACCTCGATACTTCCCCGGTAGGGAACGAAATTCTGAGCGGTCACCGTGACCAGAATATCCCCCTCGGTTGGAGAAATAAGATTGAACAGGGCGTCACCGTCGCTGCCAGTATATCTGGTGTCGTAGACTTCACTGCCTTTCCAGAGACAGACGAAGGCGTCCTGGAGATTGCCGCCACCGCTTTGTTCGACATGAACGGTAACGGAGGTTACCGTGACGGTAATCGAAGCTGGGTGTGAAACGGCAAATTGTTCGGGGGTATCAGTCCAGACGGGCATTTCCGGTTCACCCAGGAGATTGAGGGTCCATTGAGAATAGCGCCAGTCGCTGGTAGAGGGATTATTGTTTTTGGTCCAGGCCAGCGCCTCACCGAGGCGGTAGCGATTCTGTTCGAAAAGACCCCGCCACCAGTAGATGTCCAGCTGATTGGACAGAGAATAAGGGTCACCGACATAAAACCAGCCGCTGCGGGTGTTGCCGGTAAAAGCCACTCCCGCCTGCAAATTGTTATATATGACAAAGTGTTCGGAAATAGCGTCGTTATAATCCATTTCGTTGGCATGACAGCCCAGGGAGTAAATAACGCTGAGCAAATTATTATTGGTCAGGTTGTCGACATCACTGTTAGTGAGTAACTGGCCGTGGTTGAGATAGCCGATACCCATAACGGTGCTGTTGCTGTGGTCGCAATGGTTAATCAGGTTCTGACCGGCATTCATCATATTTATAAAAGTTGTTTTGTGGTTGGTCGCGTCGGTGTCGTAAATTTTAGAGACGTTGAACCGGGGCGGTATGTAATAATTATCAATCTGTTCCTTCATGTCCTGACCGGCGGTCAGAACATAATAGGGCGGGTCTTCAGCGAGGGTCAGGTCCATTCCAACTAAGACGATATCGAGCGGATAATCGGTTAGCGGCGGGTCGGTTTCGTATTTGATTAATTTATCGATAAAACAATTGATTTGTGTGGAGCCTTCCGCCGTTACCCGACCGACATAAACCTCGTAATCCCAGTCGTCGTCGTAATCTCCGTAATAAGCGTCACTGGGGATGGATTCGTCGTCGTAAGTCCGGTACTTGAACGGTACCGTGCCGTGCTCGCCGCCGATCAAATAATACATCGTGCCCCAGGTGTTGTGGGCATCGATAACAAAATTGCGGATTTTTTCCTGGTTGTCGGCTCCGGTATAATCGGCGTATATATCATCGGTGGTGACCACCGTATCCCGAACCCCCTTGCGGGTGTGCCAGGTGACCAGGGGTTGATAGTAAGTTGCATAGGAGGATGAGGTTATAACAACATGGTCGTACTGGCCGGGGGGAAGGAGGGCTGCCGCCTTGTCCAGCGCCAGGCGGGAGGTCAACTCAACCGCCTCGGGGTTGGCAACCATCGCCCGAACAATCTTTTCATATTCGGAGCGGGCTCTGGCTGAGATGCCGGACGGCAGGTAATCGCCACACAGGTAGCCTGGGGTACCCTCGATGATATAACTTATTGACCGGTTGAGGATTAATTTTTTCTCGGCCGGGTTATATTGAACGGGGTAGATTCTGACCCGTGCCATATTCTGTCCTGCCAGGTCGCTCTGACCGGTCAACTCCACCACCTGTTCCGGGTAAACCTGTGACCGGGCATAAAGCTCGCGGTCCGGTTCGGTAAATTCAAGGTTCTCGAGCGACTGCCCGATTTCAATCGGTTTCTGGGAGGGCAGAATATCAAAGGAACCGTCAATCGGTTCCGAGTCGGCTTGAAGGATTCTAACCGACGTTGCTTTCATGCCGGGGGGGAGGGCAATTTTGAGTTCCCTCGCGGGCAGCCAGGGTTTACCGAGAACGGTCAGGTAACTGCGGTCACCCTGAATTTTAACCACGTCGAAATCCTGAATTCGGTCAAAAATTAAATCCGACCCGGAAAACTCAGCCGTATAAAATACCTCAAAAGGGACGGTGGGACTCTGACCCAGGACGGCATTGCCAACCGGACAAATGACTATAAAACTTAAAAAAGTAAGAATTTTTTTGGTGTGTTTAATTTTTTGCATTATTAATCCTGTTTTGACTTTTGTTGTATTAAATAGATGAATACCTGTTTTATTTCGACAATTTGAATTATCAAGGTTATATGTGACCATACCGCTTAACAGGCCGGTGTAACGGCTCCCTAAAAGGTGAGTAACTTGCTGTAATTATTATAATTATACATATCTTTTAAAAAATGTCAACCTTAATAAAATCGGCAGGTCCAATAAATTGATTAAACCGTACCTTCTAATAAACTTGTCACAATTTATTAAATTATTTATAATAAGGCATGAATTTCCGACATTTTACTAGGTGTCGGGATTATATCTCTTGTGAAACCATATCAATTACAGGTAAGCTGCCATGCCGTACAAGACTGGATTAAATGCTGAATCGCATATTATCATTCCGCTTTTTATACTTATTTTGTTTCTATTGTTAAACTGCAGCGAAGACAACAGTCCCACCAATATCATTCCGGACCCGGTTCAGCCAATCGATTATTTTGTAGACGCCGTCACCGGCAGCAACAGTAACGACGGTTCCGAGCAGGCGCCCTTTCGTACCATAAGCCATGCCCTTTCGGTAGCGGTAGCCAGCGATTCTATAAAAGTGCAGCCGGGAATATACAACGTGGCTTTGGGGGAGGTTTTCCCCCTTAGAATCCCCGACAGTGTGACGCTAATCGGTGACGAGGACAACCGGGGCACCGGGTCCGATTCGACGGTTATAGTCGGGATAGGAGCGGTATCGAGTCCTTACTTCGCTACGGTTGTCGGCGGTGATGGGGCTGCACTGTCCGGTTTTTTGATTCTGACACAAAGTGTCGACCCGTTCCGCTACAGCCTGTACTGCAAAGACGTTGATTTTACCATCTTTAAAAATAAAATAAGCAGTCTCTGGGGCGGAATTTACATGGAAGGAAATGTAAGCTGCCAGATTAAGGATAACTACCTGACCGTGACGAATTACGGCGTCTGGTGCAACTCCTCGGATGGTACGATTATCAGGGATAATCAGTTTAAATCGGGAGCTTTACTGTATTGTTATCACGGCGATGTAAGCGTTATAAACAACAGCTTCTCCGGGGGAGCGGCCCGGGCGATTCTGGTCCAGTATGATTCACCGCTTATCGATAGCAATATTTTTACAGGTATGTTCAGTACCGCCGCGGTGTCTGTCTTGTCCTCGTCAACCCCGAAGTTGCGACGGAACACCTTCAATCTCGCCGCCAATCCCTGCCTTATAATAAAAGATGCTGCCGCGCCGGATATCGGCACCTCCGTGGACGCGGGTTTGAACGTATTTGCCGGAACGAGCGGTCTGGCGATCAGGCATCAATCTTCGGCTACCGTTTACGCCATCGGCAACACCTGGTACACCAACCCACCCGTTTGCGAAGCCGATATTGTCGTTACCGGTGACGGGTCAGTAGTCTGGGGAATGAATCCCGGCGATAACTGCGCGGCTCCCGAAACCGGCGAGTTCGAAGCCGATGCGAACACGGTGGCTTTGTGGCATTTCAACGAAGGTTCGGGAACCATTACGGCTGACAGTTCGGATAACGGATATGACGCTACGTTGGGACAGGGAGGCGCCAACGAGCCTTCCTGGGACCCGATAGGGCGGTTCGCCTACGGCCTGGCTTTCGATGCTGCCGGTGATGAATTTGTCCTGGCCGGTTCCGGCATAGGTGACTTTTCATCCAACCAGCTGACGATTGAGATGTGGATTAAGACCTCCAGCGCCCCCGAATATGTCCATCTCTTTCGCTCGGACGATATCTGTGCTTTGGAAATGAATTTCCAGACGATAAATTTCTCCGTTGGCGATGGTTCCGGAACCAACTGGCAGAGCTTGAGTGCCTTGATTATTCCCAACCTGAACGACGGCAACTGGCATTATATCGCCTGTACCTTTAACGGCACGACTTTAAATATTTTTGTCGACGGGACCAACCGCAACGTGGATTTGAACGCCGCCATCACCATGGCAGCCCCCGGCAACTATTATATAGGCGGCTACCCCGGGGAGAATTATTTTACCGGGATTATCGATGAGGTGCGGCTGTCCAAAATAGCCCGCAGCTCTACCGAGATATCGGATTATTACAACCTGGCCCAGGGTCAAAGGTAAGCGAAATATTCTAAAACTGATCAGTTATAAGAACGGGAAATTGAGAATTTGTTTAACATATTCTCAAGGGGATTATCCGTAAGCGGCGCGTCAGTTCATCGTCGGTTGCGATGTAACCCGACCCGCGAAAAAACAACCGGGAACCATTATTAAAAAATAATCGCCACGGCGCTGGCGGTTCGCTTGACCTCAACTCGGCGGGAATGGCCGACTACGTGCCGTTTGTACGGTCCCCGTCCGATAACGGCATGGTGAGTCTGTATATATACTTCACGGTCAACATCGTACTCCACCAGCATAACGCCGTCGGCGCCGATTTCCCGGGCTTTCTTAATTATCAACGTATTGAGTTCCGGTTTGCGGGCTTTGCGACCTAATTCAGCCTCGATTATTCCGATTACCCGGTGCGGTCGCTCGATAGCATTTCTCTGAAAAATGATTTCCGCATCCCTGGGCTTGGCTTGTTTGACATAAGTCTCATCGAGCGGAATAAAACGCACGCCGGATGAACATCCGGCGACGATACCAATAAGCAAAAGAACACTCAAAATTCGTATCATGAAAACCTCATCTTATTTTCATCAATAAATCAAATTACCGGTATTATACCCGGTTTTCGACAGGGGGGAGGATTTATTTAACGCCTATGGGCAATTAAATATCGAAAATCTTGCCCGGATTTAAGATGTTCTTCGGGTCGAACTGTTTTTTGATTTTGCGCATCAACGCCACGCTCGGGCCGTGTTCTTTCACGAACATATCTTTATGACCCAAACCGATGCCGTGTTCTCCCGAGGTGGTGCCGCCGATGCTCAGAGTTTTATCGATTATCCTGTTATTGACATCCAGGGCTTTACTCCATTCAACGGCGTTTTCCCGGCGGGCCAGAATCAGGGCGTGCAACAAACCCATCCCGACATGACCGAATGCGAAAATCGACAAGCCGCTTTCCTTGCTCAGACGATGGCAGAACTCGACCATCTCTGGGAGACGGGAGATGGGAAAAGCGACATCGTTGCGCATAATGCTGTAACCCGGTTGATAGTGTTTGATGGCGTCAGTGGCCCAATGGCGGATTTCCCAGGGTCGATGGCCGTCGGCCAGTTCCAGTTTGCTGCCGCCCAGCTCCTCACAGATGCCTTCGGCCAGTTCGTTATTGGATTCCAGCACGGCCCCGGGACCGTGAAATTCGAGGAAGAGGCAAGGAACTTCCTCCAGACCATAGTCCTTGAGCTTGTTGAGAGCCCTAATCAACGCCCGGTCGAGAAATTCGACTGCTGCCAGGTCAAGACCGTAGCGACACATTTCCGATACCGCCCGGGCGGCGTCTATGTCATCTCTAAACTTGAAAGCCGTTTGGAGACGGTCCTCGGGAA
>JAFGNW010000038.1 GCA_016926795.1 Candidatus Zixiibacteriota bacterium
CCGCCGGCATCGCCCACGCATACGCTGGGTGTGCCCGACTCGGTCGGGAAAAGTAAATCCTGGGTGATATTTATCAACGTGCCGTCAAAATACTCGTAAACGCTGTCGGAAAGAAAAAGAGTGTCACCGGTTTTCGACGACAGGGTATTGTTATTGCAGTTGTACCAGCGCCACCGGTAGGGTACGAAATCGCAACCATATTCGGCGGGGTTGACGACATCAAAATAAACCCGGGCCAGCTCCCCCGATGTCGAGGCGAAGCAGGAAGGATGATAGGCGCCGTTGTTGATGTCGGCCAAAGCGATAATTTTGACGCCGTACGCGGAATTTTCGGTATGGGTGAAATATTCCCATTCACAGTCTTCCAAAAGCTGTCCCATCTGAACCGAACTCAGATGCAGAGCCGAATCATATAAGAAATACAGTTCGAAACCGCCGATTTCCATGCCGGGGGAGGGATTATCGAAATTGATGACCGCCTCTACAAGATTGTCCGAATAACCGTTTTTTATAAGCGTGGTATAGATAGCGGGATTGGCCCAGACCGAACCCGTCAAACCGACGAGCGACAATATTATGAAAACAGCTTTTTTCATTACATTTTCATTCGATTTCAGATATTCTAAACAGCCTTATTCTTAAAACCGGGCTTTTTTAAACGAAAGAGGCAGCTATGTTATATAAATCGGAACCGGAACCTGGTTCTTTATCGGTATAATCTTAAAACGGTAAGAAATGCTGATGTGCCCGTTCACAGTAAACTCGCCCAACGTTGCAATAGACCGGTACAATTCAATCAAAGACAAAAGAATAAACTACCTTAAATACAATATAACTCTCTTTGGACTATATAGCAAGGCTTAAAAGACCGCGACCCTGACCGCCGGGAACTGAAGATATCTTTTGACAACCGGCTTCGGGTCTGTTACTATCGGATAACATATGCGTTCAGCACCATCGAAATTGAAAGTATTTCTGGCCGATGCCGGTCTTTTTTACGCCGCCGCCATCTGGGGCGCGACCTTCATAATGGTCAAAGCCGCCCTGGCCGATATCGACCCGATCGTCATGGTCGGTTACCGTTTTCTCATAGCCGGTTCGGTGCTTCTGGTTTTCGTGCTGTTGACCGGTCGACGGTTGTTCGAAGGACTGGGCCGGGCTTTTGCCCTGGCGGTCATGCTCTGGTTCCTCTACGTCCCCCAGACGATGGGTCTTAAATACACCACCGCTTCCAACTCCGGTTTCATCACCGGTTTGTTCGTCATGTTTGTGCCGCTTTTTTTGAGAACCATCTTCAAACGGCGACCGACCCTTATGGAAGTGACAGCTTCGTTTGTGTCACTGGGCGGTCTGTGGTTTTTGACCGGCGGCCTTCGCGATATCAATATCGGCGATATCCTCACCCTCTCGGCAGCCTTGACTTATGCCCTGCACCTGCTGTATTCAGACAAATACATGAAAGCCGGTATCGACCCCTTTTTAATAAGCTGCCAGCAGTTTTTAATCGTGGGGGGGTTGTGCTTGTTGACGGCACTGGTGATTGACCTGCCGTTTGGAGTAGGCTCGATGAAGGCGGGCGGGATAGTCGTTTTCCTGGCGCTTTTCCCCACCCTGTCGGCTTTCGTCATCCAGATGGTAGCCCAGAAAATAACTTCGCCCCTGCGGGTATCCCTGATATTCGCTCTCGAACCGGTTTTCGCCGCCCTTTTTGCCTGGACTCTGGGGGGCGAGACTTTCATTACTCACCGGGCACTGGGCGGTCTGTTGATTTTCGCCGCCCTCGTCATTTCCGGTCTGCCGGTACCCGGTCAGAAAAAAACCGGTTAAACGGAAAACTGCGTCAGTGTAATTCCCATTCGATAAAGCCCTCACGGACATCGGTCATACAGTTGACTATCAATTCCACCAGCCCGCCGTAAAGAATCCGTGACCTCTCCCAGGCGTCGTAATAGGTCAGCAGGTCACGTATCTGTCCCTTACAGTTCGAGCAGGGGGCGCAGACGTATTTATTGACCCCGGAATCGAATTCTTCTTTGGTAAAGGCGCCGAGTATCTGGGCGAATTTTTTTCGGCCCGGGATGGTCATACGCCAGCTGGGGAAATTGGCTCCCTGCATGATAGCAAAACCGCTCCCGCCGCCGCAGCAGTAATTGTGGACGCCGTGCGGTGTCATCTCCCGGAACTGCGGACATATTTTCTTGATTACCCGCCGTTGTGGTTGAATGATACCCATCGAGCGGGTAATATTGCACGGGTCGTGAAGAGTGACCGGGAAATTGTTCCGTTCCGGGTCAACCTTTATTTTTCCGCTCATGATAATATCTTCCAAGGTGACAAAACAGGATTCGCGAGGGATATTGACATCGTCGACCCAGACCCGGTCACCGATGGCCATGATGGCCTTGTGAGCATGACCGCACTCGGCCACCACCACTTTTTTAACGCCCATCTTTTTAGCGATTTCGGCGTGCTTGAGGGTGACCCGCGCCAGTTGAACATCCTCATAGAACAAACCGTAGTTGACCGAATCATAACCCACCAAATCGCTGGACATGGTCCAGTTGAGACCGGCCAGCTCGAAAATAATTGCGAAGGCTTCGATATTTTCCGGCCAGGACAGAAATTCCCCGGCGTTGTGAATCAGGAGAATATCCGCGCCGGCTTTGTCAAACGGCATTTTGATGTTCAGACCGGTACGTTCGGTGATGTCCTCTTCCATGAACTCGATCAGGTCCATCAGCGCCATCGGACTGATACCGGTCGAAGAGCCGGTTTCAAGTTGTTTGACGGTGCCTTCCTCGTGAAGTTCGGCGGGCACGATGCCCATCTCCTGGCTGAAGAGTTTCCTGATTTCACGGGCAATCAAGCCGTTGTCCACACCCATCGGGCAAGTCTGGGCGCAGCGGCGGCAGAGCGTGCAACGGTAAGCCAGTTGGGCTAGCCGCGCTACCGTTTCCCAGTTGAGGTCGATATCCGAGCCGGTAAATTTAGCCGTCAACTTCCCGCCCGGACTGATGTGCTTTCTTATTATCCGCCTCAAAATCTCGCTGCGGAAGAGGGGTCGGTATATTTCCGCCCGGCCGCTCATCTCGAATATGGGGCAGGCCTCGGCACAGGTGTTACAGCGCACACAGTTGTCTATCGAAAGCATGAACGGTTTGAGGAAGGTCCAGTTGTTTTCCACCGTCAGCAGTTTTTTCAAACCTTCAAGAAATTTGGCCACCAGACGTTCTTTTTCCTCGTCCGTTTCGGGGGCCGGTACCGGGACGTTGAGAATACCATCGAGAGATATATCCTTGCCCTTGCGCTTGATTTCGGCCACCTCGGGATACGGTGGGTCTTCCCAGTCTTCGTAGGGGTAGGGAAGTTTCGGAAGGTCTTTCGGGTCCAGCGTATATAACCGGTCGGTCTTTTTACTGATGTCTTTTACTTTGATAAGCCTGCTCATTTCTTCATCTCCTTAACCACCTCGGACCAGGGTTTGCCGGTTTGAATGTGGGAAGCGCTCCAGCCGACCTTCTTCTGGAGCAGTTCCATAATCCGCTTTTCGATTTTACTGCCGCGCTCGTTGGGAGTGTCGCTCCAGCGCACGGCGTGATAAAGAAAATACTTAGCCACGAAATGCGACATCCGCGTCAGCGGGATGTACATGATTAAAAGCGACATCGTCACTATCTCGAGAGTAAATAGAACGTTCGGTATCGCGGTCGGTGAGAATGTCACCAGCGACCGAACATAACCGCGAAGAACAGCGAACGAAGGGTCGGAGCCGAAATGGAACGCAAGCGTTATTACGACGACGACATCGAAAAAAAGCAGATTAAAATATTCGGCAAACGAGTTGTAAGCTTTTTGATTGCTGTCAAGGGCGCGCCAGAAAAACAGACCCAGAGCACCATAACCGGCCAGTATCAAACCGACATAGCCGGAGATGACCGTCAGGTAATGAACCAGAGCGCCGAATGTCCCGGCATCAACGACCACCGCGGACCCGGCGGCTTCCATAATACCTCCCAGCAGCAAAAGGAACAGCCAGCCGATGCAAATATAAAGTCCCAGATGAAACGGCAGGGAGAAAAGCCACACCTTCTTGTTGTGATGAAATACTCCCTTCAGAAGAAATATTTCCATCATCATTTCCTTAACTTCGTTGAACAGGTCGGAATGACGGGGTTTGCTCCACCAGTCGAGTTCTTCCAGATAAGAACCGCCGTATTCCGCTTTCCCCCTTTCATGGGGAACCGGGTACAATTCCCAGCGAAAATTCTGAGGGGCTGTCATATACCTCAAGGCTTTGGCAATCATGGCGACTATGGCAATTAAAATCGAAACATAGGTCACCCACTGGATTAACATCATCAAACCACTCCTTTTACTTATTTTTAACCGCCGGACAACTCCGTTGATAGGAATCATCGGCTAAATATTTATCGGGATTTAAAAGTTTCATTTCCGGATATTTATTACGCATTTTTTCTTTGTAATGCCGGTCGATTAAATCCGCCAGGGTGTACTCGTCAAATATCTCCATCATCTTTTCGCTGGCAATTACCCAGACCATCCGAGCCTCACAAAAACTGCTGTTGAGACAGATATCGGGATTATAAACGCACTCCGTCAATTCCATCGGACCCTGGACAGCTTCCAGTATCTCCCGGACCTTTATCTCCCGGGGTGGACGGGCCAGTCGATAACCGCCGTTTTTCCCCGAAATACCAAAAATCAAGCCGTTATTTCTTAACGGGATAGCCAGTTGAACCAGGTAGTTGACCGACAGTCCGGTAATTTTGGCGACCCGCCCCAGATGGACCAGCTTTTTGTTTTGAAGTTCTCTCGCCAGCTCGACCATCATTCTTAAACCATATCTGGCTCGAGTAGAAAATCTCATAATAAAATCCTGTTAAGATAAAATATTCTTCTCATTTATAAGTTATACTACAAAACCTTAGTAAAATGATAAATTTAATAGGAGTATTTGTCAAGTGAATTCTTTCACAATAATTTCAATTTTTTTCGGGTGAACTCATTTTTTTTCTTGCACTTATGAATCTTATTGGCGTATAATATAGTACACAAGAAAGGAGGTGATCTTATTAAAAATATAGATTTATGTGAGGTGGCTGCTACTTAGGCTGCCCCGGCGGTTTCGTTGGGGTACCCTGAGTAAATCCCAACAGTTTTACCGGCCTGACCTCTTTTTTATAAAGTGGTCAGGTTTTTTTATGTCCGGATTCCGATGGCTGCCATTGGCGAAGTTCCTGAAACCGGGAAACATGATAATATCTAGTCACGGAAACTTTAAAGAGGGTCGAGGTTTCGGCTTCGATAAATGCTTTCAAGTGGGGGTGGCGTTTACCCAGCAGAAGTGACCAGGTCTGGAGGCTGGTTTCTTCCTCGATTTCCCCGGCCCGACCAGTCACCGTCAGGGCTTCGACCCGGCTCATTTCATCGGGATGCTTTCCCCGGGTATCGATTACCAGCGCCACCCCCTCGTTTTTTTTCAGCAAGCTGTATTTCCGGGTTTCTTTCGGAGTGGCGAAAACGAAGGCGCTCAGGTCGTCGCTGAACGCGAAAGCCACCAGCGAACCGTATGGTTCCTCCTCTCCCTGGGTGCACAGCACGCCATAAGGCTCTTCGTTGACGAGACGACGGATACGTTCTGGCAGTTCCGGATCATCGATTATTTTTCGCGGCTTTATAGCCAGTTTATCATCAGGTTCGGATTTATCTCTGGAAGTCATATTAGCCTCATTTTATTTTAAATTGTTTTCATCATCGAAAATATCAAACAAAGCGCTTGTCAGCAAGGCAACAATTCTTATATTTGAACACCAACTTAGCATTCGTTAAATATACATCGACGGTAGCGGACAGGAAAGGCTCTTCTGATGAAAAGAATCAAGATGCTCTCATGGAACGTCAACGGCCTGCGCGCTATTCACAAAAAAGGATTTCTTGAATGGCTGGCCAAAACCAGTCCGGATATCCTCTGTCTTCAGGAAACCAAGGCTCATCCGGAACAGCTCCCCCCGGAATTGATTGCCGTCGACGGTTATCACACTTATTATGTCTCGGCTGAGCGCAAAGGTTACAGCGGTGTTGCCCTGTACACCCGGGAAAAAACCAACCGGATAAAATCCGGGCTCAGTATCGAGCGTTTCGATATTGAGGGCCGTACGCTTATCGCTGAATACGACAAATTTATTCTGTTCAACATATATTATCCGAACGGCAAAGCCTCAAAAGAGCGCTTACAGTACAAACTCGATTATTATGAAGCGTTTCTCGAGTACGTCGTCAAGCTGAAGAAAAAAAGGAAGAATATCGTTATCTGTGGCGATGTCAACACCGCCCACAAAGCCATCGACCTGGCCCGTCCCAAAGAAAACGAAAAAGTATCCGGTTTCCTTCCCGAAGAACGGGCCTGGATGGACCGGTTTTTCGAACACGGCTTTATCGATACTTTTCGCCTGTTCAATGACCAGCCGGAGCAATATACCTGGTGGGATATGAAAAGTCGCGCCCGTGACCGGAACGTCGGCTGGCGGATTGATTATTTCTTCGTCAACGAAGCCCTGGAAAAAAACGTCAAAAAAGCCTTTATCCTGCCTGAAGTCCCCGGTTCCGACCATTGCCCGATCGGTCTGGAAATCGAGATATAATCCGCTCAGGGATGAATTAAAATCTGCTTAAGGTTCTTCATCGTCTCATCCGAGTACCAGATTTCCAGAAAATCCTCGATGGACTTATTTTCCAGACTATCAAATTCCGGGATTTCAATATTACGGGCCAGCCGTTTCATGCTCCCGAACGCCTCGCCGTAATTTTTTACATAAATCTGAGCGACATCAAGGGCATCTTTTATAAGGTTCTCCTCGTCTGATATTTTATCCACCAGGTCCAAGGTAAACGCTTCCTCGGCCGAAAACAGGGCGCCGCTGAGAAGAACCTTCTCCGCATTGCGTTGCCCGACGCAGTTTCTCATCAAAGCCACCGCGCCAGCGAACAGCGATGCTCCAAAAGTAACCTCGTTGAGGGCAATTTTGGCCTTACCGGTCACCATTACCCGGTAATCGCAGGCGGTGGCCAGGATACATCCCCCGGCCACGGCATGACCGTTGAGGGCGGCGACCACCCCCTTGGGATATTGATACAGGTAAGCGTAAAAAGCCGTGAACTTGTGCAGAAAATCGATAAAAACCTCCCTGGGCAAATCCAGAAACTCCGGGATATCAAAACCGAAAGAAAAGAATTTTCCCCGACCGGTCAGGATAACTGCCTTTACTTCGGGGGCGTCTTTTAATAAATCAAAACATTGTCGTAATTCCCCGACAACGGTCGTATTGAGAGCGTTAACTTTCCCCCGGCTCAGTGTTACAATCGCTGTTTGCTCTTTTTTTTCGATTGATACAAATTCCATTTTATCTCCTCATTTATCTGCAATCACCTTTAGGGAACAATCACCCTCGGCCGCTGGACTCCGGCTCGAAGCTGGGTGGCCGGGTCGAGACAGACCAGACGGCCGTTATTCTCCTCAAACAAACGTTTTGTCTCCGGCGCAAGTTTGATATTCCCGAAGCCTTCAATTACTATTACGGAAGGAAGGTTATCAAGTTCATTGAAATCCTTCAGGCGCAGGCCGCCGGTAATCAAACCGGCCGCTTTTTTATCCGCCAGCTCTCGGAGAAACCCGCCATCGGCAGAATCCACAACCGCGACCCCGTTCGATTCGATTTTATCCAACGTCATTATCCCCGCAACCTGCTCGCCGCGGCCCCAGCTTCCGCGAACGATGGTTCCCTTGTTGATGATGGTGCCGCCTTTATCCGTAACGTTCTCAACCTTACCCGGCAGCCAGGCGGTTAGCTGAAGTTCCTCGAGCAGCGGTTCGATAATTATGACCCCGAACTCATAATTTATTTCCTTCACTTTTCCGCGTACCGGTGAACGGCAGAGCAGTCCCTTCCCGGAACCGACGAAACCGGCCAGCACCTGACCCCGCTCGATTTCCTGCCCCTCCCGGCATTTGAGATATCCCTTTATCTCGTCCGGGGCGATATCCATTTCGTCGGCGACCTTGACCGAATACAGTTTTTTGGCGTATTCCAGTTTTTCGCGCACGATAACCGTGCCGTTGGGTAAAATCTTCTCCACCGTCCCGGTTACCGGCGAGCGGAAATATTTCGTCGCGCCCAGCACCCCGCGTTTCGTTTCAAGCAGGATATCCCCGGTGTTTATCTCGTCACCGATTTTTTTATTGAAATGTTTTTTGAATTCTTCCGGCTCCAGTTTCATGTCGTCGGCAAAGTGTAAGAAAAACGGGCGAAGAAAACTTCTTACGCTTTTGGCGATAAGGGTGTCGCTCCGCACGGTATCGCCGGGTTTAACGAAAACTTCACCGGGAATGGCCAGCTCCCGCTGTACGCGGATTTCGCCTCGCGTTATCCTCGGAGCGTTCTCGATATGAAAAGTACGCTGCGGCGACTGGAAGTCGGGTGGGATAAAATAGGAACCGCTGCCGAACGGTGGCCGACCGCGGGCATCGATAATCAACCCGCCGGCCTTACCGTCGAGCTCCATTTGTTTCTCTGTTGCTTTCATCCGGCCCGATTTTATCTTAACAATCGTCCGCATCTCCGGTCTTATATCGATAAACTTAACCTCGCCCACTCTGATTGTTTCGTTAAATAGTTGTTCATCCGAAACTGTGCCCGTCAACCTGACGGCGTCATCACCTTTAACGGCTCTGCCGGCAGGGACCATCACCCGGCCCAGCCGGACCAGACCGAACCGGTAGAAAAACTCCAGGGCCAGCTTTTCATCGGTTCGGGAAAGCACCCCCAGGTGGGGAAACATGAAGACGCTGTCCACAGCCAAATCCAAAGCGCGTTCGGGTCTCAGGGCGTTTATCAGAATCATAGCGGCTGTCGCCCGCGGCGAATGGGAAAGTATGCCGCCGCTGCCGACGACCAAATCGTAATCCTCAAGCGGCAGTTTTTTGAATGACACTTTTTCCCGCCGCTTTTTGGGACGGAACATGTGCCAGCCCAGTTCGTCGGCGGTTAGGCTCAACTTCTCACCGTGGAGAACCTGTAAATGTTCACTGACCGCTTCACGCACGGCCACCGAGGCCGCGGCACATTCGATAAGGGTATCTTCGATATCCAGAGGTAGTCCGGTCGGCTTGAGAAATTTATTGCCGATACGGTCATAAAGCTCCCGCTCGTCGATTTCGAAATCAAGAAGTTCCCGAACGGCTTCCAGTCCAGCCTGCCGGATAACGTTCAGGATGCTGTAGCTCATACCCAGGTTGGCGCTCACGGTGCGGAAAACCTTCCCCTTTTCGGCAGTAAAGACGTCGGTGGTGGCGCCGCCTATATCCACCGCCAGAATTTTGGCGTTCATATCCCTCGAGACCAACTCGAGTATGCGACTGACCGCCGCCGGAGTCGGCAGGATCGGCGAGTTTATCCAGGATTTGTATTTTTCATAGCCGGGCGCCCGCGACATGACATGTTCCATAAACACTTCATGCATTTTATGCCGGGCTGGTTCGAGATTTTCTTCGTTCGAGGCGGGACGTATATTGGGTACCGGGAAACACAGGAACCGCTCTTGCAGGATTTCCTCTATATATTTTCGGGCGGCGACATTCCCGGCATATATAACCGGTAGTTTCATATCGCGGCTGAGTTTGGGGCGCAGATTCGACTGACTGAGGATCTCCGCCAGAAAAACCGGTCCGTGTATCGCACCGCCATCGAACCCACCGGCTAAAAGAATCATATCCGGACGCAGGGTTTTAAGCAGGTCGATTTTCTTATAGGGCGTGCGGCCGTCGTCGAGAGCGATTATTTCCTGAATAATCGAGCCGGCGCCCAGTGCCACTCGCTCGCCACTTTTGGCGGTTACCTCACCTATCAACCCGGCCACCACCACCGCCAGACCGCCGCCGGCGCTCGAGGTGGAAAAACAGGGAAGGCACGGCGCGCCCTTCTCGACCAGTTTCTCCCCGGTGCTCTCCTGCAGGGCTTCCAGGGCATCAAGCACCCCGAAAGTCACATCCTCGTAAGGCGCTTCAACTGTGGTCGGTTTCTCTACCCGAAAATATCGCCAGTCGGAATCCTTTTTGAAAAATATGGCTTTGGTCGTGGTGCTGCCGACATCGAGAACACAGAACCGAGCCAAATCCAACGACCCGGCATCTGGTTTTTTATTTAAACCGTAATTCAAAGTTTCATCCTTTCGAATGGCACCGGATTACAAGTCTCCGTTATTCTAAGGGAATTGTCGGTTATTGACAAGCCTTTTCTAAGCCTCTACCCGCAAAGGAATTAACCCGGGAAAAGAGAACATAAAAATACCTCGGAGAAGAAAATTGATAGGTCTGTGGCCGTGAAGCCGCCTAAAGTAGGGCTAAAAGAAACCGAAATACAGATAATAAGAGAAACAACATGGATAACAATTTCATACAACGGGTCCTGGACGAGAACAAGGAACTGGCCTCACTGCCGCAGACGATGGCGGAGGTAATCCGTACCGCCCGGGATGAGAACTCCTCGGCCGAACAACTGGCGCGGGTAATGAAACGCGACCCGGCCCTGACAGCCCGGGTATTGCGGATGGTCAACTCGCCCTTTTACGGTCGAAGCCGCCAGATAAGTTCCATGACCGAGGCGGTGGTAACCATCGGCATGCGTCAGATTACCGCCCTGGCCCTGTCCACCTCGGTTTACCAGATGACCGACAGCTGGGAATCCGGCCTCGACCGGGTCCGCTTCTGGAGACATTCGCTCGAAGTTGCCATCGCCGCCCAGGCAATCGCTGAAAAGGCCGGCTATCGCAATGGTGAGGAAGTTTTCGCCGGCGGGCTCCTGCACGATATCGGCCTGCTGGCGCTCGAAAAATCATTCCCCGAACAGTTCGGCGAAGTCTGGAACCGGGCTGAACGCGAGGGGCACCTGACCGAACTGGAAAACGAATACTGGGGCACCGACCATGCCCATGTCGGTCAGTTTCTGCTCGAACAATGGCAGCTCCCCGAATCCATTTGCACGGCGGTCGGCCGACACCATAAAGTTTTTGGCCCCGAAGATAAAACACCCGAACTCATCCCCTGTATGATAGTTAATCTGGCTCATCTGGTTTCCAAGTTTTCGATTTCCACGGAACTGGCTATAAGTTCCGCTATCCTGGTCAACAAGGAAATTCTCCGCAACAGCCTGGATATTCCCAGTACCGATTTGCTTACGGTCGAAAAAGAGCTTTTCAGCCGTACCATGGCTGAGGCTTCGTATCTCGAAATCGACGTCGGCTCCATCGACGATATCCTCCTGGAAGCCAACCGGATGCTCTTCGACCAGTATGTCACGGTCGAAAACCTCCTGCGCGAACTCCGGGACCTGAAAAGCCAGGTCGCCCGATACCAGACCGCCTGATTTAAAGCCGGACCTTTCTTTCCGCCGCTCGCTCGCGAGCTTCTCAACCGTTAAAATATCACCTCCCTAATCTCCTTTCTCAACAAACCGCTTGTGATAAGAGGGCGGAATATATACCTTTAGACTTTATGAAAAGCCCCCTTTCACCGCCAATAAATTCAACCTTCTGGAGGTTTGATGAAAGATAAACTCAAAGAATGTATCGCCTGGCTGAGCGGCAAGGGCGTTGATTATGCCGACTGCCGTTTTGTCCGGCGCGAGAGAGAATCATTGCAGGTAACCGACAGCCTGGTGGATTCTTTTTCGCGCGATTTGAATACCGGGGTGGGTATCCGGGTCCTGGCCAATGGTGCCTGGGGTTTCGCGGCCACCGCCATCGTCACTCCCGGTGAACTGAAAAAAACCGCCGCCAAAGCCCTGCAAATCGCGAAAGCCTCGGCTATGACCAAATATGAACCGGTCCGGCTGGCGGAGCAGGAAGCGTTTGTTGACCATTATCGTTCCGATTGCAAAAAAGACCCGTTTGCGGTCGGTACCGACGACAAGATTGACCTGCTGGTAAAAATCACGGGGGAGTTGAAAAAATCAAAAAAAATCAAAACCGCCGAGGCTTCGATGGTTTTCTACAAAACCAATAAGCTCTTTGTTTCGACTGAAGGAGCTGAAATCGAACAGGATATAATCGAATCGGGCGGTGGTTTTTACGCGGTGGCGTTCAAGGCCGGCGAGGCTCAAAAACGTTCTTATCCCAATTCGTTCGGAGGGGACTTCGCCACCCGCGGTTATGAATTTATCGAAGAGCTAAAGTTTCTCGACCATACCGAGCGGGTTCGCGAGGAAGCGATCGCCCTCCTCGACGCCGCTCCCTGTCCCGGCAAGGAGACGACCATCATCATCAGCGCCCCGCAGATGGCTCTTCAGGTGCACGAATCGTGCGGCCATCCAACCGAACTCGACCGCGTCCTGGGGACCGAGATTTCCCTGGCGGGGGGCTCGTTTATGACGCTCGAAAAGCTCAACAAACTCAAATACGGCTCTGACATTGTCAACATCACTGCCGACGCCACTACCGCCGGGGGGTTGGGTACTTTCGGTTATGACGACGAAGGTGTTAAAGCTCAGCGGACACCGCTGGTCAAAAAGGGACTCTTCGTCGGTTACCTGACCAGCCGAGAAACCGCCCCGATAATCAAGCAGCGTTCCAACGGCACCATGCGCGCCGACGGCTGGAACCGCCTGCCCATAATCCGGATGACCAACATCAACCTGGAACCCGGCGACTGGGAAGTCAAAGACCTCATCGCCGACACCAAAGACGGTATCTTCTTCGATTTGAATAAAAGCTGGTCTATCGACGATAAGCGGCTCAATTTCCAGTTCGGCGTCGAAGCCGCCTGGGAAATCAAGAACGGCGTGCTGGGCCGGATGTTTAAAAACGCCACTTACACCGGCATAACGCCCGAGTTCTGGAACTCCTGCGACGCCGTCTGCAATAAAAAACACTGGCATGTCTGGGGTGTACCCAACTGCGGCAAAGGGGAACCGATGCAGGTAATGCACGTTGCCCACGGTGCCGCCCCGGCTCGCTTCCGAAATATCAAGGTGGGGGTGAACAAATGATTGGAAAAGAAAAACTGTTCGCTAAGCTGGAAGATGTTCTGGCTCAATCCAAGGCCGACCAGACCGAAATCGTGTTTATCGGCAGCGAGTCGGCTCTGACCCGTTACGCCAACTCGCACATCCATCAGAACGTATCGGAAAACAACAGCAAAATTTATTTTCGGAGCGTGGTCGGCAAACGCGTCGGCGTCGCCTCGACTAACTCCCTCGCCGCGGCTGACTTGAAAAAAACTCTCGCTGATTCCTATACCATCGCCGGAACCCAGCCGGAAAATCCCCATTTTCCCGGCCTGCCGAAACCGGCTAAATACAAAAAACTGGTTACGTTCAGTGAAACCACCGCCGGTACCACCCCCCGCGACCGGGCCGGAATCGTGAAAAAAATCATATCGCACGCTTCGAAAAAGAAATTCACCATGGCCGGCTCGCTGTCGAACTCCACCGATGAAATCGCCGTCCTTAACTCCCTCGGGGTGCGGGCTTACCAACCGGTTACGGTCGCCTCGGTCAACATGATCGCCATGTCGGACACCTCGTCCGGTTACGCCGCCGGCACCGCCCGTGACATTACCGAGATCGATTTCGACGCCCTGGCCGCCCGGGCGGTTGAAAAATGTAACCGTTCGCAAAACCCGGGAGAAATCAAACCCGGCGATTATGAAGTTATCCTGGAACCCCCGGCTGTCTCCGAGATGCTGGAATGGCTCAACTATGTCAGCTTCAACAGCAAACCCTATCTGCAGGGCACCTCTTTCCTGTCGGGTAAAATCGGCAAAAAACTGACCTCGAACCAGATCACCGTGTACGACCATGCTCTCGATGACAAATCGCTGGCTTTCCCCTTCGATTTTGAGGGTGTGCCCAAAAAGAAAGTGGTCATTCTCGATAAGGGTGTCGCCAAAGGAGTCGTGTACGACCGCGCCATGGCTTTGAAAGACAAAACCAAATCAACCGGTCATGCTCTTACGCCGGACAATGCCGCCGAGGGCGCCCTGGCGTTCAATCTCTTCATGGCACCCGGCAAAGTGAAACGCGAGAAGATGATCACCGGCATGAAAAAAGGCATCCTCGTTACGCGCTTTCACTATCTCAACGGCTATATCGACCCGCGTAACTCGGTGCTGACGGGGATGACCCGCGACGGCACCTTCCTGGTGGAAAACGGCGAAATCGTGGGCGGCCTGAAAAACCTGCGCTTCACCGACTCGTTTCTCCGGGCGTTTGATTCGGTCGTCGCCATCTCGAAAGAAGTCGAGCGGCATGCGTCCTGGTGGTCGGCGGTCGGCTGCATGACCATCCCGACGGTGCACCTCGGCTCGTTCCGCTTCTCCGGCAAAACCGACTTCTAAAATTAAGCTGCTTGGCAAAGCCCCCGTATCCCGGGGGCTTTTCTCATGGTCTTAATTTCATGTCAGTCTTGACAAGTTCATCTTTTTAGGTAAATTACCTATAAGCATTCCATATATAGGTATATTCAAAAAAGTACATGAGGGATGACAAAATATTTTAAAAACATAACCGGTCGGTTTGCAATTTGTCCGATAATTTTATGCCTTATTATATTATTACCGCTTGTCGGTCAAGGTCAGACAGCGGATGAAAACACCGGCGTAAGCGGAGCTATAAAGGGTAGGGTAACCCGCGCCGATACCGGCCGACCATTGGCGAATGTGAATATTTTAACGTCCGATTCGATTAATTTAAGAAGTGATGAAAGTGGTGTCTTTTTCATAAACAATATTTCGCCCGGTAAATATGTTTTAAAGTTCAGCCATGTCGGGTATGAAACGGAGCCGTTAGAATTAATTGTTATAATTGGGGATACCCTGCATCTGAAAATAAGCATGCGCGAAACACCGGTAAATGTCGATGATATCACTGTCTTATCGAATAAACAAAATGTGTTAAACGAACTATCGACTCCACACCATACCCTGAAGGGCAATGAACTTGCAGAATCACCCAAAATCGGCGAGGACATTTACCGGGCGGTAACCCGGGTTCCGGGTGTGTCATCGAACGACTTTTCCGCGACCTTTAAAGTACGCGGCGGCGAGCACAACCAGGTTCTGGTGCTCCTCGACGGGCTGGAACTGTACGAACCGTTTCATATAAAAGACATCGACGGCGGTATATTGAGCATTATCGATATGGACATCGTGGAAAGCATCGACCTGAGCACCGGCGCCTTCTCGGCGGCTTATGGAAATCATTTGAGCGGCGTTTTCAATATCAAAACCAAACAACCCGAAACTGACAAAAAAAAACTATCCGCCAGCATCGATTTTCTTAACGCCCGCGTTCTGACATCGGGAACTTTCAGCAACAATAAAAACAGCTGGCTGGCGTCCGCCCGCCGGGGATATTTTGAAATGATAACCAAATTAACCGATGACTACGGAGATGCCTCTCCGGCCTTTTATGATATATTCGTTAAAAGCAGCTTCGAACCGAGACCGAATCAATCGGTGACCGTCAATTTCCTCCATGCCCACGATGATTTCCAATATACCGATGATGAGGGAAGTATTGACACCTCGAAATCAATATATAACAATACGTACGGCTGGCTCACCCTGAATTCTCTGTTGTGGGAAAAGCTTCTCGTTCGGAATATAATTTCTTTCGGGATTATAGACAACAAACGAAATGGAAGTAGTTTTTATGAATACTCCAAGGATCTATACTATGATGTAAAAGATTCAAGGAGATTCGGATATTACGGCTTTAAGCAGGACCATATTCTTAACCTGTCGAATTTTTATTCATTACATTCCGGGATAAATTTCAATTTCGTGGAGGCTGAATATGATTATATCAGCGTTCAGGAAAACCGTTACCAGATCAACCCCCATGATTATCGAACTTATTATGATACTCTGAGATATAAAAGTGATGTCACCGGGCAGACATTCGGCGCCTATTTGTCAAACCAGGTTAGAATCACACCCTTTATAAAAACCGAAATAGGCATAAGGTACGACCGCCAGTCTTACATCGGTGATGACTATTTCAGCCCCCGCATAAACACCTCTGTCGATATTGGGAACAAGACTTCACTTCATTGCGGCTGGGGTTATTTTTATCAGTCGCAAAAGATTTACGAACTGGCGGTGCCCGATGGCGACACGACTTTTTATCCGGCCGAAAGAGCCGAACATTATGTCATCGGCCTTGAAAAAATATTTGATAATATTCAGCTATCCCTTGAGGGATATTTAAAAAAAACTACCAATCTTCGGCCCGACTATAGAAGTCTGTTATTTAGAACAAACTTGTACCCGGAAGCGAATTACGACAGAATTAAACTCATATTCGACAATTCACGTTCGAAAGGTCTGGAGTTATCTTTAAAAAGCGATGAAAACAAACCGTTAAATTGGAAAGCGGCTTATGCGCTTTCATACGTCGAGGAGCACCTCATACAATATACTTACGATGGTATCGATGTTCCCGTCAACGAGGATATACCAGGTGAGTATGACCAGCGTCATGCCCTGTTTATCGACCTCTCTTATCAACCGTCCTGCAACTGGAAATTCAGTTTATCCTGGGAATATCACTCCGGCTGGCCCTATTCCGAACAGGTAAAAGACGACTTCTGGCATTATATTGTATTCGGCATATTTGAAGGTCTTTACGAACAACAACTGCCGGCCTATCACCGCATGGACCTTAGATTCAATCGCACTTTCAATACTTCCAAAGGCAGGATAAACATCTTTCTGGATATCATTAACCTGTACGACCATGACAACCTTTTTGCCTTTGACTACAATATAGTATATAAAAAAGATGGTAATTATTACGAGAAAGATCCCCTATACTACCTGCACTTTCTCCCCTCGTTCGGTATTTCCTGGATTTGGGAATTTTAATAAAATAAACGAATAATAAAAAAACCCCCGAAGATTTCTCCAGGGGTTTTTTGTTGCATGAGCGGGCTGGATGGTTATTCAATCGCGCTTATCATGCTTTCTTTTGGCTCCTCGAACGGTTCGACGAGAGTCTTCAGGGTATTATTCGTTTTATAGAGGATGCCTTCGCGGTCGGTCCCGGCGATAATCCGCCCCTTGCGGATCGCAACGACGCTGACATCTTTGTCCTCGAGCTTATCAACCGCCATGAAATCACCATTGAAATACGAGGTCACCCCTTTATCGGTGGCGATATAGACCACCCACTGCGAGGCGTCGATATCGCGGACGAAATCCGAGGGCAACCCATCGGATACACTCAGATTCTCCCAGCGGCCGCCGTCGTAAATGTGCAGACCGTTATCCGTCCCGACATAGAGGTGCTGATGGTTGAACGCCAGGGTGTTGACCCGGTCGAACAAAGTCGAGTCGCGCAGCAGGAACCGCTCGTGGAATTCCTCGCCGTCCCAGCGGTACAGCCCCTGACCGTCGGTGCCGACCCAAATTCCGCTTTCATCAGACACCAGGGCCGTGACCGTGATATCGTCAAAAAGAAGTTCCTTGCCGAACACGCCGGTGGAATAAAGCCCGGTGGTAGTACCGACCATCAGCCGGAAACCGTAACTGTAAAGCGAAGTGACGGTGCCCTCGAATTGCTCCTCGACTTTTTCCAGGCTGTTGTCGTTGACGGTATAGAGGTCGGACCCGCCGACAAAGATTTTGTCCTCGTGCACCGTTATCGCCTCGAGCCGGTCATCGACCCGGATAACCTGTTGTTCCTTGTTTAAGAAGTCATAGACAATCACGCCGCCGTCGAAAACCGCGTACATTTTCGACCCGTAGATTATCATATCGGCGATATCGATAATCGCGCCCTCGGGCGCTTCCTCAACCACCGTATCCACCGCCGCCACATTCTGAACCAGGGCTGTCTCCAAAACGTTTTGTACAAAAGCGCTGCCGATACTGTCAACGACTTCCTTGACCAAACCGGACTTGGGCGCCGGGTCGTTCGAGGTACAGCCGACGATTAAAAAGACTGCGACCGTCAAACCGATTCCCAGCGTGCTTAAAGTAATTTTTCCTTTCATTTTATCCTCCTTCGTTAAGGTTAACTTTCGACCAACCTTTTATCAAATCCGGTGCCAATAAGATAAGTCGTTGTAATACAATAAAATGTCTATTCTAAGGGCATTTTTCGATATTCATAACCGTGTCAAATATGACACGTTTTTTAAATAAAATGAGCTAAGTGACGATATAATCATAAATGAGCTGTGTCATTTTTGACACAGAAGGTGTGTAAAAAAACTTGTATTGAAATATCTGGCCGGTTTTATTGTATAAATCATTGGAGGTCAATATATTCTATAATTTTTTAAAATATTTGACGATACTCTTAGCGAGTTTGATTCTGACAGCGGCCGCATGCGAAGCCGATGAACACCGCTGCGAGATTCTTCAGTATAAACTCGACCGACTTTATTTCTCAGCCGGTGAAGAAGCTGATATTTTTTCCCACAGCAGCTTTAAAATTGTGTGCGGATCCGATACGTTATACCGGGGCTGGATAGACCAATCCATCGCAGGCGTAAGCTACAGCGATACAACCGGTGGTTTTTTTGACAGCGTTGATTTGAGTTCCTGCTTTGCCCTTATCGCCACCGCCGAAAACGACAGCCTGGCGGTTATTATCGTTCACTTTCAAAATATGGCTGACGATGAAATAAAGTTTATCCTGTCCGACAATATCGCTGCTGAAGAAGACCTTTATGATACCCTGATTACCGAAGACGGCCGGGGGCTTCTAATTTCTAAACTCGACGTTGATGATATTGTAACGAGCTATCAAGCGGCTAAAGAATATGATATACAAATCGCCTATGATTCGCAGTATATCACTGTGTTCGAGGTCGGGACTATATCCGCGAGCGCCCCTTATATAGCGGTCCTGATGCCCAATCTTGCCAAAAACAGCTCCGCCGGCGGTGTGCTGACAACTTCGCTGTATTACAATTTCAGCGGTTTTCTTCTGCCGCACCTTTTCGACGGTGACAACCCATTGCCGGCATACTCATTGTTTGCTGAGGACGGTACCAGTCGGAGACCTTATGTTTATGACCCGGGAAAAGGCCGGGAACTTTATCGGGGTTTTCACGACCGGCCCGGGGAACTGAGCTTATATTACTCTGCCTTCAGCCTGCGGAAAGTGGCTGACTACTTTGCCGATATCCTGGCCCGCGAAAAAATAAAAGTAAATATCAGCGATACCGACCACGACGCCGATTTAATCCTGACCTATATCCCGACCGACAACCAAAAGCCTCAGAAAAGCCTGCGCTATCTTTACGAACTTTTAAGCAAAACCGAAACTTTCGATGCTTCCCGCAAAGAAACACTGACTATAATCGGAAATTATCTTGAGGCAGCCGAGGAAGCGGAAAAGCCTGAAACCGTTCTCAACTACTGCAGTCTGGCCGACCGGGGTTTCATCCATGACCTGGGGGTTTTCCCGCTCTTTCGTCCTCTGTTGTATGTGACTTTCGAGAAGAACATAAAGAACTGCGGATTCGACGCAAGCGGCCGCCTTGACGTTTATAATGTGACCAAATTAGTAATGCCGACCGAAAATAAGGAGACCGACCGATGAGCCTGGCTGGACGCATTAGAATCTATTTGATTGTGGTGGCGGTGTTGCCGCCATTGATTGTCATGGCGGTGATATACTTCCACTCGGCCCGCCAGGCTGAGCTCGTCGGTCGTCAGCAGGCTTATGACAGCCTTCAGAAATATCTGGTTTACATCGACGCCCTGAAAGGCGATATCGAAAACCGGACCGACAGCCTGCGCGTTTCCGGCGAATTCGAGAACGCCCTGCGCCTGATTAAAACCGGCCGGGCTGACCGCGCCCGCCTTGACCCCCGACCGTACGGGTTGAACTTCATGGAAATACTCGACAGCAATTACACTGTCCTGGCAACCTATCACCGCCCCGGCCTGCTGGCCCAAAAAATAAATAACATTCCGCAAAATAATGATACCGCGCTTTCCTTACCCCTGGAGACGATGGAGTACGATATTCAGGGAGGTCACCCGGCCCTCACGTATATCATACCGGTAGACAAAAAACTGTTTCTTTATACCGGCCGATATATCGATGACCGGCTCCGGGAACAACTGGCGGAACTGATGGATGCCGATATCACCCTGTCTGCCGGCTCCTTATCGGGCGCCGCCCCGTCCGGGATGGAGCCGGGAACGCTGTACCACAACAAAGACCTCTACCAGGCGGTACTGGCCGGTGGTGAAGACCGGGAGTTTTATTTGATGGCCACCTTCGACGTCACCGGTGACCGACCGCTGTTTGTTTCGCTTATCAAGCTGACCGGTTTGGTGGCTTTTTTCTCGGTTCTGATCGCTGTCGCCCTGGGCTTTTATATTACCGGTCGGGCCAAACGAGAAATAGACAACCTGGTCGCGGCCACCTCGCGGGTGGCCTCGGGTGATTTCAACACTCCGGTGATGGCATACGAAGAAGGGGAGTTCGCCCAGCTGGCGGATTCATTCACGGAAATGACGGTACGTTTGAAAGCGCTCAAGAGAGAGCTGGCCACGGTGGAGAAAATTGCCGCCTGGGAAACGATTGGTCGGAAAATAGCTCATGAAATAAAAAATCCGTTGACTCCGATATCTATCAGCGTCGATGACCTGCGCCGGTCCTATTACGAAAAGCTGCCCGATTTCGGAAAAATTCTCGAGGAAACGACCGCGACCATCAAAAGCGAGGTCACCCGCCTGACGCAGCTTCTCAATGAGTTTGTCAGCTTCGCCCGGATGAAAGCTCCGACTATAACCGATATCCCCGCCGCCTCTTTTTTGGATGGAATCCGCAACCTGTACAAACATGAAATTCTGAACGGACGGTTAGACATAACCGACCGTACGAGTCTGAAGAAATTCCGGTTCGACCCGGAAGCCGTCAAGCAGGTCCTTATTAACCTTATCAAAAACGGTTTCGAGGTCTCCGACGACAGCACCGTGACGGTCGCGTTCTCAAATACCGATAACATTTTAATTATCACCGTCGAGGATACCGGCCCCGGTTTCAGCGCGGCCAAACTGAGCGACAGTTTCGAACCGTTCGCTTCAACCAAGGTGGACGGTTCCGGGTTGGGGCTGGTGATTTGCCACCGGTTGGTTCACGACCTGGGCGGGACGATGGAACTCTATAACCGCAAGCAGGGAGGGGCGGGCGTAAAAATAACGCTGCCCTTATAGAATATGTCCAGAATACTGATAATCGACGATGAGGAAAAAATCCGCAGCTCCCTCAAGGCCGCTCTGGAACGCCGCGGCCATGAAATCGTCACGGCGGAGAATTTTAAAAAGGGCAGTGAGTACGCCGGGGGCGAGTTCGATGTTACTTTTCTCGATGTCTTGCTGCCCGACGGCAACGGCCTTGATTTACTCCGCGCTATCCTAACGCACGACCGTTGGCGGATAGTAGTGATGATCTCCGGCCATGCCAGCATCGACACGGCGGTCGAGGCTATTCGACTGGGCGCTTATGATTTCATCGAGAAACCCATCTCTCTCGACCGCGTACTGATAACCGTCGACAACGCCGCCAAAACCAGCAACTTGATTTCGGAAAAGAACCGCCTCGCCTCACAGCTTTACGGTGAGTTCGTCGGTGAGTCGGAACCGATACGCCGGTTGAAAAACGATATCGCCCGGTCAGCGCCCAAAACCACCCGCTTTCTGATACTCGGCGAGAACGGTACCGGCAAGGAACTGGTCGCCCACCTGATTCACCACCGGGGACAGTATGCCGAGGGACCTTTCGTGGCGGTCAACTGTGCCGCCCTGCCGTCGGAACTCGTCGAGGCGGAACTTTTCGGTCACACCGTCGGGGCTTATACCGGGGCGGGTAAAGCCCGCAAGGGGCGGTTTGTGGAAGCTCATCGCGGCTCCATCTTTCTCGATGAAATCAGCGAAATGCGTCCGGCCGCTCAGGCCAAAATCCTGCGCGTGGTGGAAACCCGGCAGGTAACCCCGGTCGGCGCCGACAAACCGGTCGAGGTCGAGGGAAACATTATCGCCGCCTCCAACCGCGACCTGGAACATCTTGCCGGCGAGGAGAAATTCCGGCAGGATCTGCTGTACCGCCTGAATGTGGTCCAGTTTAAAATCCCGCCCCTCCGGCAGCGACGGGATGATATTCCCCTGCTCGCGGAGTATTTCCTAAACCGCTTTACCGTCGAAACCAAAACCGGCCCCAAACGTTTCACCCCGGAAGCCCTGGCATACCTTCAAGCCCTGCCCTATCCCGGCAATACCCGGGAGCTGAAAAACCTGGTCGAGCGTTTGAACATATACACCGAGGCCGAGATAATCTCCCCGACCGACATAAAACGGCTCGCTCCTCCCCTGCCGGATGAGGACTTACCTAACCTCAAAGACGCCGTGAGCGCTTTCGAGCGGGACTTTATCCGGGCCGCCATCGACCACAACGGCGGAAATATAACCATGGCCGCCCGAGAGCTGGGTTTGGAGCGCTCCCATCTCTACAAGAAACTGAAGAAACTGGATGACTCCGAAACATCCTGATGGGTCCCGACCGTAATCAAAACAAAATTATACCGGAACTTGTAATACCGTTGACATCCACCCCGCAAGTCGATAAAATAAACGGTAACGTTATTTCACAGGTAGATAATTTACAGCACTGTTTATATGGCAGAACCCTTTTATGATTTGTTGCCCCGGCGGGGGCTGGGATTCAACGTTCACCTTCTGGATTTCTTCGACCTCGGCCGACCCACCAAAGAAAAAATTCAGCACAATGTTTACGATATGATTACCGTACTCTACAAAATGATCGGGGAAACCGACTTCTAAATTAATCCCCCCGATCTCACTGATCAACTTTCGCCAGGACCGACTCGAACGGGTTCAGGATTATCTTTTTGGGTTTCTCGGGCAGGTCGGGGATGGTAAACTCGAATTCAGGTTTGTCGATTAAAAAGCGCAGGTATCCTTTGGCGTCGTTTTCGAATTGGACTTCCACCGGCACGTACATCCGGAAACCCTCACCGACATCCTCGGTGATAACCTTGCAGTAGGCGGTGTACCGGCCGTTGTCGATGGGGCGGCATTCATAAGAGAATTTATACGACGGCAACTCGGTGCCGTAAATCCATTGCTTGAAAAACCAGTCCATGTCGATGCCGGTGTACTTTCCCGTCAGCTTTTTGAAATCTTCGGTGGTAGCGTTCCGGCCGAAATATTCATGGTAAAACTCCCTGAGCATATCGAAAAAACGGTCCTCGTTCATGGTTCGGAAATCAATCAGCATATTTCTCAACATGTGCAATACCAGGGCGCCTTTTTTGTAGATAATCAGACCGTAATCCCCCTCCGTCTTGGTACTGGCCGTGCGGCGACCCATTATAATCGGCCCGGCCTCTTCGCCGGAGAGACCGAAAATATATTTGCGCACCGACAAAATATCCTTACGGTAGTCCTCAATTTTCTCCAGAAACTTTTTGCTGCCCAGGACAGCCTGAATATACAACAGGGCGCTGTATTCGGCGAAACCCTCGCTGAGCCACTGGTCGTGATAGGTCTCGTAACCGACCCCGATCCCCCACCATTGGTGCGCCACTTCATGGGCGCGGAACAGCCGCTCGTTACCCCAGGGGTCGGTGTTGTTCCAGGTCGGCAGACCCATATGGAGAAAGCCGGGGAAGGCTTCACCGTGGTCGGCCAAAATCTCACTGACGCGAATGCGATCGAAAGCGTAACTTCCAAACTGCCGTTCGAATACTTTCATGGCGTTGATGACGTCATCGGACACCTGCCTTTCCATGTGTTTGCCGGTCAAAATCATTTCATACGCCAGCGCCCGCCCGATTTCCTCGTGCAGGTCGCTGGAATAATAAATCTCCACATGGCCCGTGTCCGGGTCGGGAAAAAGATACTTTCGCATGACACCGATACTGAACGAAACGTTACCGGCCGGTTGCTCCACCAGCCAGCGGGTGAACAGGGTGTCTTTGACCGTTTCACTTTCCAGTAACGTCCCGGTGGCTGCAAATTGATATTTCTTCGGCGTTTTGAAGCTCATCTCAAAAGTCGTGCGGGGGTTGTCGGTATAACGCGGGTACCACCAGGCTCCAGCGGTAACGTAAAACTGACCCATCTCCTGCCAGGCAATCTTGCCCTCGCAGTAAAAAGTCAGCATGGCGGAATCGCCGGGGGCAAAAGGTCGGTCAAAGAAAAGATACAGACCCGCATGCCAATCCGACCAGAGAGATTTGTCCTCATAACGAAAAACCCCGACCGAGCCGCCGCGGGAACACTTGACGCTGTCCACCCGCAGCAGGTTGTGCAGACTCAGGCGTAAAAGCTGAACCGGCTCCAGGACTTTAAATGACATATCGGTAGTACCGCGGTAAACGCCTTTCTGGTCGATGGCAGCCTCGATATCGTAATGCCCGATTTTAATCCGTGACTTAGCACGACCGTTTAAATTGTTGAAATTGTCATCGGCGTACTGCGAATAACTGCTGACCAGCTCGGCCCGGTTCTCCAACCCCCGGTGGTACAACCGCCACAGGCGAACTTCCTCCCGGGCGTACGGATTGAACTCGTAGAAAACCCGCTGGGTTTTGTCACAGTCAACGGTGAACAGGAGATAAGTTTGAACGGGAGTCTGGGCCAGGTTCTTCAAAACGTTGAAACAAAGGTCAAGATGGGCGAACATGGCCAGCCATTCGCGTTCCCCGGACGCCCGCTCGAGCCCGCCCCGGTCGAAAGAAACCCTCGAAGGCGACGAGGAGGCGACTACCTGTTGATAGATATCGTCACTGAAGAACATAAAAATTTTATTGAAAGAGCAGTCGAGCGAATCGGACTCGAAAAAACGTTTCAACTGGTCCCGTTCGGTGGGCACCCGGGGATTAAAAAGCAGCCGCCCTTCGCCTTCGAAATAACCGCCGTAAACGTGCCTTACGGAATCAAAAAACAGCGGTTCGACAAAGGCCAGGCGGCCCGAGTCGAGCTCAAGCCGCAGGTCGTGACCGGATATCGTCAGGCTGTCCACAGTAACCGTGGAAGCGGTATCAACCGTGCAACCGTGTATCCGGCCAAAAGCCGCAACCAGTTCACCGGCCCCTGCGGCTCCGACCGATGACGGGCAAACCGCTCCAATCAGAAGACTGCTTACTAACAGAATGAACATTATCGTTCTCATCCTTCCTCCCGTCTCAACGAGAATCCCCGGATTTCCGGCTTTCTCGATTCCTCCGGTAAGCACAAACTTTACATTTAAAGAAAAATATAAACGAACGTACTGTAAAGTAAAAATCCCCGAGTCTTAAGTACATATTCTGGGAAACTATGATTTTACAAGAAATTTCAAAATCAGTATTGGGGTTTAAAGAAACCCTGCATTGAAGACCCGATCCGACGGGAGAAATTCACCGGTTCGTTTTTTAAAAGAGATATCATCACCTTGGTGCCCTGACCGACCTTACTGGAGACGGAAATCGAGCCTCCCGATATCTCGACAGCCTCTTTGACCAGAGTAAGTCCTAAACCGGTACCTTCTTCGGGCGTCTTGGTGGTAAAGAAAGGTTTGAATATTTTGGGAAGGTCCGAAGGTTTTATTCCCTTACCGTTATCGGCGACCTCGAGCAATAGATGGTTTTCCCGGTTAACGGTCGTAATTGACAGCTCGCCGCCTTCGGGCATGGCATCGATAGAGTTCAGGATAATATTGCCCAGGGAAGTATAGAGTGCGGTTTCATCGATGAAAGCGGTCGCGCCCGATTTTTCCAGATTCAATTGTAACTTTATCCCGGCGTCGGTTAAGCGGGTGGAATACTGTTCCATTACCTCGAGCACGATTTCGTTGACGTTAATGGGGGTAAAATCCGGTTCCTGAGGCTTATATATGTTTTTCAACTGTCGTCCCAGGTCGGCCACGCGGCGAAGGTGTGTCCGGATACCCTGAACCTCCCGGGTCAACTTTTTATTGTCCTGCACCAGATTTTCCAGACGGTCCAGGCAACAGAAAATACTCTGTATCGGATTACCGATCTGGTGGACATACGCCGCCAGCAGCCGGCCCGCCGCCGCCAGTCGCTCGTTGCGAAGCGCCTGACGGCTGCGCTCGTCAACCAGTTTTTTGAGGCGCTCGTTTTGACGTTGAATCTGAAGTTCCAGTTTCTTGCGTTCCGTTAAATTGCGGACGACGCTCAGCAGTGCCGATTTTCCCCTGTAGATAATATTCCGGGAAAATATTTCGACGGGGACTTTTGTTCCGTCTTTGGCGATAATGATATATTCCTAGGGGTATTCCGGGCCGCCGGTTAAAATATCATTAACGCGATGCAGAAGTTTTTCAGGATTCTCGAAAAAACGCGAGAAAGATTTGATGTCAAAATCGGCAATTTCTTTTTCCTCGAAACCGAACAGTTGTAAAAGTGAGGGGTTGACGTAAATCGGTCTATTTTCATAAATAAGAGCCACCGCGTCCGGCATGCGGTTCAGAAGCCTGCGAAAACGTTCCTCACTTTTTCTGAGCGCCTCCTCGACCTTTTTCCTTTCGGTAATATCGCGGGCGATACCGGTCAGACCGACAATCTCTCCCCGGGTGTCATAATTGAATTGGCTCCGCTCTTCCAGCCAGACGACATCACCGTCACCGCTCAGGATACGGAACTCAATAGGCGGGCTTATTTCTTTTTCGACCAGAGATTTCTCAAAATCGGAAGCTACCATATTCCGGTCTTCGGGATAAATCATGTCCAAAAAATTCTTACCGATCAAAGCCTCCGGTTCATAACCGTAATACCTGATCCGCGGACTGATGAAGACGATACCCCCTTCGATATTCATGGAATAGACAATATCGCTGGTATTTTCAATCAGAGTACGATATTTCTCCTCATTGTTCCTGAGGGCTGTCTCGATCTCCTTCTGTCCCGTTATATCTACGGCTATGGTCAATAAAACCTCTTCGCCGTCATACTGAAAGGGGGTGATAGTGAGACTGGCAAAATACGGCGTGCCGTCCTTTTTCTTGAGTTTGACCTCGTAATCGCGGAGGAAACCCTTTTTACGGTAAGATTTAAATAACTTTGCCCGGTCTTTTTTATCACAGTAGGTATCGACAAGATTGAGGTTTCTCATTTCATGCGGCTCATAACCCATCATCCTGAGCATGGCATCGTTGTAAGCCAGAATCCGACCGTCGAAATGAGATACCCCGATACCGACCGGAGCGTTTTCGAACAACTCCCGGTACCTTTCAGGGTTCTCCGTCAAATTGATAACCAGTTCGCGCTTCAAGCCCACAAATTCCTTCCGACTTTCTTCTGATTTTTCAAATCACAGAGACGAAATAACGTCCAAAACGATTTAAAAAACCGACGAAATAAAAGAAATGGCAATATATAAGCTCATCGGTTCATTTTCAGCAAAATAGGCAGCCAGACCCGGATAGTTTCCGAACTGAGCAAAGATTCTTCCAGAATTTCGGTCGGCTCCAATACCACCGACAGGGTCGGTTCAATAACGGTCGATTCAATTTTCCAGCAACGGAGATTATAACTTCCCCCGCCGATTTTGACCTTGCGGGTCGGAATATTATCCGAGGCGGTGTAGTCCCGGGCGGCCTCGATGTATTCTTTCAACTGCTCCGGCAGCATAATCACATCGTTTTCATTATTTACGGTCTTCAAGGTATCGAAAAGCACTGTCGCCTTAAGGTTCGGCAGGATTATCCTATTATCGGCCATCACCATGAAAGCGGGAAACGGGAGAGAATTGTAGGAATCCTGCAGCAACCTCCAGATATCGGTATGTTCGGTGAAGTATTCTTTCTCTCCGCGGAGGGTTTCCAACTCGTTTTCGAGCCGCTGTTTGTGAACGCAGTTTTGTACCAGGTCGACAATCAAATCCAGGGAAATTGGTTTCTCCAGATAAGCGAAAGTCCCCAGCGATTCAGCTTTTGATTTATGTCGCGGGTCGGGAAACGCGGTGATGGCAAAAGAACCGGAACGGGGATATTTCTCCCTGGCGGCGGCGATTATGTCCCAGCCGTTGATGCTGCCGGGAAGACACAGGTCGGCGATGATGATATCGTAAGTCTCTCTCCGGCAGTTGTCCAGAGCTTCCTCACCGTTAACGACCGCGGTAATGTTATAGCCTTTGGCTTTAAGGCGACCGCTGAGGCTGTCCAAAAATTCCCGCTCGTCATCTACCAGCAAAACCTCAGTGCTCACTCAATATCCTCCCATCTTTTCATTGATACTCATAAATAATGTTCGCTATAAATCATTCTGTTTTATAGCGGCGGTATATACGGTTTCCCGCGACGAGGATAAATCGGCGATGGTTAATTTCTCCAATTTTCGTTTCAATTCCAGAGCCGCCTCCTGGAAGAGTTCATCGGTTCGGGAACAGAGGGCTTCATCCCCGGTGCCGCCCGGCATACCCAGTCCGTGCACCACCGGACCGTCAACCGCCTCCACCACACTTAAGAGCGATATCTCCTCCGGCGGTCGGGTAAGTGAAAAACCTCCCTGGCAACCCCGGTGGGGTCGAACCAGACCGGCTTTGGACAGCTGCCGAAGTATCTTGAGGGAGGAATCGTATGGCAAGCCGTAGCGGTCGGCTATTTCCCGGGTCATTACCGGGGTGTGGCTGTTACAGGTTGCGATATAATGCAAAGCATGAATAGCATACCCGGCGGATGTACTCAATAATAAGTTCAAATACTTCCCCTTGAAATTGACCTGTTGATAGAAAACATGATAAAATTATGATATTACTTAACGTATCCCTATTAATAATACAAAAAAAGAACTCAAATTACAATAAAAAAAAATTATTGACGGATATCCCAAATAAATCCTTTATTTGCAGAGTAATTCCTGACAAGAGTTAAATTAAGTCTTTTTCGGGACGATATAATATGATATGTAAAAGGGATTTAAATGAAAAATCAACAACCGCCCGACACAGTTTATATATTTAATCTTTTAAGATGAAAAATTTTAGTGATAACAGAACCAAAAACAGGCGCCCGGATTCAAATAATCGGAAAGTTGTGATATGTGCGGAATAGCGGGCTATTATCAACTGGAGGGTGAAGCCAAACCGGACCGTGACCTTTTACGGCGGATGGTGGCGATAATCCGTCACCGCGGACCGGACGAGTTCGGGGCTTATTTCGACCGCAAATGCGCTCTCGGTCAGGCCCGCCTCTCGATTATCGACCTCTCCACCGGCTCGCAACCCCTGGCCAACGAAGACAATTCCGTCTGGGTGACTTTTAACGGTGAGATTTACAACTATGTCGAATTACGGCCGCAGCTCGAGAAACTGGGACACCGTTTCCGAACCCAATCGGACACCGAGGTCATTGTTCATGCCTTCGAACAATGGGGCGTTGACTGCCTGCAGCATTTTAACGGCCAGTTTTCTTTCGTCATTTACGATAAAAAGAACGACCGTCTTCTGGCCGCCCGTGACCGGATGGGTATTCGGCCGCTTTTCTACACCGTGCACAACGGCCGTTTTTATTTCGCCTCCGAAATCAAGGCCATTTTTTGTGATGAAAACATACCGAGAAAAATTGATCTCACCGGCCTGGATGAAATCTTCACCTGGTGGACCACCGCGCCGCCTCGTACCGCTTTTGAGAATATCTGCGAACTGGAAGCCGGCGGTTACCTCGAAGTGAAGAACGGGCAGATTAGGACCGGGCGCTACTGGCAGATGCAGTTCCCGGAATCTTTTGACCGAACCAAAAGCGTCGACTCCTGGGCGGAGGAGTTGCACGCCCTGCTGGTGGATTCGGTGCGGCTGCGGCTGCGGGCCGATGTTCCGGTCGGGGCTTATCTTTCGGGAGGACTGGATTCCTCGGTCACTACGGCCCTCATCAAGCATTTTACCGACACGCGAGTGGAAACCTTCAGTATCGCTTTTCACGACAAGGCATACGATGAATCGGAGTACCAGCTGCAAATGGCGGCTTATCTGGGCACCAACCATCACAAGGTCGCCTGCGATTATCGCGACATAGCGGAAAACTTCCCTCGCGTTATCTGGCACACCGAGCGGCCGATAGTCCGCACCGCCCCCACCCCGCTCTATATGCTTTCCCGGCTGGTGCGGGAGAACAATTTCAAAGTGGTTTTGACCGGCGAGGGGTCCGATGAAATCCTGGGTGGCTATGATATTTTCAAGGAAGCGCTGATACGAAATTTCTGGGCCAGAAATCCCGAATCGAACTGGCGGCCGCTGTTGTTGAAACGCCTCTACCCGACCCTGCCCCTTTCGGGGGCGCGGGCGCGGTTCTACCTCGAAACTTTCTACAAAGCGGGACTTTCCCAAACCGACGCTTACTATTATTCACACCTTCCGCGAATCAACACCACCTCTAAAATCAAGGACTTCTTCACCCGTGAAGTTAAAGACCGCATCGGGAACCATGACTCACTCTCGGCTTTCGGTCGTGACCTGCCGGAGAATTTCAACCGCTGGCATCACCTGGCCCGGGCGCAGTATGTCGAAGCTCGCTCGCTTCTGGCCGGGTACCTGCTGTCCTCCCAGGGTGACCGGGTCAGCGCCGCTAATTCTATCGAGGGGCGTTTCCCGTTTTTGGACCACCGGCTGGTGGAGTTCGCCGCCGCCATCCCGCCGCTTTACAAAATTTTCGGCCTGAAAGAAAAGTTCATTCTTAAAAGAGCCATGCGCCGGGAGCTTCCGAAGGAAATTATCGACCGGGTCAAACAACCCTATATGGCGCCGGACTCGAACAGTTTTATGCAGCCCGACCCGCCTTCGTATATTGACGAAATGCTCAACGAAAAAGCTCTCCAACGGAACGGTCTTTTTAATCCCGCCCCGGTCGCCAGTCTTCGGGAAAAATGCAAGCGCCTGTCGCACGCTCACCTGTCGTTCAAAGACAACATGTCCTTCATCGGGATTCTCTCCACCCAGCTTCTTCACCATCTCTATATCGATAATTTTAAAATTCCGGACGGCATCCCTGCGGATGCTTTTAAAGTCTGGCAGGATAAATCCGATAAAGCTTGATAAAATGAAAATAATTTTTGACTATGAACGGTTTGAATATAAATGAAACTTTTTGACCTTTTAACCCGAGGGGCGGCACTCGCCCCGGACAAAGACGCCGTCGTGCACGGCGACAAAAAAATCACCTACCGCGAACTGCTCTTGAAAACGAACGTCCTGGCGCAGTACCTGGAAAAACTTAATCTCGCCCCCGGTTCGCGCGTGGCCGTTCTTTTCGAGAACAGCCTGGAATATATCATCTCCTTTTTCACCGTAACCCGTGCCGGATATGTGGTGGTGCCGCTTGACACTTCCCTTAGACCGGACAAATTCCGTTTCATCCTCGACGATTGCGAGGCTAAAATATTGTTCATCCAGACCAAATTCACCCGCTACCTGCCCGAAATCATAAGCGAGAAATCATCGCTCGAACTGGTCATATCAGACCGCGCCCTGGATTTGAGCAAGTACCGCCTGAAAAGTGAAAAGTTATCCGATATTATAGACCAAAGCGATTTCAAACCATCGTTTGAAGAGTTAATCGAGGGTATTGATGCTGTCGCACCGCTCGATAACCTGACCCATAAGACTCTGCCCTCCTGCCCCACTGAACTGGCGGCTATTTTCTACACTTCCGGCAGCACCGGCACTTCCAAAGGAGTGATGCTGTCACATCTGAACCTGGTTTCCAACACGGTGGCGACAGTGGAATATCTAAACTTGACCGATAAGGATTCGATAATGGTCATCCTTCCGTTTTATTACATCTACGGCAACTCTCTGCTTCTGACCCATGTCCAGGTCGGCGGCTGCCTGGTCATCGATAATCGCTTCGCTTTCCCGCAGGTGATTCTGGAAACGATGATGAAGGAAAAGGTGACCGGATTTTCCGGGGTGCCGTCGAACTTCATGATTCTTCTCAACAACGCCAATTTCTGTTCGGAGAAACTGCCCGCCCTGCGTTACCTGACCCAGGCCGGCGGGGCCATGGCGCCCAAAATCATTCAAAACGTTATCGATGTTTTCCCCGGCAAGGAAATTTATATCATGTACGGCCAGACCGAGGCCGCCCCGAGAGTGACCTGGCTGCCACCCGAAGAGTTGAAGGATCATATCAGTTCCATCGGTATCCCCGTGCCGGGCGTGACGGTGCTTTTGACCGGTGACGACGGCCGCGAAGTCGCCCCCGGTGAAATCGGTGAGATTACTGTTGTCGGTGACAATGTCATGCTCGGTTACTGGCATCAGCCCGACGAGGAAAGCCAGGTTCTCAAAGACGGCAAGCTTTACACCGGTGACCTGGCCCGACGCGATGAAAAGGGTTATCTGTACGTAGTCTCGCGCAAGAAGGAAATCATCAAAGTCGGCGGCAACCGGGTCAGTGCCAAAGAGATCGAGGAGCGTATCCTGGAAAATGAAAAAGTCCTTGAAACGGCCGTGGTGGGGGTAAGCGACGACATCCTCGGTGAGGCGATCAAAGCGGTGGTGGTATTAAAAGAGGGCTGCGCGGCCACCGAGGAAGAAATCCAGAACCATATCGGTGCTCGTCTGGCCCGGCATAAAATTCCCAAGCACGTGATTTTCACCAACGCCCTGCCCAAGTACCCCTCGGGTAAAGTCAAAAAGCAGGAACTGAGCAAGACGATTTAATTTATTTTACCGAATAGGTCTCGATAAGATTAAAAGCGCCCTCCCGTACCTCAAATCCGGAGCGGTTGATGCGGTCGATTAAATTTCCCTCAAGGTCATAATATTCCACCGTGATATCGTAAACCCCGGGTGCGATTTCGAAATCACCGACATAAATCTTGCCGGGGAGATACTGGCTGGAGCGAAGGTCGGCGTTCTCGGAGATGTCGGTGCCGATATCGATGGCCACTTTCTTAAGCCAGCCGCCAAGACCGCCGGTGTCGGCTTCTTTTTTCATTTTAGTCGTCGCCAGAGCTTTGGCCAGCGCCCGCACCGCCGTGCGAATATAGATTAAAGACTTTTTAGCGGCGAAAGTTTCGGTGGCTACCTTTTCAACATCCTCCAGAAGCTGCAGCTCGCCGACTAACCGACTATCGGCTAAGACTCGGATATATCCGATCACCGAAGGCCGCGGTACCAGTTGCGGGATGGCGAATTTGAAATACAAATCGTGCGATATGTTCGCCGGGAAATGACCGTACTCCGTGCTCTCTGTTCCGGGCAGGTCGTAAAACACCTGCACCAAATTAAGGTCCTTGTCAGTGCGCAGGCGAAGGTTGAGGGCGTCCTTGGTGGGAGCCAGTCCGGCCAGGCCAACCACACTGAGAACGGCCCCGGACTCGGATTGATACTTTACCTCGGGCAGGTCGAAATCATAAATATGCGCCTGGACGGCGAACGCCTTGCGCAGGAAATCCATATCGATGCGGGCATCGTCGTATTTGCCGTCGGCAGCGTAAAGGTGCAGGCTCAAATAGCGGGCGAAGGCGTCGTTGTGAAAGCGGACGCTGTCCACTTTGTATTCCACCTCTACCCGGTCGGTGTCGTCGGGATTGCCGCGTTGCAGAACTTCGGCCGCTTCGGCGTATTTCCGTTCCAGCTGGTCGAGCTTGAGGTTGGCGCGGCGGATTTCCACGAAGGCGTCGTCGAATGACCCCAGGGCAATATAGTTTAGGGCACTGATAAGGTTGGCGTAGAGGATTTCATGGTCCTCACCGGCATATTCGAGGACGTTGTCGTTGAGCAGCATCGACAGCGCCGCCCGGGAAATACTTTTCGTGAACAGTTCCTCGGCGGCGGCCTCAGCCAGGTGCAGCTTGTCGTTGCTGAGTTGGTAATCACCGGCGTAATGATAGAGAAGACCGGCGTCGAGAAAATAAACCAGCCGGTCTTTCTGAGCGTACTTTTTCTTCTCCCGGGCGGTTTCCAGGAGCACGGCGGCGCTGTCCACATTGCCGGAGCGCAGCTCCGCCGTGATCGGTTCATAGAAACCTTTCCGGGTGGCGACCGAGCCGCATCCGGCCACAATCAGAAGCGGCACCAGCAGCCCGATAATCTTGCAAAAAAAAGTCAAGACCGGCCCGCAACGACTACCATTTGGTTTTGCCCTGGGCGATTCCCTTTTTAATCTTCTTGGTGCCGACCCACACCTTCTCCATCGATTCGATATTGACCAGTTCCAGGTCGGTCTGGTAGAAGACTACCTGCTTGCCGCCTTCCTGGTCGGTGATGGTCTTGATGGCGCCCTGGAGCATGAAATCGGCGCCGGTTTCCTCGCGCAGGCGTTTGGCGGTCTCTTTCGAGGCGAACTCCTGTTGCTCGAACCGCTCCTCGCGTACCTCGGAACGCTGTTCCTTGCTGGCCACGAACCGAACATTGCCGTTATTGATAAGCTCCCGCTCGAAATCGGCAATGAAGGTTTCCATGGCTATGTGCTCGCTGGTGAGATTGCGAATCGTACCCACCGTCACCACCGGCTTGGCGCTCTTGGCGGCGGCATATTCGGTCAGCCAGGGTCTCGAGAGGCAGTCGCCGATCATTTCCTCGGCCACCAGCCGCGAGTCCGTATCGTTCCATTTACCGCTCAAATCGGTCACCGTCTCGGTATCCAGTCGGGTCACCGTCTTACCGCCCCCGCCGCAACCCAGCGGAATTACCGCCAGCACCACCAGCACAACTAAAAGCTTTTTCATTTTGACTCCTTCTTCGTTAAATCAATCTGTTTTTTTCTTCTAAATTAATCGGCACTCCTACCGGGAAGCTATGGCCGGTTTTGTCAATTATCAACAACTTTTTATACCCATTCAATAAGCTATTGGCGGATAAAAATAACGTGCGAATCACTAAAAAAGCCCCGTTTACAAAAAAACCGGGGCTTTGGTATTTTTCGATCAAATGGAAAAAAGTTATCCCTTTTCCCTGGGCTCGTATTTTTTCACCCAGAGCGAATAGAGATACATGCCGACAGCCGATACGATGCCGATAGCCGCGAACTGGTACCAGAGTTTATAGGGGTCATAAGCCGACCAGAGCATGTTGGTGGCGTCGACATGGTTCATCCCGGTGACCTCAACCAGCTTGTTCATGGCCTCGGTGCGGCTGACATCGGTGATACTGAAATTTTTCGACAGGTAATCGAGCGCCAGGTTAGCCTTGTCGCCCATGTTCTCATAGACATGACCGGCGAAAATCGAGCCGACCCCCCAGCCGATCCCCTGCGGGATATTGGCGTAACCCATGTAGAGACCCTTCTTACCCTCCGGGGCGATAACGCCGAGATACTCGTTCATTTTGGGCGAGGAGAGCATTTCCCCAACGGAAAAAATCAATATCCCCATCAGGCAGAGATAACCCGACGTCGTAAAGCCGGCGAAAACGAGCCCTACCGAGGCGATCGTGATACCGATTAAGATGGAGTGTACCCGCCGCATGCGCGAAACCAGCCAGGATATGAACACCACCGCCAGGATAATCAGGCCGGGGTTGATGTTGATCATCCATTCCTGGGCGAGCTGGTCGCCGCGGGTGGAATTGGGCTGGAGCATAAAATCCGGCAGGTGCAAATCGTGCACCAGTTTGGAACTGTCCACCCAGTCCACAATGAAATTGGGCAGCATATCAAAAAGCTGCATGAACATCAGCCAGAACCCGGACATGATCACGATAAAGACAATCAAGCGCAGGTTGAAGATGTTCAGGATGGTTTTCCAGAGCACCAGAAACGGATTGCCTTTCTGTTCGCCGCCGGCGGAAGGGTCCTTGTAGGTGAAGAGCATCAGGAAATTAAGCGAGACGATAGCGGCGCAGCCGTAGAAAACCGCCGGCCAGGAAATGCCGTACAGGAAGTGCGCCAGCGGCGGTCCGAGAAAACCGCCGATATTGACCAGCATATAGAACGTCCCCCAGCCGACCGAGGAGTTCTTGTGCGTCAGGCTCTGGCACATCGTTCCCTGGACACCGGGCTTGAAAATAGCCGTGCCCAGCGCCAGCGTACAGCAGCCCAACAAAAACGGGTAGAACTCCGTCTGGGTGGCCATCAAAATATAGCCGAGCATTTTAATCGCCACCGAGACGGCGATGGTTTTTTTGTAACCGTAACGGTCGGCGAAGCCGCCGGAAAGCATTGGCGTCAGCGATTGAAACAACGCCCACCATAAGAAAATAATGCCCTTGTCGGTCTGCGAGAAATGCAGCCCGCCGATTTCATCGGCCTGGGCGATATAAATCGGAATCACCACCCGCACGCCGTAATAAGCCAGCCGCTCCAGCATTTCCATGATATTGACCATCCAGAACGGACGGCTCATGGAAAAGAGCTGCTGAAAAAGGCCGCCTTTGGCATCGTCGGGTAATGAGTTTGAACCGGGGTTGGAAGTTGACATACACACCGTGAATTTAGGGGTTTGGTTTTCCCGGAAATAAACGGATTGGCTGTTATTCTGTCAACGAAAATAATTGCAGGAAAAATTGGCATTGTGGGCGGCACATCCTTCGAAAACTCAGGACCTGTGTCCATATGTGCCCCGTCGGGTACCCCACCTCTTCAGAGGTGGGTCTTTCTATTGACGGGTGCCCCGTCTCTTTAGAGGTGGGTTTATTCTTTTCACTCCCACCGCTAAAGCAGTGGGCCGCCCGGATTATAAAAAGAAAAAATACAAGTTATATTAAGTCACATTGAGCGGAGTCGAAATGTAACTTTTTCGTCAGTCATGCTTCGACTCCGCTCAGCATGACTTTTTTCTGTCATTCCCACTATGCCTGCGGCGCACCTTCGGCTTTCGCGGGGATGATAATCCAAGCAATTGAAGTGCAGGTGACCCGCACACCTGCCTATTAATTGGACGGCACATTTCAACATGTGCCTCTGTTTATGGCAGATGTGGACATCTGCCGGGCACAACAATGTCATTGCGAGGAGTCCGCTTAAGCGGACGACGTGGTAATCTCTGATATTCTCAAGTTATATACACCAGCCCCAGCTTCTCGGCATAATCAACCGCTTCACGGAATTCCTCGGGCTTCAGACGGCGGTTGATGTCCTCGCATTTATCGGCCCGGTAGCAGGGACGGTACTGGTCCATCACGTTGACCACCGCCCGGTCCTTCATGTGCTCGGCGATAAAATCGAACACCGGCTTGGTGCAGCATTCGAAATGGTTCGGCAGAACCAGATGTCTTATCACTAACTCGGTGTCATCACAAGCCAGCAAATGGTTGCAGCCGACAATCTCGAAATAATTATCGATCCCGGAAAGTCTTTTAGCGCATGCATCGTTGCCGTACTTGAAATCGGACAGATATACATCGACCAATCCCTTCAACAGCGCCATCGATTGTCGAGACATGTAGAAATTAGAGTTCCACACCACCGGCAGGGAGGATTTGACATGGGTAAGAGTCTCGAGAATAAACGGAAGGTACGGGGTCGGCTCCCCGCCGACAAAGTTCATGTTTTTGCAGTAACCATGCTGGTCGATAAGTCGCGCCAGGTCGAGCGGGGTCATGGCCGGGAATATGTCAACATCGCTAACCTGGGACAAATCCGAGTTCTGGCAGAAGAGACAGTGAAAAGTACACGAGGCGAAAAAAATCGTGTAAGAGGGAATGAAAAAAAACTCCTCCCCCATATGGTCGAACGCCGAGGCTACCCGCAAATCCATTCCAACCCTGCACTCCCCTTTTTCTCCAGCGGTACGGTCGATTTCACAAGCCCGCTCGCACAGCGTGCAGGATTTGAGAATCTCCAGCGCCTTATTCACCCTCTCAGTCAAATCAATGTTCTTGAATCTGGGCGGACGAGCGCCTTCGAGGATTTTAATGTAATTATCTAGTATATCGGATATGTCCATAGATCCCGCAATCCAACTGATATTGTCGAAACCGCAAGAGTTTCGACCTACTGTAAATATCTAAATTAAGTTGTAGGTCGAAATGTCGAAGACTTTCGACTTCTTTAAACCG
>JAFGNW010000259.1 GCA_016926795.1 Candidatus Zixiibacteriota bacterium
CAGAATACCCCAGCCGGCGCCGCCGACCGCTTCCTCGGTTTTGCCTATCACGCTGACCAGCATGGTCACGCCTACAAAACAGAGCGACGCCGCTACCAGACTTATCGCCAGCACCCCGGGACTGACAATTCTCACTCCGAATACGACAGTTCCAAGAAGCAGGAGGACTACGGCAATCGTCATGCTGGCGGTGAAGCAGGCCAGCCCCTTCCCGGCCAGAATGTGGGCGCGGGTCAGGGGGGCCAGGCGCAGTCGCAGGTAGGTACCGCCATTGCGTTCCTTGACGATACCCACGGCGAAAGTCGCCGCCACTCCCATGAGGCCCCAGAGAATCGCCGAGGGAAAGGTAACCTCGAATGACGAACGGGGAAGGGCGGTATCGTTGGTCACCGAAGTAATCTTAACGGGAAACATATCCGGCATAGTTGAAGTCGATGTCGCAACGCTGCCGGCCGTATCGGGTTCTAGGACTTCGAAGAAGTCAGCCATACTGCTCATAAAAGTACGGGCGGATTTCCGCTGTTCGGGATTGAGGTTGCTCCAGGCGCCGGTATCGGACATGAAGTCGTCGAGCTGGTCCCGGATAACCGACGGTGAGGAATATTTTTCATGCATTAACATGAATGACGCTTTAATCAGCAGTCCCTGTAGATAGCCGGCTTCGGCCCGACGAATCGGGTCGATACCCACTTCAACCATAGGGGTATCGGAGAACATACCGAGTGTTTTACCGAAGCCTTTTTTTATCAACAGAAAAGCAGTGAGTTTGCCGGTGCGAACCCTGGCGAAAGCGGTATCGTAAGCCATGGGCTCGACGCTCAAAGATTCCAGACTGTCCAGCTTCTCGACAAACGCCTGCGAGTATTCACTTTCGTCCCGGTCGACCACGGCGATTTTCATCCCGCTGGCTCTCCCCCCGCCGCCGGAAAATATTGTCCCGAAAAAAAGCGCTATTAAAAGCGGGAACATAATAACCCAGAACAACGACCCCTTATCGCGAAGGAGCAGTTTTAAATCCTTCAAAGCCAAGGTTACAATCTTAGACATCAGTCACGCAAGCTCCTGCCGGTTAAATTAAGAAAGACCGATTCCAGGTTGGAACGCTCCACCTTCAGACTGGTGAAGCTCAGGCCGGCGTTGGTCAGCCGGGCCAGGTCTTCCATGGGTTTGCGGGTTTCAACCGTCAGACGGTTGCCCTCGAGACGACCGGGCAGAGCGGAATTATCCCCGGGTGCCCGGTCCAGCTCGGCCTCGATAACCGACACCCCGCCGTGTTCTTCAATCAGATTATCGACCGTATCCAGGGCCAGAATCTTACCATGGTCGATAATCGCTACCCGGTCGCACAGCCGCTGCGCTTCTTCCATATAATGGGTGGTGTACATCACAGTCAGGCCGCGTTTTTTCAAGCCTTCGATACTTTCAAAAATCATATTGCGCGACTGTGGGTCAACCCCCACCGTGGGTTCGTCGAGCAGCAGCACGGGCGGGTCGTGCACCATGGCGCAGGCCAGGTTCAAACGCCGCTGCATGCCGCCGGAATAAGTCCCGACAATATCCTTGCGGCGGTCGGTCAGACCGGTAAGATCCAGCGCCCAGTCGATCCGCTCTTTGAGCCGGCTACCGGAGAGACCGTATAATTTACCGAAGAAAGCCAGGTTTTCATACGCGGTTAACCGATCGTAAAGGGCCAGCGACTGGGGAGCGTTGCCGATACGGTTGCGTATATTCATGCGGGTCGGGTCGTTCTCACCATCGATTATAACCTTGCCCTTATCCGGTTTTAAAACCCCGACCAGCATGTTAATGGTGGTGGTTTTGCCCGCCCCGTTGGGACCCAAAAGACCGAACGCTTCACCGCGCTCGATGTGGAAAGAAACATCGTCGACCGCGACCAGGCCGTTAAATTGCTTCCTAAGGTTTTCAGCGATAATCATTATTAACTAATATACGATATACCCTATATTTGGTTACCAGTGAATAAGAAATATTACTAATTATCACAAACCAATGCAAATGAATAAAAAACATATGTGCAAAATTTAATGAATCCTTAACATATAAAAAATAAATCCCCGAATGTATTCCAGCCCAGGTTGTCAGAAATAAACTCTGAGAGATGTAAAGTAGGTGTTGGTGTAGCTGCCGAACTCGGAGCGAAGGTCGGCGAGGACCGTCCGGTCGTCGATATCGACAGTGAAAACCGGATATTTCCCCAGACCGATAAAGGCGCCGCCGTTGATATAAATATTGGGACTGACGTTGTACTCGAACTGGGGCGTCAGGTACCCCGATGGTTCGGTCAAATTGACCAGCAACTGTCCCGACAGGGTAAAAAGGGGCGTCAACTGATAATTCAGCCCCGGAATCAAATAATGTCTCCCCATCAGGTAAACGGCTCCCTCGGTATAGGCGGGGGTAGTGATATTGTCGAGATACTCTTCGGTGTCGGCGGCACCGGCGCCGTTGAAATGATACTCCAGAAAACCGTAGGTTTTATCTCCGAAACTGTAATCGAGTCCGACCGTTCCGCGAAAGTAATCGCAAGCATCGCTCTTCCGGTCATCACTGAGGGCGTCCGCCCAGACATAAGCGGCCTCGGTCCAGAAACCAGCCCCGCCCAGGGCGCGGGCGATATCGAACCCGGCTAACAGATTCTCCCGGAAGCCGGCCATTATCAAAGTGACATCGGTTCTGGCGGCATAGAATTTCGTCCGCACATAAGCGGAACTGCGGTCGAAATAAAGATTGCTCCCGGCGATATAACCGGCGTCGAGCTCCCCCATGAAACCCAGGGGCAGGCGCATGCGGACGGCATCCACACCGAGGCGGTCCTCGGCGTCAAGCTCGTCGTATGTGAACGGGGCTATAATGTCGGTGGGGTTGATGACGCGAGCCGAACCCCAGGCGATTGCCTGGCGGCCGATGAAAAAATCGGCCTGTTTCGTTCGGACAGTGACGAATGCCCTGTCAAGGTTCTGAAAAAAGGCAATTCCCTGGTCGTCATCCCAACTGTCAGGGTAAATCCGGTTTTTCAAATCATCCACCCGGTATCCCTGGGGGTCGATTTGAGGCACCAGCGGGTTGTAATCGTACAATAACGGCAGAACCGGGTCCGATACCCGCGGCATAAAGCTGTACGAGAAGGCGAACGATATTTTTTCGAACGGATTATAATGGGCATTGACCCGGGCGCGGGTACTGGCCGCCCATATTAAAAAATCCACCGGCAGGGGGATATCGCTTTTGTCACTCGGAAAATCATAGGTCACGAAATGAATTTTGTAGTAACCGTCGAGAGAAAATTTCTCTGCGCTGCGACCGGCGGCGATTTGAAGGACGATAAGCGTTAACGTGAAAAATAACGTTTTTAAATATTTAACGACGGTTTCCATGGTGATTATTTTCTGGTTTCATCACTGGCTATAAGACCGTCCTTGAGTACTACCAGGCGTTTGGCCCGTTTCATAATCATGGTATCATGGGTGGAAAAGACGAAGGTCATGCCGCGTTTTTCGTTCAACTCGCGCATCAAATCGAGCAGGTCGGCGCCGGTCTGGGAATCAAGGTTAGCGGTGGGTTCATCGGCCAGGATGATAGCTGGTTGGGAGACGATGGCCCGGGCAATCGCCACCCGCTGGCGCTGGCCGCCGGAAAGCCGGGTCGGCAGACGGTCGGCGAATCCCCCCAGACCCAGTTCCTCGAGAATTTCCGTCACCCGGCGGTGCCGCTTGCAGGAAGACACGCCCTGGAGGAGCATGACGTATTCGACGTTTTCTTCGATAGTCAGGACGGGGATAAGATTATAGGCTTGAAATATAAAACCGATATTATCGCGACGGAAATCAGACAGCTCCCGGCCGCTCATATGGGTAAGGTGCCGACCGCCCAGCCAGACATCACCATCGGTGACATCGTCCAGCCCGGAGATGCAATTCAAAAAGGTGGTCTTGCCCGACCCGGAGGGGCCGACGATGGCGGTGAACTCGCCCCGGGAGATGGTGAGGTCGATGCCCCGGACGGCCTCGACCGGAACGCCGTTGTCGGAATAGACTTTCCTGACACCTTTGGCCACGATAACATCGTTCTGTGAACTATCAACCATATTTTCGCTCCTAAAACGTTTTGCGCATGGCTTTAACCGGTGACATGCGGGCGGCATAGGCCGCCGGGTAAAGACCGATCACAACCGTGAAAACAAACACCCAGAAAGGGTAGTATATAAATTGCCGGAACTGCAGCACCGGGTAGAGCAATTCCCGGTAGGTGACTCCGGCGAACTCGATGCCGGTATAATCAATGCCTGTTTTGGCGACTATCAGGGTCACCGCCAGGCTGATAAGCGTACCCAGAACGATGCTGACTATAGCCAGCGAGCCGGCCTCGAACAGAATCAGGCGGCCCATGGACAGAGCCCGGGTGCCAAGCGCCCGCAGGACGCCGAACTCGAACATCCGCTCGTGAAAAGACATGAACAGGGTATTGATAATGCCCAGGGCAACCACCAGAAACAAAATCACCCCGATAATCAGGACGCTGAACTGCGAAAGATCCAGGGCCGCTTTCAGCTGCGGCAGCAGGGTTGTCCAGCCGACCGCCTCGTTGCCGTTGCGGGAATATTCATTCCAGAAAGGATGATTCTCGTTGCGACCGATTTGGTTGTCGAAAAAATCGATGGCAATCTGATGGGCCCCGCCTGGCAGGCTCAGCATCCAGCCGGCCTTGTCCAGTTTGATAAAGGCCATGCCGCGGTCAATTTCCTTGACGTTGAGATAAAAAATACCCGAAACGCGAAACATCTCCTGGGATAAATCACCGCTCCCGGCCTGGGCGACCGTCAGGACCACCCGGTCCCCGAGGGTCACCTCGAGAATTTCCGCCAGCTTGCTGCCGATGACGATATCACGCTCATCATCGCCCCCGAAATAGTCACCCTCGACAATATTATCGTCTATATGCGAGAGAAATTTTTCGCTCGAGGGTTCGATGCCGACCAACGACACGGAGTTGACATTGGCTGGTGAGGTTAACATCCCGAACGACATCAGCCGCGGGGTAAAACGTTCCACCAGCTCATCCTGCGAAAGTTGGTCCAGGACCTCGTCAAGATTGTTTATCACTTTTTCGACCTCGTAAGTTTCCCGGAAACCCTCGCGATGAATCTGCCCCTCGCCGAGAAATGTCGAGGTGGCGGCGGAAATCATGTTGTCCTCCATGCCAATCATCAGGGCGTCGACAAAAATAAGGGCTGCCAGGCCGATGCCGATGGCGGTGCCGGCGATGAAAGTTCGCCGTTTGTTTCTAAAGAGATTCCGCCAGGCCAACTTTAAAAAAGTACGCATCGGTAACTATCCTCAGTTCATCCTCATAGCGCTGGCCGGGGCTATCCGGGCGGCCCGCGAGGCCGGGAACACGGATACGAACAGCGCCACTACAATCACGGTTATACCCGGTATATACAGGCTCCGGGCGTTGACCTCGGAATACCACCTGGTAAAGGTCATGCCGCCGTAATCGAATTTGAAGGGCATCGGGATTCCGGAGGAGGCCAGCACGGAATTGACGGCCACGGAAAGCAATATCCCGATGATCAAACTGATCACGACCATTATCAACACCTCGGTGATAACCAGCCGGAAAATCATAAAGGGCCGGGTGCCCATGGCGCGCAGAACGCCGTATTCGCGGGTGCGCTCCAGGACCGTCATCAAGACCGTGTTGAGCACTCCGACCGCCACAATCAGGTTGACAATCAGAAGCATAATCCAGTTTCCCCGCAAATCGGCTTGCATGGCCTGATAGAAGGAACGGGCGAATTCCTGCCAGGGTTCAACCGTCAGCGTCGGGTCGGCCAGGATTTCTTTTATGGCGGCGGTTTTCTCGAAAACGTAATCGACATCATCGATAATGACAATAAGCTCATGCACGCGACCGTACAGGACCAGCAGTTCCTGGGCGTCGGCCAGGTGCATATAAAAGGCGGAGCGGTCGGTCATGTCATCGCCGCTTGCGGCGATACCGACAATATCGTAAAGGTCGTTGGCGATGGAACCGTCGGCCGCCTGCGAGACGATGACTATCTCATCCCCCGTTTTGGCCCTGAGCACCTCTGCCAGTCCGTTCCCGACAACCACCTCGTGAGCCGGTTCGGGCGACAAACCGGAGCCCTCGACAATTTTTCTGTCAAAACGGGTGGCCTTATTCTCCAGTGCCGGGTCGATACCGATAATCTGGGCGGTGGCGCTTTTTTCCCCGACCGACACCAGCCCCGCTGAGTACAACCGGGGCGCCCAGGCCTCAATGCCCTCGAGACCGATAATACCCCGGCCGATGGTTTCATAGCTGTCGATGGTTTTATACAGCGAGGGCCGGTCGAGGTAATCATTTTTATGAACCTGGATATGGCCGAGCTGGTTGCGAGTGAACATGTTTATGATATAGGCATAGGAACCGTCAGCGATACCGATGGACAGCGCCGCCAGTGTGAAACCGCCGAACATAGTCAGAACCGTCAGCAGGGTCCGGCGCTTCTGCCGGAAAACATTTCTGAAAGCGAACTTGAAAAGCATCGTTTCCGTTCCATTTATTTCATCGAGCGTAAATTTCTCAGCGAAAATATTTCCTTATCGACCTCGATATCAAACGCAATATCGATATAACGGATGATTGTTCTGTGCCCTTCTTTGGAAAGGGGCACCATCTCCATCATAGCCGGAATCAGCCGGTCGCCGAATTTTTTCACCTCGGCATAGGTCATCACCCGCATCAGGTTGCCCTTTTCATCGTAGTACTTTTGCCAGACCGGAAGATGTTTATCTTTGGTCACGGCGATGACGATATTACCCCAGACTATCGGCAAATCCTCGCGGGGGATACAGTTTATAAAATGCAAATCGGTCGCGGGAGTGTCGAGCTTTATCAATTCATAAGTATAGTCCTCGAAAAGCGAGAACTCCTTGACCAGGTCGTCGTTGGTGAAATCCGAACCCATCCAGGAACTCATCATCATCGAGGGCGGGATTTTCATGACCTTGTTGGTCTTGGGCAGGAAGTTCCACATCTCGTTCTTGATGCGCAGGGTGGCCACGCCTTTCTCTTTCAGGGGCGAGGTGATGCGGATAAAGGTTTTGTCCATGCCTTCCGTCCAGGATTTCATCACCAGGGTGCGCTCCCAGTGAGGAGTCACGATTTCCATCTCCAGTTCGGCATAGCTGGCCTCGCTACGGTACAGGTCGTCCACTTCTTTGATGAGCTTGTTGATATCGAGACTGTCGCTTTCCGCTCGCGCGCCGCCGGTAAGTACGACCGTCAGCACCAGGCCGGTAACCAGCAGCGAATAAAACCTGTTGATCATTTTAATCTCCTTTATCCCTTTCCGTAATCCGCTCCGAGCTGATGAGACTCTGCAGCACCAGCCGGCTGATGTTTTCCCCCAGCCGGGGCTCGTTTTTCAGCAAACCCATCAGCACCTGAAACATGACACCATCCAGCAGGGCTATTATAACCGACGCCATCAGGGGCTTGTCAACCGGATGAAAAACTTTTTTATTTATACCCTCGTCGAGCAGGGCGACCAGGTAGTTTTTATACTTTTCGTAAAAACCGGCCAGACCGGTTATAAAACTTTTCCCTTCCCGCCGCGGCGACCCGGCCGCCCAGAAATCGAACATGACGGCGACCCATTCCTCGTGGCTGACAAAAAAATCCAGCGAGGAGGCAATTAAAACCTTAATCTTTACCTCGGGATTTTCATGCTTATTCAGCTCATTCGTGATATAGGCACTGTAGGTTTCCATAAACAGCTCGAAAGTACCGGCGATCAATTCCTCTTTACTTCTAAAGTACTCATATAAAGTGCCTTTTCCAAGATTAGCCTTACGGGCTATATCAATCATCTTGAAATTGTTAATCCCCTGTCGGGCAAATACCTGCATCGCAGAATATATAATCTGACGCTTTTTTTGTTGCCTATCAATTACTTTCGGAGCCATAAAATATCTCTCTTTAATACCGACCGGTCGGTCATAATAAAATAAAATAAGTCGTTCTGTCAAGACTAAAAATCAGAATAATGAACCCTGCTAACGCCTCCATACCGGGATATCTACGGTATAGAGGATAACGGCCAGATCCAAAAAGTATCAGGAGCTGGTTGTTACGATATTTCTGTTTACTTGGGAAGGAGGCTGTGTTATTATAAGAGGTTTAAAATTTTGATAGAAATGAAAAAGATGAAAGACAACTTTGCTTTTCGATACACCGCGCTCGTAACAATTCTTCTGGTATTGTTCCCGATGATATTTTCCGGAGCGGACGCCCGGGATATTGCCAACCCGAAAGAAAGCACCTATCTGTCAGCCGGGAGTGCTCCCGATTATAAGATGGCCCTGCACAATGTCGGCAAGATAGTATTCGGGGTCAGCAATTTCGGCCAGTTTGCCAACGGCGATATCAGCCTGCCCTTCAGCGACTGCTTCACCGGTGCCCGGATACCCGACCTGCAATACCCCAAAAGTACCCGAACCCGCTATCTTTATAAGGGGGGTATCTGGGTCGGGGGTATTCTGGACGGCGACACGCTGGTCTCGACCGGTTGCGAATTCAATCGCACCAGCCGGGAATTCCACCCCGATTACTATCCTTTCGGTGACATCAAGCGCCGTTCGATTCTGGATTCTCCCTCGGAAGAAACCGACCGGGCTCATTCCCAGCAGGATTTTGAAGCGGTCTTTTTCGATACCCTGGTTTACGGTAACCGGTATTCGTCGTTCGACCCGATTGACAGCCGGCCTCACAAACCCATGAACATTAAGGTAACGCTGAAATCCTATGCCTGGTCTTATGAATATGCCGACGATTTCGTGATTTTCGAATGCGACGTCAAGAACATCAACGACCATTCTCTCGAAGGCGTCTATATCGGCCTGTATCTGGATCCCGACAATCATGAGGATGTCCGCAACACCTCAGCCACCACCGGCGAGGGGAAACCGCCGTCACCGGGAGCGGAGGACGATTTCGCCGGTTTTTTGAAAACCTACCCGGCCAGTAATCCCGCCTGCGGTTTTATCGACACCGTCAACACCGCCTGGTCGGTGGACAATGACGGCGACCCGGTCGGCACCGATTTTATCGTGCCCGGCATTACCGGGGTTCGTTTTCTGAAGCAGCCGTCCGCCTTCGAGAAATTATCCTTCAACTGGTGGGTTTTTAATTACAATCCGGTTTATGATTTCGGTCCCCAGCAGTCAGAAAATTACCGCCCGATGGGCAACGGTATCGGCACACCCATCGGCGACCGGAACAAGTACGCCCTGATGAGCAACGGGGAAATCGATTACGACCAGATATATACTTATGCTATCCGGCCGACCGACCCGGTCTGGATTTATCCCAAGCAGCCTTACGCCCAGGTTTTTACCCGCGGACGCGATGTCCAGTATGTCCTTTCTCTGGGACCCGTCAGCCTGGGTCCCGGCCAGGAAGTGACCGTGCCCTTCGCCCTGATCGGCGGCGAGGATTTCCACCGCGATTACAATAATTTCAAAACCAATCTGCGTCGGATGTACGAACCGGACGCTTATTACGGTAACGTGAATTTTAAGGATTTCGCCGTCAATTCCGTCTGGGCATCCTGGATATACGACAATCCGGGAGTGGACACCGATACCGATGGTTACTTTGGTAAGTATATTACCTGCTGCGAGGGATCTTATTGCGAAAAGTACTGGTACGAGGGTGACGATATACCCGACCTGGTGGGCGCCTCTCCCCCGCCGGCGCCGGTTTACTGGATCGACCCGACCGTGGGGAAAATCAGAATCCGCTGGAACGGTTTGAAAAGCGAAACTACCCCGGACGTTTTCTCAAGACGTTACGATTTCGAAGGCTACCGGGTTTACCTGGCCCGCGACAACCGTGAAACCAGCTTCTCCCTGGTGGCGTCGTATGATATCGAGGATTACCGCAAATACGTGTTTGACGTTACCAATTATTCCTGGAATCTGCTCGACACTATCTTTACCCTCGAGGAACTGCGCTGTCTCTACGGCGACACGATTAACGGCAACCCCTGTAACGACAGCCTTTTCGACCCGACTCTTTACACCAAGGGTAAACCGTATATTCTGGGCGATTCCATGTTTTATTTCGCGGGGCAGGATTTCAACCGCTATATTCTCGGCAACTACCCCGGAGCCAACACCGGCATAAAAAAGATTTATCCCGACCAGCCCTACCCGAGCATTCTCGACCCCCGGCTGGCCGACAGTTCCGAGGTGACCTCCGATGGATATCTAAAATATTTCGAATATGAATACACCATCGACAACCTCCTGCCCACCGTACCTTATTATGTCAACATCACGGCCTTCGATTACGGTTCACCCCGGTCAAACCTTGGTCCCCTGGAATCCTCCCGCGTTTTAAATGCCAAAATGTTCTATCCTCTCTACACTCCCGATTCGGCGGAGTCCAAAAACCTGGACGTGTACGTCTATCCCAATCCTTATCGTATCGATGGCGGCTATCTGGAGGCCGGTTACGAGGGTCGCAACGCCGAGTATTATATTCCGGACCGCCTTCGCCGCATTCACTTCGCCAACCTGCCGGCTGAATGCACAATCGGGATATATTCTCTTGATGGTGACCTGATACGAGAATGGGAACACTGGAAAGACCCCAGCGACGGGACAGCCTCGCACGACGAATGGGACCTGATTACGCGCAACACCCAGCGAATTGTGACCGGTATTTATTACTGGGTGGTTGAAGACAGACAGGGGCGCACCCAGATCGGCAAACTGGTAATAATTATGTAAGTATCAAAAGGATTCTCTGACCCCGTTTTTCAAACGGGGTTTTTTTATTCACCACAAAATAATCGCACGGTTCCATCGATGCCCCAAGTGACTACCGGATATATGGTTACCTTTTTGGCGTGCGCCGGGTTTCTTCTTCCCGGTCCGACATATCGAAAAATTTCCGTTGCTTTTGAGATTTTTAATATTTTTTTCTTACTATTAGCATCATTGTTCGTCACTTATATAATCAACAAATACTTTTGATGGAGAGGGAATCATGAACATGAAGGTATTTTTACGGATTGTGCCTACTTTTTTTCTCTTGATCCTTACCGCTTCATCAACGTTTGGCCGCACCAAACCGATAGAGGGAGATACGAAATCCCGCCCGCAACTGTCCGCCTCGCCGGCGCGCATGTGCCCGGGCACACACAACGTCGGCAAAATTGTCCTGGCCGTCCACAACAACGGCACTTTCGGTTTCAGCGAGTATTCCAATACCCTGGACTGTTTTACCGGAGCTATCGCCCCTTACTGCGAATACCCCAAGGCCTCCAATACCCAGTATCTTTATGCCGGCTCGTTCTGGGTCGGGGCCATAGTCGGTCGCGACACCCTGGTCTCGGTGGGTTCCGACGGCTGGCAGCACGTCGAAGAAATGTTTCCTTATGAATCCCCCTTCGGCGACATGGTCTTCCGCTCGATAATCGACCCGGCCAAACCGGAGTTCAAGGATGCTGTCTCCGAACAGGATTACATCGCTGTCTATACCGACACTTTCACTACCGGCGTGGCCGGCCTGGGTAACGATGTTATCGACGGGCGGCCCCATCGGCCGCTGCATATCGAGGTGACCCAGCGGTCATTCGCCTGGTCCTACCCTTACGCCGAGGATTTCGTCCTCTTCGATTACTCGATTAAGAATATCGGCCCGGAGAAGTTGAATTATGTTTATATGGGTATTTATGTCGATGCCGATGTTCACCAGCAGGGCGCTCAGGAGGGATTCGATGACGACATCTGCGGCTTCCTGGAAACTTATATCAATCCCTACGGCGACTGTTTTTTCGAAGATACGGTTTTTATTGCCTGGATTGCCGACAACGACGGCGATCTGTCCGGCGGTGGACTGCTCAACACCCCCGTTCCGGCCGTCACCGCCACCCGTATCGTCCGTACCCCGTCCGATGAACTGGAAGTATCCTTCAACTGGTGGATATCAAACGGGACGCCCTCGCTGGATTTTGGACCCCGTAAAAAGAGCCAGAATTTCCGGGACCTGGGCACCGGCGGCCTGGGTACACCTGAGGGCGACCGTAACAAGTTCGACTTTTTAAGAAACAGGGAATTCGATTATGACCAGGTTTATACCGCTACGATTTCCCCCAATGACCCTATCTGGCTCTACCCCGACCAAACTCTGGCTGGAATTTTTTCCAAGGGTTATGATACCCGTTACCTGTTATCATTCGGCCCATTCAATATCGAACCCGGTCAGACTCTGCCCATTTCATTCGCTTACCTGGCCGGTGAAAGTTTCCATACTGACCCCGATAATGCCGAGGACAATTTGATTAATAATTACAACCCCGACGCCTATTACGAAAACCTGTATTTCGACGATTTGAGTCTGAACGCTATGTGGGCTTCCTGGGTTTATGACAACCCCGGGGTCGATTCGGACAACGACAGTCTTTTCGGCGAATTCCGTCTCTGCTGTGAGGATTCGGTTATCGACCGTATTGATACTATCGATGTCGGCCCGCCGCTCGTTACTGACACTATCTGGTTATACAACCAGTGCGATACGTTCTGGTTCAAAGGTGACGGTGTACCGGATTTCCGCGGTGCTTCACCACCTCCCTCGCCGGCTTCCTGGGGTACCGTGAGGGTTCTCCCTTTGGTGGGTAAAATAAAAATTCGCTGGAACGGCCTCCTGAGCGAAAATACCCGGGATGTTTTCTCCCGGGAATACGACTTTGAAGGTTACCGCGTATATATATCCCGCGACGCCCGGGAGTCCAGCTATATTCTGCTGGCCTCCTATGACATAGAGGACTTTAACCGACTCCTTTACAACAGCGGCAGGGGGGAATGGGAACTCAACGAGACTCCGTTTACTCTCGAAGAACTCCGCTGTCTCTACGGCGATACGGTCAACGGCAGCCCCTGTAACGACCTCAATTTCGACCCCGGCCGGTACACCAAAGGGTCGCCGCTGTTTACGGTTGACACCGCCGGCAATACCGTGGCCTATGCTTTCGAGCCTCAGGATTTCAACCGCTCGATTTTAGCCAACTATCCCGAAGCTAATACGCCCATCGGAAAAGTTTACCCCGACCAGCCCTACCCGAGCCATCTCAATCCCGACTCGGCCGATACCTCGGAATTGACCGGGGAAGGTTATTTTAAATATTTCGAGTACGAATATACCATTGAAAACCTGCTGCCGACCGTGTCATATTACGTCAACGTGACAGCTTTCGATTACGGCTCACCGCAGTCGGGTTTGGGGGCGCTGGAGACCTCGAAAACCGTTTTATCCCAGATGGTTTACCCGCTCAACTCGGTTGACTCGGTGGAAGCCAAACACCTCGAGGTTTTTGTCTATCCCAACCCATACCGCATCAACGGCAACTATATCGAGGATGGTTACGAGGGCCGCAATGCTCAGTATTTCATTCCCGACCGCATGCGCCGGTTGCATTTCGCCAACCTTCCGGCCCGATGCACGATCCGGATTTACACTCTCGACGGTGATTTGGTCCGGGAAATCGAACACGATATGAACCCCGCCGACCCAACCGCCATGCACGAAGAGTGGGATATGATAACCCGTAACACGCAGCGGGTTGTGACCGGCATATATTACTGGGTGGTCGAAAAGCCCAACGGCGATACCCAGATCGGAAAGTTTGTGATAATCATGTAAAATATACAGCTTCGAACAAAAAAGCCGCCGGTGCAAATAACCCCAAACCGGCGGTTTTTTTTATAATAATAAAAATCGATTCCCGTAAGTGAATCAACATAAATAGCTTAACGGTCGAAAAAAACGATTGTGAAATATAATTAATAGTATATTTTATAACGTTTTGTGTGAAATAATTTTAGTTAAAAAGATGTCCGTATGCGTCATATTTTCAGCTACTTAATAATTAATTTAGGATGGGAATTATGAGCCGAAACAAATTGCTCAAACTTGTACTTTTAACTCTGCTGCTTGCCGCTGTTCCCTTAACCGCCTATAACCGTACTTGCACGGATGCCAAAGATCTGAAAGCCCGACCGTCTCAGGCCGCGGTATCCTTACCATACTGTATGGCAGGTCATAATGTCGGTCGCCTGGTGCTGGCCGTGAATAACTATGGTTCGTTCGGTGACGGTTTCGCAATCGGAGCCGCCTCGGACTGTTTTACCGGAGTGGTGGTTCCTTCCTGCGAGTACCCGCGGGGATCCAATACTTATTATCTTTTTGCCGGGGCTTTCTGGATCGGAGCCGTGGTCGGCCGCGACACCCTGGTTTCCGCTGGTGCCGATGGCTGGTACTCTTTCCAGGAATTTCATCCTTATGAATCTCCCTTCGGGGATATGGTCAAACGTTCCATCATCGACCCGGCCAAGCCGGAGTTCAAAGACGCCGTATCCGAACAGGATTATATCGCTGTTTATACCGATACCTTCACCTCCGGAGTCACCGGCCTGGCCAACGACGAAATCGACGGTCGCCCGCACATACCGCTTTACATTGAAGTTACCCAACGTTCTTACTCCTGGTCATATCCTTACGCCGAGGATTTTGTCCTGTTTGACTATTCGATTAAAAATATCGGCCGGGAAAAACTCTCCTTTGTCTATATGGGAATTTATGTTGACGCCGACGTCCACCAGCAGGGTGCTCAGCAGGGAGCCCAGGACGATATCTGCGGTTTCCTGCACACTTATGTCAATCCCTACGGCGATTGTTTTTTTGAGGATACGGTTTTTATCGCCTGGATTGCCGATAACGACGGCGACCTGTCGGGCGGCGGTTTACTGAACACCCCGGTGCCCAACGTCACTGCCACCCGTATTATCAGGACCCCGGAGGACGAGCTCAATGTGTCCTTCAACTGGTGGGTCAGTAATGGCACCTCCACGCTGGATTTCGGCCCCCGCCGGAAAAGCAATGATTTCCGGGACCTGGGACACGGTGGTCTCGGCACCCCGTCCGGCGACAGAAACAAATACGCCTTCATGCGCAACAACGAATTCGATTACGACCAGATTTACACCGCCTCCATCTCGCCCAACGACCCGACCTGGTTGTACCCCAACCAGACTATCGCCCAGGACATCTCCAACGGTTACGACACCCGCTACCTGCTCTCGTTTGGTCCTTTCAACATCGAACCCGGTCAGACCCTGCCGATATCGTTCGCTTACCTGGGCGGTGAGAATTTTCATGATGTCAGAAATCCCGATAACTGCAATGACAATCTGGTAGATAATTATTTCCCGGATACCTATTATGACAATTTGTATTTCGACGACTTGAGCCTGAACGCCATGTGGGCGTCCTGGGTTTACGATAATCCCGGAATGGATTCCGACGATGATAAAATTTTCGGGGAATTCCGCCTGTGCTGTGAGGATTCGACTATCGATACGATTATCGTCATTGACAGCG
>JAFGNW010000260.1 GCA_016926795.1 Candidatus Zixiibacteriota bacterium
GCAGCTCCTGACCTACGTTTCCGGCCTCGGGCCGGTGCTGGCGAAAAGCATCGTCGCCTACCGGGACGAGAACGGCCCATTTCGCCGCCGGGCCGACCTCAAGAAAGTGCCGCGACTGGGACCGAAGGCGTACGAGCTGGCCGCCGGGTTCCTGCGTATCGATAACGCCGAGAACCCCCTCGACGGCAGCGCCGTCCACCCGGAGAGCTATCACATCGTCGACCGCATGGCCAGGGACATCGGCTGCGGGGTGGCCGACCTCATGGCCAGCGGGGAACTGCGCGACCGGATACGTCCGGAAGACTATGTCAGTGAGGAGCACGGACTACCGACCCTCCAGGATATCATGGCGGAGCTGGCGCGACCGGGTCGCGACCCCCGCGAGCGGTTCGAGTCGATTGTCTTTTCATCGGATATCAGGACCATCGACCGCCTGGCGCCGGGGATGAAGCTGACCGGCATCGTGACCAACGTGACCAATTTTGGGGCCTTCGTCGATATCGGGGTGCACCAGGACGGGCTGGTGCACATCAGCCAGCTTTCCGACAAATTCGTCAGGAACCCGGCCGACGTGGTGAGCCTTAACCAGAAGGTCACCGTCACGGTCATCGCCGTAGAGCCGGAACGAAAACGCATTTCGCTGTCGATGCGGTCGGACGCGGCACCTTCGGTAAACACCGAAGAACCGAACAGAGAATAGATTGGTTAAGCCAGAAAGCGTTAACGATGAAAATAACAGAATCGATTACGAACGCGGCCTACCGGTCCCACGGCATCGTCATGGGGGCGCTCGGCCTGGGTCTAATCGCCCTGGCCTTTTTCGTATCGCCGGCAGCGCTGCAAACGGCGTCCGGGCTCGGCGGGCTGGGCTTTATCTCGCTGGGACTGGCGCAGGTGAAAAGGCTCCGCGACGAAAAGCGGGACGAAGAGAGATTTCATCAAATAATGAACAGGCTCGAAGAAATCCAGAAGGAACTGAGAAAGTCGGAAAGCGCGGGCGGGAAGGGCGTCGTCATCGCCGATATTCTGAACTCCACTTTGAAATACTACACGGAAAATCTGCGCCGTCCGGAGGACGAGGAGCAGAAGGAATAACGGCGGGAAACATAGTCCGTGGATGCCGTTCACTATGAGCTGAAACTAAAGCATTATGATAGTGACGGATAAATGAATTTGAGGTAATTGGATGCTAAACAATATTTATTGAATCCAACCAGTTTTTCAAAATAACAAGCATTTCAAACAAGGCATACTCACCCTTGTCTTTATCTACAGAACCTCTATTATGCAATATGTTTATTTTGTTATATACATTTGTTGTGTGAGTATCACTAGATTCCAACACTCTTTGTTTTACTGGATCAGGAACATGTTTTTCTGCGGCATAACGAAGCCTCTGAGCGCGAGTTACCATTTCAGGTTTATTTGGATCATCCGCAGACCACCATCCTTGTTTCCGAACATTTGTATCTTTTGCCAAAATATCAAAAAGGTGGTCGTATGATTGCCGAGCCGAAAACAATGCTTGTCGAAGACCGTCCGAATTATTACTTAAGTACGCCGACTTTATTGCACGAAAAGTCTTACCAAGTGAAGGATCTATTGCTGACATTCTTTTACTGTAATAATCGTGGTTAGTGAAGTCATATCGAAATTGTTTTATTGGGGCTAGGTTAAAACCAAAAGAATATCCTGAAACTGATGCAGTAGTTCCTGTTGAATTAGCGAAAACCGAGGCAGTTCCCGCTAAAGATAAAGATTGTCCTTCAAACTGTTTGGTTCGTTTATCTATCTCACGGACTTGTTCGTTTAGACCGACTAATATTTGATAACCTGAAGTAAGTATAGGGTCCTTATTCCCTTGTTTAAATAATTGATCTGCAGATTCCCAGTATGGTTTTACAATTGAAACGATTTTACGAGTGAGGCCGGTTTGTTCTGATTCTAAATTGAGCCTATTCTGGATTTGTTCCAATCGTCGTTCAGTATCTTCAATAATTTTACTGGGTAATTCTTGGTCTGGCAATCTTAACCTCAAGTTAATTATTCGACATTATATCTTCTTGTATCTTTTATTTCTTTTTAGGTGGAGTGAATTTTGGAAGGTCTGCTCCATCACCTGACCTGTCTGGTCTCGGCCCTCCGGGTGTTCGGACTGGCCTTGCTATGTTTCCATCCTTCTGTGTTGGTACTCCTTTCATTTTTCCCTCCATAATAATTTACTACATTAATTATACCATGTCCCTGCAAGCACAATATTTGAATAAGTGGTAAAATGGCGATAAAATACTTTGTCTAATAAAAATAAGTTTTATAGGGGAGCCAGAATGGTATTACAATGGGGTGATGACAGGGATTCTAAAAGAAGTTTAACTTTAGCACAAAGGAAAAAGCTATATGAAATGGCAAAAGGCAGATGCCAAAACCCTGGCTGTAGGCGGAAAATAGATTTTGATGTAATGCAGGTAGGACATAAGACAGCACATTCCAAAGGCGGAAAGACTAATCTACGAAATTGTGTCTGTTTATGCGGTGACTGCAATAAAAGACAGGGCACTAGCAACTGGGGCAGATTCTTAAAGAAACAAGGAGTAGAAGATCCGAAGACCAAGTTGAAACGGGAACTCCAGAAATTATCCCTGCATCAGTTAAAGAATCTCGCTGAGAAACATAAGGTAACGTTAAGAGGAAAAACCGTAGAAACCTTGACCGGATCGGCTAAAAGAGCTCCTACTAAAATTCAATACGTGAATAAATTATCTGTAATAGTAAAAGAAAAAGAACTGACTTCGATACCCAAACTGTCAAAAACTGTCAAGAAAAAGCGGAGAGTTGAATCTAGTTTTTGGTAATATAACAAATTCAGCTAAAAATTTTCCCCGGTCCCGAATCGTCATTTTTACAAGAAATTTAAGAAAATCATGATAAGTAAAGCTACAGGAAGATAATATTTGGTATTTCTGTAAAACGGCTGGCTGTTCTTGACTAAGCTCTACGCCCATATCAAACGGAAGTCTTTACGAAAAAGAACTTAAAAACAGTGTATTTGAGCCTACCGTCAGCGGTAGTATCGGAAATGAAGTTACCCCCCTGAGTGGGCCTGATTCCAAATTTAAATATTACCCGAAATGTGATCGAAGTTATGACATATTTTTCTTAATCGGTTTGAGCAGGTATTCCAGCCCGTTGAGCTTGATTTCGTAAAGGGTCGAGAGCAGCGTCCCCAGTTTCCCGGGCGGGAAACCCTGACCGTGAAACCAGACCAGGTACGGCTCCGGGAGGTCGCAGAGCACCCTGTTTTTATATTTCCCGAACGGCATGCGCACCGTGGCCAGTTCCACCAGCACCCGGGGATCGAACGGGGTCGCGGCTGGCTTTTCCCCGCTTTCCGGTTCTTTTTCAGTATTTAAGGTGACGGCCCGACTCACCAGGGCAACCAGTTCATCGACGCCCAGACGCTCCCGGGTCTTGGCCAGGAAGCCGGTCTTGTGGGCGAAGGAAATCTCGGGTCGACCGGCGATCCGGGAGAAATCGACCGGCGTCCCTTCGTAGCGGAAGAGTCGCCAGCCGTCGTCGCGGCGGTCCAGGGAAATGATGATATCCGGCGGATTTTCCGTCAGCCGGCGGAACTCCTCCAGCCCGGCGGACTCCCGCGTCTCCCCGATGACGGCCGTCAC
>JAFGNW010000261.1 GCA_016926795.1 Candidatus Zixiibacteriota bacterium
AAGATAAATAAAGGATATGGTCATGAAAATTAGTATTTTTAACGTGTGCCTGTTTCTTTTCTGTCTTGCCCTGCCTTTAACCAGCAATGCCCAAATCGATTGTGACTGCCTTAAAAAGTATACTTTAAACGAGGATTTTAGCAACCGGGTTACTTTAATTACCCTGGATACCACCACCATCACCGGCCGGCTACTCAAAGTTGATTTTGAAAGGTCTATTTTGACAGTTCAAACCGGGATCAGGTCTGTGGCTAAAATAACCACTATTGAATTGGACAGCCTGGCGGCGGTGAAATTTTACAGGCGGGGTCGAATCGAAGGTGAATGGATGCTGGCCGGGTTTCTGGGCGGAGCCCTGCTCGGGGCCGGTATCAGCGCCCATGGTGAAAAAAAGGGGTTGAGCAGAAACGTACAGTACCTCGGCGGGTTTGTTGCCGGCGGGCTGATCGGATTGATGCTGGGCTTTATCCTGCCGCCGATGCTGAGCTCCCAGACAATCGAGTGCGGCTCGGTTGGAACAGGGGATATTTGAACATACTTTATGGTTCTTTTTTTATTAGAAAGGGTATAACCATAAAAATTAGATATCTAATCATGAGCCTGATTATAATTAGCCTTTTCCTGCCTTTGACGACCCAAGCACAAATCGACCGTGACTGTCTCAAAGAGAACACAATAAATAAAGATTATCGCGGGCGGGTCACTCTGATTACCCTTGACACCACCACCATCGCCGGTCGACTTCTCAAAATTGATTTTGACAATGATTTTTTGACGATTCAAATCGGGAAGCAACTCAAGGGTGCTGCGTCACATTATACTTTCGACAGCCTGGCGGCGGTCAGATTTTACAAGGGAGGGCATATCGATGGGGAATGGATTCTGGTTGGTTTTCTGGGCGGTGGGGTGCTTGGCGGCGGGATCAGCGCTTTTAATGAGGATAGCGAATTTTTTGACAGGGATTTTGCCTTTTATACCGGGTTTTTTGCCGGCGGCCTGGCCGGGTTGTTTCTGAGTTTTATTCTGCCGCCGATGCTTAACTCGGAAACAATCGAGTGCGGGTCGACTTTGACATCCGAAGAATAATGACTATATTAACATCAGACCAACGCTCCGCGTAAACCTCGTTCCAACGCTCTGTGTCGATTCCGAGGGACGCAGAGTGTTCCGGAACGGCGTTCCCACGGAGACCTGGGGACGAGGGGGAACAAGAGGCGTCAGGTAATCCGCCCAGGCGGACCGATAAATCGACCGCAAGACCTGACGCAACCTTCAACACGCCTGCGGCGAATCTTCGACTTGATTGGGAATCCAGATCCTGGATCCCCGCATATGCGGAGATGACATAACACAATATATTAAATCCTGTTGCCATAAACCGAATATTTACTATATTCCCCTCATGCTGTTAGCTATCGATATAGGCAATACCAATACGGTGGTGGGGCTGTTCGACGGCCCGGTGCTAAAAAACGATTTCCGTTTCGCCTCGCGCCACAACCGGACCTCGGACGAGGCAGGGATTTTGATAAGCGATGTCCTCAACCGGGTCGGGGTGCAACCCGGCGATATTAAAAGAGCGATAATAGCCTCGGTCGTCCCGCCTTTGACGCAGGTTTACGAAACCGCCGTCAGGGAATATTTCGCGGTCGAGCCGCTGGTGGTTACCCATAAGATAAAACTGCCGTTGATTATCGAAATCGACCAGCCAGAACAGGTCGGCGCCGACCGCATCGCCAACGCCGCGGCCGGATTTGACAAATTCGGCGGGCCGGTGATTGTGGTCGATTTCGGGACGGCGACCACGTTCGATGTCGTCAACGAAAAGGGAGCCTATATCGGCGGGGTGATTATCCCGGGTCCGGAAACCTCGATGGCCGAACTGGCCAGAAAAGCCGCCCGGCTTTTCGAGGTCCGTATCGAGCCACCCGATTCGGTGGTCGGCAAATCAACCGCTGGGGCTTTGAAGTCAGGATTGTTCTACGGAACGGTCGGCCAGGTCGATTTTATTATCGAGAAAATCATCGAAGAAACCGGTTTCAAAAAGACCAAAATTGTCGCCACCGGCGGTCTGGCTCCGGGAATCGAAAAATATTCCCGCTTTATCAAGCAGGTAGAGCAAGCTTTAACCCTTGAGGGACTTAGACTTATCAGCAATATCAACTGAGCTTTTATAAATTTATTTCCCGAAAACATGTCAATCCGCCCCTTTTTTGATGCTATCTTATTGTAAATCAACATCTTACGTATAATTACAAAAAACTTTAAAATTTGTATGTTTTTTGGGAAACTTCTTGACAAGTTTTGGGTTAAACCTTATTGTTAGCACTCATTGACAGAGAGTGCTAATAATGGTATATTAAAAATAAATAACAATATTAGTTAACTAAAACAAGTTAAACATAATAAGGAGGAGTTAAGGATGAATATCAGACCCTTAGCCGATCGCGTAATTGTAAAGCCTCTGGAAGAAGTAGAGGTGAAAAAAGGCGGTATCATTATTCCGGATACGGCCAAAGAGAAACCGATGGAGGGTGAGATAATTGAAATCGGTTCCGGGCGTCTCAACGACGACGGTAAGAAAATGCCGCTGGAAGTCAAGAAAGGTGACCGCGTTCTGTACGGGAAATATTCCGGCACCGAGGTTTCTATTGACGGCGAGGAATTTCTCATTATGCGTGAAGCCGACATCCTGGCTGTCATTCAAAGAAGCTAACGGTTAAATTGTAAAGATTAGGAGATGAAGATATGTCTAAATTAATAGAATATAACGTTGAAGCTCGCAACAAACTTAAAATCGGGGTGGACAAGCTGGCTAACGCCGTCAAAGTTACTCTGGGTCCGCGCGGTCGCAACGTCGCTCTGGACAAAAAATTCGGCTCCCCGACCATCACCAAAGACGGTGTTTCGGTCGCCCGAGAAATCGAGCTCGAGGATAATTTCGAGGATATGGGCGCCCAGATGGTGAAGGAAGTCGCCTCCAAGACTTCCGATATCGCCGGTGACGGCACCACCACCGCTACTATTATCGCCCAGGCTATTTTCCGTGAAGGTCTCAAAAACGTTACCGCCGGTCACAACCCGATGTCCATCAAGCGCGGTATCGATATGGCCGTCAATTCCGTCTGTGAGGAAATCAAGAACATGTCCAAACCGGTTGACAACAAGAACGAGATTTCCCAGGTGGGTACGATTTCAGCCAACAATGACAAGCAAATCGGCGACCTCATTGCCGAAGCTATGGAAAAAGTCGGCAAGGACGGCGTCATCACGGTCGAGGAAGCCAAGACCGCCGAAACGACCCTCGATGTTGTTGAGGGTATGCAGTTCGACCGCGGCTATGTTTCGCCGTATTTTGTCACCGATCCCGACAATATGGAAGCTGTGCTCGAGGACCCGCTGATTCTGATTCACGACAAGAAGATTTCCAACATGAAGGACCTCCTGCCGATTCTCGAGAAAGTCGCCCAGCAGGGCCGGCCGATGTTCATCATCGCCGAGGATATCGAGGGCGAGGCGCTGGCTACTCTGGTAGTCAACAAGCTGCGCGGCACTATCAAAGTCGCCGCCGTTAAAGCTCCCGGTTTCGGCGACCGCCGCAAAGCCATGCTCGAGGACGTCGCTATCCTCACCGGCGGCAAGGTTATCTCCGAGGAACTCGGTTTCAAACTCGAAAACGCTGTGCTAAACGACCTCGGCACCGCCAAGAAGATCAACATCGACAAGGATAACACCACTATCGTCGAAGGTTCCGGTAACAAGGGTGATATCAAGGCTCGTATTGGCCAGATCAAGAAACAGATCGACGATTCGACCTCCGACTATGACCGCGAGAAACTCCAGGAACGTCTGGCCAAACTGGCCGGCGGTGTAGCTGTCATCAATGTCGGCGCCGCGACCGAGACTGAAATGAAAGAGAAGAAGGCTCGCGTCGAGGACGCCCTGCACGCTACCCGCGCGGCGGTCGAGGAAGGTATCGTTCCCGGCGGCGGTGTGGCTTTCCTTCGCGCCCTTAAGAAGCTCGACGAGTTGAAAGCCGACGAGGAAGAGATGGTCGGTATCAACATCGTCCGTAAAGCTCTCGAGGAACCGATTCGTCAGATTGCCAATAACTCCGGCGCCGAGGGTTCGATTGTGCTGGATAAGGTTCTCGGCGAAACCGGCGCTTACGGTTATAACGCCCTGACCAACACTTACGAAGACCTGATGAAAGCCGGCGTTATCGACCCGACCAAGGTCAGCCGTATCGCGCTGGAAAACGCCGCTTCGATTGCCGGTCTGCTTCTGACCACCGAAGCCATCGTGACCGACAAGCCCGAGGATAAGAAGGCGATGCCCGATATGGGCGGCGCTCCCGGTATGGGCGGCATGGGCGGCATGTATTGATTAACGCCTAACAACTCGATTTATATAATGAAAAGACCCGGTTCAATCCGGGTCTTTTTTTTTAGTCACTCGTTCCAACGCTCCGCGTTGGAATGTCGATCTTGACACTCCGCGATTATGTTCCGTCAGGTCTTGCCCGCTGGAGGTTCGCCGCGGCGAATGACCAGACGGTTACTTTTGTTTCGTCACCCTTCGACGCTCACCTATGACATCTGACAATGTCATGGCGAGGAGTACACCGGAGGCCGAAGGTGCGCCGGGGCGTGCGGACGACGCGGCCGCCTCATAAATGCAACCTACAGTTTACTTGTAAATCGTCTTTAAGAAAGTTTGTGTTTGGCAGATGTCCACATCTGCCGAATGGA
>JAFGNW010000039.1 GCA_016926795.1 Candidatus Zixiibacteriota bacterium
GGTTTGTCGAAAGTCTTCGACATTTCGACCTACATTCCTGTGGAAATAATGAACTAGGCATTGTTGTAAACAGAAAATGTCATCCCCGCGAAAGCGGGGATCCAGGAAATCCCTATTTGAAGAAGCCGTCAGGCGAGTCGCCTAACGGCACAATCAACATCTCAATCTCGCTTTTGGGAGGTAATCATGTTGCGGGGGTCGAGGAGCTTGTCCAGCTCAGCTTTCGACAGCAGGTTCTTCTCCAGCACCAGCTCGTACACACCGCGGTCGTTCTCCAGTGCCTCTTTGGCCAGTTGCGTGCAGACCTCGTAACCGAGTGTCGGCACCAGCGCCGTCACCAGGCCGATACTGTTTTCCACCGTGCGGCGGCAGACCTCCTCGTTGGCCGTGATACCCTCGATACAGCGCATCTGCAAAGTCATCATCCCGTTTTTCAGCATCTCGATCGATTCGAAAATGCTTTGCGTGATAATCGGCTCCATGACGTTCAGCTCCAGCTGGCCGGCCTCGGCGGCCATCGTCACCGTCAAATCGTTCCCGATAACCTTGAACGAAATCTGGTTGACAACCTCGGGGATGACCGGGTTGACTTTACCGGGCATAATCGAAGACCCCGGCTGCATTTTGGGGAGATTTATCTCGTTTAACCCGGCGCGCGGCCCCGATGACAACAGGCGCAGGTCGTTGGAGATTTTCGAGAGCTTGACCGCCAGGCGTTTGAGAGCGGAGGAGTACATGACATGCGCGCCGGTGTCGGAGGTGGCCTCGACCAGGTTGGGTGCCAGGGTGACATCGAGCCCGGTTATACGTCGCAGGTGCCCGATGACCTTCTCGCTGTATTCCGGCTCGGCGGTGATGCCGGTGCCGATAGCCGTACCGCCCATGTTGACCTCGAGGAACAAAAGGGCATTTTGCTCCAGCCGGTCGATTTCCTCGCGGAGGGTGTCGGCGAAAGCGTCGAACGTCTGCCCGAGCGTCATCGGCACGGCGTCCTGGAGCTGGGTGCGGCCCATTTTGAGGATGTGGGCGAACTCTCGGCCTTTTTTGCGCATGGCCGCAATCAGGCGGCTCAGTACTTCGGTCAGTTTCCGGTTACTGTTATAGATGGCTATTGATATAGCGGTCGGGTAAACATCGTTGGTGGACTGCGACAGGTTGACATGGTTGTTGGGGTGACAGTGTTCATAATCCCCTTTGTCGAAGCCCAAAATCTCCAGCGCCCGGTTGGCGATTACTTCGTTGGCGTTCATGTTGGTCGAGGTTCCGGCGCCACCCTGGATCATATCCACCACGAAATGGGTATGGTACTTGCCCTCGATAATCTCCCCGCAGGCCCGGATGATAGCGTCGCGTATTTCTCCGGAGAGGTCGTCCAGCTCGTAATTGGCTTCGGCGGCGGCCTGCTTGACCATCGCCAGTGCTTCAATCAGGACCGGGAACATCGAAAGCGGCACCCCGCTGATATTGAAATTTTCCAGCGCCCGCAGGGTCTGGATGCCGTAGTAATATTCGTAAGGGACCTCACGGTCGCCAAGCAGGTCGTGCTCGGTGCGGGTGCGGCCGGAAATATATTGCGCTCCGGCGTTAACGATCCGGGTGCTGGTCATGCGCATCCGGCGCGATATCACCCGCGACACGCGCGAAAGAACCTTGAAAGCAATCGAGGGCTGTCGGGGGACCAGAGCTTCGAATTTCTCACGGCTGATAGCAAGCACGGTGGTGTTCAGAATCGAACGGGCAGTGGTGGAATGCGGGTAATCGTCCATCAGCGAGCCCTCGCCCAGGAAGTCGTATTTCCTGAAAAAGGCCAGCCGTTTTTCCTCACCGAACGGCGTGGTTTTGTACAATTCAATCTCGCCGTCGTATATTATATAAAGGTTTTTCCGGGGACTGTTTTCCGAAAATAGCAGGCTGTTGGGCCGAAGCTGAATTTTTTCAATATTAGCGGCTAAATGCCTCAATTCCTCGTCGTTTAAATCCCGGAAAAGTTCGATGTCTTTTAAAAAAACAATTTTTTGTTCTTCAGTCATTTCAATAACCCCGTTTTATTCAAATTTCCGGGAAGGTATATCAATTCCGGTAACAACGCAAGGTATGAATTGCCGTCGTGTGAAGCATTAAGCTCTTTATATTTAATTGGATACAATCGCGGTGTACAAATATGGGCTGGATGCTTCTTTCTTTCCCATCGGGTCGGAAAAAAATTCACTTTTATAATTTTTAAAAGGTATCCCGAAAATAACCGTGTGGGGAAAAGCCGTTGTGCCGCATGTGGATAGTCGCACGCGACCGGGTTTGGCACACCCCTTGCTTAATTGAAAGTTGAGATAATAGCATTTTGAAGGATTTAGTATGGCTGAAGAAAATATAGAGAATCCGGAAGTTAACGAAAAAAATGAAGAAAGCCCCAAAATCAGGGGCGGTCTGATGAAGTATGTCATCTACGGTGCGGCCGGTCTGGTTCTGGTGTTGGCGATAGCGTTTGGAACGGTTTTCCTGATGGGGGGAAGCGACTCGGAAGTCGCCGATACTCTCGCCGGAGAAACCGCTGCAGTCGAGGATAACGGGACTCCTTCAAAAGAAACCGGTTCGACTCAGCCGGGTAATGGGGAGGGTCCGAACGATGACTCGCTGCTGGCCGAGCTTGAAGCAGGCAATGATGATGTCCTGGAAAAGATTATGGACAATCTGGCTTTTCTTGATTATGAGCCCAACGTCGGTGAAGTCGGCGAGGAGGAGACGAGCCTGTCAGTCGAGGATTCGATTGAGACTGTCAACTGGTTGGAGCAGGAAAAGAAGAGACTCACGGAAAAGGAAAAAGAACTGGATGCTCGCGAAAAAGAACTGAATGTTATGGATAAAAAAGTTACTCAGAAAATTCTTAAAATCGAACAGGCGGAATCGACTCGCATCAGCAATCTGGCCCGGCTTTACGACGGGATGGATTCGCGGGCGGTAGCCCGGTTGATGGCTAATCTTGACGATGCTACGGTTGTAGCTATCCTGCCGCGCATGAAGCAGAAAAACGCTTCGGCGGTGCTGCAGTTGATGCCGTCACAGCGAGCCGCCAAACTCTCAAAACAGATGATAACCATCGCGGAAAATTGATTATGACCAATCCGGGAAACAATATACTCAATCTCTTGTTGGGGAATTCAGCGGGCGAAACGACCCGGGTTCCCGGCCGGGATTCCGGTACGGGGGCGGACGCCTCCGGTTTCGCGGATATTTTGAATCTTCTCACCGGCGGTCAATCCGGGGAAGGCACCGACGGTGTGGTCTCCGGGATTTTAGACCGTCGGGAATTCAACCTCTTGTTCGATGAAAATTTCAAGGGTGTTATCGATGAAGTCACGGCCGATAATAAGGAAACTTCACCGGAGCAAATTCACGCCAGAAATATTCTCAACCTCATTAATAATAAGCACTTCGGTTTAGAGGGTGCCGTTGATAATAATACAATCGTAAACAACCGGGTACCCGGCGAGCCGACAACTGAAATGCCGGCGCGAATAATTGTCGATTCGCCTTTGACTGCGGTCAAAACCAACAAATTTCTCAACGATATCATTAATACCCAGCCGGTAGCGCTTGAATCCGGCACCTACCTGGTGCTCGAGAGCGCCGTCAAAGACGGCCGGCTTGACTTAACCCTCCAGCCTGCGGATGACCCCACCCGGCAAATCAATGTTAAGTTGCCGGTCGAGCAATTAATGACGGATAAAACGTTGGCAGAAAATGAAAAAAATATTTTAAATCTTATAAATGAGAAAAACCGGAAACGGGTCGAACTCAACGCGGAGCAGACCGATAAAAAAGTCCTGAAAATCGAAGAGCTGTTTTCGAAACTGAATCTTAAAGAACTGGAGATAAAAAACATCCCTGAAGAAAAAACAGCGGCTTCCAAATCCCAAAATACGGTCGATGTGAAAATCGTCGCCGAACAGGCGGGGCAGGAGGTCGTTATCCGCAATAAAATCGACAAAAACAGCGTGAAAACGAACATCGAGAACAAGCATGACATTAATATCGGCAGACAAGCTTCCCGTACAGTCTCGACTGATATTGTAACCCGCCCGGTGGATGAGATTAACTCTGCGGCTGATAACAGCAGGACCACGGCGCGCGAATGGCTTTTGAAAAATCAGAAAAATATCGATGATTTGCAGCTTTTTGGCAAAGCGACCGGTTCCGATGATAACCGGTCATCCGAGATGGTCAAAGAATTCGGCGGTCTGGTTCTCGACAAGACCCTGTCGACAGAGCGGTCATCGAATCAGAAAGTTGACTTGCCGCAGGTGCGTTTCAGCCTGCCCGACGATATCAAACAAACTCTGAAACCCGGCGGTCGGGCGATATCGATACAGATTGAACCGGAGCAACTCGGTCCGGCCCGGCTGCATCTGGCGCTGCGTGACAGCAACTTGTCGGCCCGTCTGACGGTTGACAGCCCGCAGGCCAAAGCGGCGGTCGAGGGGTCTCTAAGTCAGTTGACCGAACAGCTCGCCCGGTACGGTATCAAAGTCGATTATATTCAGGTCGGTGTAAACGGCGGTGAAGCGCAGAATCATAATTTTGCCCGCCGGACGTTCTGGAACAACTCATCCCGTACAAGTAATTTAAGTCTCGAAGAAGACTTGTTTGATGATATGGAAACTCCGCCTTTAACGATAATGCCACAGCCGGCGCTCTATGTCGGTGCGGGCGGGGTCAATTTACTGGCATAGGAGAAAATATAAATGTCTTTTATATCACCCATAGCGACCGATACCAACGGCAATCCTAAAGATAGCGGCAGCCTGCAATCGCTGGGCAAGGATGATTTCCTGCAGTTACTGGTTACCAAACTCCAGTACCAGGACCCGCTGAATCCGACGTCGGACGAGGATTTTATCGCACAGCTGGCACAGTTCTCGAGCCTGGAACAGATGAACAATATCGCCGAGGGAATCAGTACCTCCAACGAATGGGATTACATGCAAATGCAATCCATCAACAATACCATGGCTTCGGGACTGATCGGCAAGGATATCAAAGCTACCTATGATGGTGTTTACCTGGACGGCGAGAACAGCCCCCAGATATCGTTCACCACTGACGAGTACGCCGAAAAGATTAATTTTGTTGTCCGTAACCTCAGCGGCGCCACGGTAGCGACTTTCACCGAGAAAGATGTCGCGGCAGGAGTCAATACGATTAAATGGGACGGCAAGGATAATCTCGGTAACCGTGCGTCCGAAGGCTATTACACCGTCGAAGCGGTAGCCTACAACAGCAGCGGTGAGAGTTTCATGCCGAGCCTTTCCCTGGTGGGTACGGTTTCCTCGATAGTATACCGCGAGGGTGTGGCCTATTTGCAGGTCGATGGGATGGAAGTCCCGTTGGGCGATGTTCTGGCGATCGGTGAACCCGGTGCTTTTACAAGTACTTCGGGATCATCCGGTTCTACCGACACCGATACCGACAGCAGCAGTAATAACAGAGTCGTATCCTGGCTCCAGAATCCGATTGTGGTTAAACCCTGATTAAGAAGGATGTCAAAATGACGGCAGGTGGTGCTCTCAAGATTAATAACTATCAGCGACCGGTTAATCTGCTGGAAATTTCACAACGTAACGGCGCCGATAAAAATTCGCAAAAGGTCAGCGGTGATTCCTTCCAGGAGATGTTCTCCCGGGAAATGGCCGGGGAGCGAAGCATCAGCTTCTCGAAGCACGCTTCGGAACGGCTGTATTCGCGGGGAATCGAGCTGGATGATGACAAGCTGAACAAAATCGCCGACGCCGTGGAGAAAGCCGAGGGGAAAGGCTCCCGGGAAACGCTGATTCTCACTGATGAGGCGGCCCTGGTGGTTTCGGTCAAGAATCGCACGGTGATTACCGCTTTTGACCGTGACAATCTGCGCGAGGGCGTCATCACGGCGATTGATTCGGCGGTAATAATTTGAAGAATTAATAAAATGAAAAACAATAAACAAAAATCGAGACTGGACCCCATTACAGATGGGGAGGTCTTGCTTTCGAGCAAGGAGGACTTTGAATCATGATGGGTTCTTTGTATGCTGGTGTTTCGGGTTTAAAGAATCATCAGAGTAAGATGAATGTGATTGGCAACAACATTGCCAATGTCAACACGATCGGTTTCAAATCCGGTCGGGTGAATTTTCAGGAAGCCCTGGTACAAACGTACAAGGGCGCCGGTCGGCCTTCGGCTATAACCGGCGGCACCAACCCGGTCCAGATGGGACTGGGTATGCAGGTCAGCACGGTGGATAACCTGTTCCTGCAGGGCGGGCTGGAAACCACCGGCCAGATAACCGACCTGGCCATCCAGGGTTCGGGCTTTTTTATCCTGGGTGACAATTACGGCAACAAGTATTACACCCGGGCCGGAGCTTTCGGTTTCGACGCCGACTCGACCCTGGTCGACCCGGCCAACGGGCTGTACGTTCTGGGTAAGATGGCCGACTCCAATGGTATAATTCCATCGCTGGCTACGACCGGTATGATTACACTGCCGTTCGGGCAGCAGGATCCGGCCCAGGCTACGGAGGAGATTACCCTGGCAAACAATCTCGATGCTTCGGCGACGGATTCCCTGGCCCGCCTGATTAACAGCGGTAATTCCAACGTTGTTTCCGTTAACGGCACCGCGGCTAACGGGGTTGGCGGCACACACGTTATTTCCATTACCGGGGCTCAGCCGACGAATTCGTCCATAGCCGGCACCAATGTCGGTAATGACGGTGCGGGAGCACTGGTGGGCAGTCTGGGCGGTACGATGACGCTCGGTACGCTAGGAATTGATGACTTTAGCAATTTCGGCTTTGCCGTGGACGGCGGCCCGATGGAGTATATTACCGGGCTTAACGCCAATTCCACCGTCAACGATGTTATCAGCGCCATCAACCAGATTGACGGTGTCACGGCTGAACTCGTCGGCGGAGAAATCAGACTGACCCGGGACAAAGCCGGTATCGGCACGGATCATAATATTACTTCGACCAACGGCAGCTATACGGCGGTACCCGGTCCGGGCGCCTCCTCCGGTAATATCATCGGAGTTCTTTTTGGTGTTAACGGTACGAACATAACCGCCAACAACGGCACGGCTACGACTTTCGTGGCTACCGACACCTTCACGCCGACCCGGGGATACGGCATGGCAGCCGGCCCTGAGGTCACCACTCTTGACCTGGTTTTCGACGACCTGACCGGAATGGTGATAGGCTTGGACGGTCTCGGTGAGGGCGGCGTGGAGATGAAAACCGGCACCGGCGGCTTGACGGCTACCGGCGGTGACGACCTCATTATCGAAACCGATTTGACGGTTCACTCGACCTCGATTAACGTCTATGATTCCCAGGGTGGTCGGCATACCCTGTCGATAGAATTTTCGAAATCACTTCTGGAAAATCGCTGGGAATGGATAGCGTCGTGTCTGGACGGTGAAAATATCACGGTTGGGCAGAACGGCTATGTGACGTTCAACTCCGACGGGTCCCTGAATACTTTTGATTACAACGGCGGCGCCTCGGCCATCGTTGTCGAGCCCAACAACGGCGCCGAGACCATACGGATTGCGGTTGACGCCGGGACCAACAGCAATTACGACGGTTTGACCAGTTTCGCCTCCGGAACCCACACGGCGACCATTATCGCCCAGGACGGTTACGGCATGGGTATTCTGGAAAAAATCGCCATCGACAAGAGCGGTAATATCTCCGGCATCTTTTCCAACGGTGTGACCCGGGTCCTGGCTCAGATACTGCTGGCGGATTTCAATAATCAGGCCGGTTTGTTGAAAGCCGGGCGGTCTCTCTACCAGACCTCAGCCAACTCCGGTGAGGCGGTGGAAGGTGTAGCCGGTTCCACCATTTCCGGTGAAATAACCTCCGGGGCGCTGGAATCATCGTCGGTGGATATTGCTCAGGAATTCACGAGTATGATTACCACTCAGCGCGGGTTCCAGGCCAACGCCCGCATCATCACCACTTCGGATGAGATGCTGGACCAGCTGGTGAATTTGAAGAGATAATAGATGATTAAAGTAACGAGAATAAATAATACGGAACTGGTCATAAACGCCGACCTGATCGAGTTTGTCGAGTCGATACCCGACACGATCATATCCCTGACCACCGGTAAGAAGATTATGGTCCGGGAGACGATCGACGACGTCATCGAGCGGGTGGCGAAATTTAAAAGATTATCGGATGCCCGGGTGAAAATCCCGGGCGCCGATAAGGAACCGGACAGGAGTTAATTATGCCGGCAGATGATGAAAAAACGACGGTAGAGGTAAAGGAAAACGCCGAGCCCGAAAAGAAGAAAGGCTCCAGCAAGCTCATTCTTTTCGGCGGTATCGGTCTGGCGGTAGTCGTTCTGGGGGTGGTACTGGCCATGTTTGTCATCAAGCCCATGATGGCCGGCTCCGACGAGGGTGCAGTTGACGAAGCCCAGGTGTCGAACACCCATGAAGAAGACGCCCCTAAAAAACCGAAAACCAGGAAACCTAAAGACGGAACATCGGAAGCGTTCGTGTATGCCATCAAGGATATTGTCATCAATCCGGCCGGGACCGGCGGTTCGCGTTTTCTGTCGGTTTCCTTCGGTTTTGAAATTGAATCCAGCGAACTGGCCGCGGAATTCGAGCGGCGCGAGCTGCTGGTGCGCGACGCCCTGATAACCATCATGTCGTCCAAGACGGTGGCTCAGCTGACCGATGCCAAACAGAAAGAAATTATTCGCTACCAGATTAAAAAGAGGCTGTCCAAACTTCTGGACACCGAGGATCTGGCGGCGGTTTATTACACGGATTTTGTGTTGCAGTAAAGGATTTACGGCGTGGCGAAAATTCTCTCACAGGATGAAATCGATGCCCTGTTAACGACGGTATCGTCCGGGGAAATGGAGAGCGATTCGGAAAGTTACGATGATGCCAAGTTGCGCTCAATCGTGGCTTACGATTTCAAGCATCCCAACCGCGTCTCCAAGGACCAGGTCCGCACCCTCGAAAATATGCACGATAACTTCGCCGGTCATTTCGGCTCGGCGCTGTCGACGGCGCTGCGGACGATTGTCGATGTTGACCTGGTGTCGGTGGACCAGATTACCTATTCGGAGTTCATCATGTCGCTGGTCACTCCCTCGTGTACCTATACTTTCTCGGCCGAGCCCCTGGAGGCGGTGTGCCTGGTGGATTTCAACCCCACCCTGACTTTCTCTTTCATTGACCGCATGTTCGGCGGTCATGGGAAAATTCTGGAGACGGAAAGGGACCTGACCGGTATTGAAAAATCGGTGATGACCCGCCTGGTGCAGAGATTATACCATATGCTGGAGCGTTCCTGGGAACACCTGGTCAAAATCAAAATCGACCAGAAGAGTTTCGAAACTAACCCCCAGTTTATCCAGATTGTGCCGCCGGGTGAAACGGTGGTGGTGATATCTTTCCAGATTAAACTGTTTCAATCGACCGGGCTTCTGACCATCTGTTATCCCTATGTTTCCCTGGAGCCGATTGTCTCTAAACTCTCGGCCCAGAACTGGATTGACGCTACGAAGAAGAAAAATCTCGAGGTCGACCGGGATGTTAACTCCCGTAACCTAAAAAAAGTGGAAGCTGAAATTTCTACCGTCTTGCTGGAATCTTCCATAAAAATGAAGGATTTTATGCAGCTTAAGGTCGGCGATGTCATCCCGTCCGAGAAGAAAATAAACCTGCCCATAGAAATAAGAGTAAACAAAAGAAAAAAGTACATTGGTAAGCCGGGTTTGTCAGGGAAAAAACGAGCCTTCCAGGTGATCGAGATCTATGACGAATTCGAAAAGGAGATAGTAGAAAATGACGGAAGAACAGAATCTTGACCCGTCGGCTGATGCGGTAGAGCCTCAGGAAGAGGCTCAATCGTCCGAGGAAGCTGTCGCGGCCGAGGCGACTCCTGAGGAACAGCCGGTAGATAACGAGCCGTCAGCGGACATTTCCGGAGGGGCGGAAGACAACGCCGCGGAAAGTGAAGCTTTCCCCGAAGACAGCGCCGGTGATGACTCCGATAAAGTGGTCAACGACGGGGATGTCCCGGAGGATGAAGCCGAGGCGGCTATGTTGTCGATGCTCGAGGGTTTGCCCGAGGAAGAGCAGAACGTCACACCGGAGGATATCAATTTTGGTTCAACCTCGGTGTCCAAGGCTGAATTTCAGCACCTTTCGGAGCCGGCCGGTAACAACGACCCCCGTAATATCGATTTGTTGATGGATGTTGACCTCCCGATTTCAATCGAACTGGGGCGGACCCACATGTCCATCGCAGATATCCTGGCGCTGGGTCCCGGTTCGGTGGTTGAGCTGAACAAACTGGCCGGGGAACCGGTTGATTTGCTGGTCAACCAGAAAGTGGTCGCCAAGGGTGAGGTGGTGGTGGTCGATGAAAACTTCGGCCTGCGTATCACCCAGCTTCTGACCCAGGAAGAAAGGTTGAAATCCCTTGGAAAGGAATAAAAAACAAAACCGCCGGATGATAATCACGGTGGCCTTAGTACTGGCTGCCGCTTTCACCGGTTTGTTCGTCATCAACGTCGACCGCGTCGACGCCGATAAGTCAACCGCCGCGAATACCCTCTCACAGGCGGCTGATAACGATCGGAATGTGGAATCGGATGAGAAGTCACTCTATAACGGCGGCTCGCTGGCCCTTTCCACTTTCAGGATGATTAGCGCCCTGGTGGTTGTGCTGGTCTGCATCTACCTGGGAGTTTACCTTTTGAAAAAGCTCATGGGACGGCGGAAAATCGGTAGCGGCCGTGACAATCTGCTACAGGTGCTGGAAACCACCTACGTCGGTCCGAAAAAAACAGTCTCGCTGGTACGGGTGGCCGACCGCTCGGTGTTAATCGGCGTGACTGATAACCAGATATCAATCCTTACCGAACTGAATGCCGAGGAGACTTCGGCGATAACCGATGCGACCGATGAAAACGAGAGTGAGGGCTTCAACCGCCTGTTAAAAACGGCCTGTGACAGGGTCAAAAAGTTGCACCTGAAAAGGAATCGGGCGGTACTGGAAAATTAGACCGGTCCCGGTAACGGGATTCAGTCGATTCGTGACATGGATGTTGCGGATGCGGTTTATGAAAGATATAGGATATGAAAACTTTTTGTAAATACGTGTCTTCGGGCGCCATCGCCCTTTTGCTGACAGCTGTAAATACCGGAGCTCAGACCCTTCCCAAAATTTCCGTCGAGGTGGGGGAAGGCTCCGAGCCCGCGGATATTTCCACCACTCTCCAAATCGTAATTCTTTTAACGGTACTGGCCCTGGCGCCGTCCATCCTTATAATGATTACCTCTTTCATCCGTATTTCGGTGGTGATGTCGTTTTTGAAGCAGGCTATGGGTTCGCAGCAGATGCCCCCCAGCCAGCTTCTGGCCGGTCTGTCGCTGATTCTGACTTTTTTCATCATGTCGCCGGTTATCAACCAGTCCTACCAGCAGGGCATCAAGCCCTACCTCGAAGAAAGTATCAGCAAGGAGGAAGCGTTCGACAAGAGCATCCAGCCTTTCCGCAAGTTCATGCTGTCCCAGACAAGGGAGCAGGACCTGGCGCTGTTCGTCAATATCGCCAAACTGGAGCGACCCGATAACGCTGATGATATCCCCCTGCACGTGCTTGTACCGGGCTTTGTCATTTCAGAACTGCGTACCGCTTTCCAGATAGCGTTCGTGATATTTATCCCGTTTCTGGTGATAGA
>JAFGNW010000262.1 GCA_016926795.1 Candidatus Zixiibacteriota bacterium
ATCACCCCCATCGACACCTATGAAGTAAAGGTCGTGGGGCGGGACGTTTTAGTATTACTGGACTGACAAAACTGAAATAAATTTTGGGTACAAACATGAGACCTGGCACAGCCAAAAGCAAAGCGACCGTAAGCACCCCGCTAAGTCGGTTTGACATACAAAAAATCAAGGCGGATTTCCCGATTCTCAACGAAAAGGTTAACGGCAATCGCCTGGTATATCTCGACAACGCCGCTACCTCGCAGAAACCGCGGGTGGTTATTAACGCCATATTGGAATATTACCGCAAGACCAACGCCAATATTCACCGCGGCTTGCACAAACTGGCCGAGGACGCTACCCGGGCGTACGAAGCCACCCGGACCCATACCGCCGCGTTCATCGGCGGCGTCGAGAGCGAGGAAATCGTTTTTACGCGGGGAACGACCGAGTCGATTAATCTCGTCGCTTACACCTGGGGTGAGGAGAATATCCATGAAGGGGATGAAATCGTCATCACCGAGATGGAACACCACGCTAATTTCGTGCCCTGGTACGTATTGGCCAAAAAGAAAAAAGCGGTCATACGGCGTATTCCCATCACCGTTTGCGGCCATCTCGATTTGAATGATATCGATAACATCATCAACCCCCGAACCAAACTGGTAGCGGTCACACACATGTCCAACGTTCTGGGAACGATCAACCCGGTCAAGGAACTGGCGGCCAAAGCTCACGCGCGGAAGGCCTTGATTCTAGCCGACGGCGCCCAGGCCGCACCCCATATGCCGGTCAACGTGAAAGACCTCGATGTCGATTTCTACGTTTTTTCCTCGCACAAGATGCTCGGTCCGACCGGAGTCGGGGTACTCTACGGTCGCCGGGAACTTCTGGAAAGTATGCCGCCCTTCAATTTCGGCGGGGAGATGATTGGCGAGGTCAGTTTTGACCGCGTCACCTGGGCCGATATACCGCATAAATTCGAAGGCGGGACGCCCAATATCGCCGATGTCGTCGCCTACCATGCCGCTTTGAGTTATCTTGATGAAATAGGCATGGATAATATCCGCCGTCATGAAATGGAATTGACCGAATACGCTATCGAAAAGCTTTCCCGTATAGAGGGTATAGAAATCCAGGGACCGCAGGATATCCCCAACCGCGGCGGCGCTATTTCCTTCACCGACAAGGATCTCCATCCCCACGATATCAGCACCTTCCTGGATTCCCGGGGAATCGCCATACGGGCCGGACACCATTGCGCTCAGCCGCTGATGCGGGTCATCGGAAAGATTGCCACCGCCCGCGCTTCTTTGTATATTTACAACGATGAGGCCGATGTTGACACCCTGTACAACGCCCTGGTTGAAATGAGGAGATATTTTGGTTTATGAGTAACTCGTTAGATGACCTGTATCGGGAAATAATTCTCGACCATTACCGCTCCCCTCGCGGCAAGCAGCCACTGGAGCATTTCGATATATCTTCCGACGGTCACAATCCTTCCTGCGGCGACGAAATTTCCATGGAAGTCGAGATGGACAAGGAACGAGCCACCCTGAAAAATATCCATGTCGACTGCAAGGGTTGCGCCATCTCGACCGCCTCGGGCTCAATCCTGGCGGAACTCATCAAGGGCAAAACCCTCGATGAAGCCCGGCAGATTGCCGAACTGGTAAAAAAGATTCTGAAGGGTGAAGAGGTTGAGGTCCCCGACTCACTGGGCGACCTCGACGCCCTCAAGGGCGTGCGGCAGTTTCCGGTACGAATCAAGTGCGCCCTGCTGGCCTGGGTGACCCTGATTGAGGGTTTGAAAAATTACGAGAACGGTAAAGATGAAAAAGCCGTAGTCTCCACCGAAGATGACGATGAAAAAAAGAAGTGAGAATATAACCGTGCCGGCGCCCACTAAAAAAGAAATAATCGAAGCTCTCAAACCGATTCAGGACCCGGAAATCAGAATCGGCATCGTCGATTTAGGCCTGGTTTACGATGTCGAGGTCAACGACCAGGGCCAGGTCAAAGTCAAAATGACCCTGACCACTCCCGCCTGTCCCTACGGCGATTTGCTTATATCCATGACCAAACGAGTGGTCAGCCAGATGGAGGGCGTGACCTCATCGGAAATCATCCTGGTCTGGGACCCGCCCTGGGACCCCAAAGAAATGGCGTCTGACCTGGCCAAGGACCAGCTCGGTTTGTGGTAGATTTATAAATTTCCAGGACAATACAAAAAAGCTCCCGTTTAACCGGGAGCTTTTTTGTATCTTCTCGCGAATCCGTTACTTTTTCTTTTGCTTGTCGAGTTCTTGTTTCCGGGCTTCAAGGATGTCGTTTTTAACTTTTAAAGTTTGTTCGCCGAACAGAGCAAAGCGCAGCCACTCATAACCGAATTTCAACAGCTCGACATCATCGACTTTCATCTTCTTCCACCGGGCTTCATCGACCTCGAATTTCCGGAAGAAGCTGCTGCCGTACAGGAACTGGCGAAACTTATCGATATTGTAACAGACCATGAAAAACATTTCCATCTTTTCCGGTGTGAGTTTGCCGCCCTTCTGGAAAAAACGGTGCAGCGTCAGGTCTTTGAAATACTCACCCATCTCGTTGTAGTCATTAATTCCCTGGTCTTTCAGCCAGTCCCCGACCGTCATGGGATTGTTTTCCTCGAATCCCTTGCAGACCGTTTCCTTGAGAAGGAAATAAAACGGCTTATCCAGTTCGCCACTTCCCTCACCCGGCGAGGCCTGTCCCAGCGGGTACATGCGGCAGGCCCAGGGACGGTCACTGTAAACGCTGCAGCCTTTCTGTCTCACGAAGGGACAACTTTTTTTATCGTTTTCCTCCATCTTCAGAAGCAGTACCGGGTATCTGAGATTCTTATCGAACGGCGTGAGGGTGTACTTTTTCAAAAAATCTTCGGAGGAAATCCCCAGGTTGTTTTTCAAGCGGATAATATCGTAAGGGGTAAGAAAAATATTGACATCGCCGCAACATTCGTTGAAACAGGGCACGCCGCGGTGACAGCGGAAAGAAAAGGTGCTGTCCTCCGAAAGGCGGGGATATTCCTTCAAGATGGCTTCCTTGAGTTTTTCTATCTCGCGCATAATTACCTGCTATTCCAAAATGCCGCTCTTGAGGGCATCGGGTGAATACACCGGCAACGGGCCGGACTCACCCGTCTCGGGATTGTATCGGTACCGATAGGATAAGTTTTGCTGAAACTGTACTTTCATCCACTCCCAGCCTTTGACATAGTAGGGACAATTATCGTTAAAACAAACCAGTTGGGGTCGGGGTCCCCAGGACGACTCGGGTGAAGCCACCCAGTTTTTCATTTTCTGCCCGCAGTGGGGGCAATTTTCAGTACTTTTCTTGTTTTCCATATTCATCACAACCAATATACATAAAAATTTTCCGGACGCAACAGCTTCACACCTATTTGTGAAAAATTTCTTTAATGCGGGCATAAAAAGCCCCCCGGATTTTTCAATCCGGGGGACCTGTTTATATGACTCGTGAATAGTTGCGAATCAAACTAACGGGAAAACATCAGCCACCGAGCAGTTCATGGTCGGCCGCTTCGGGATAAACGTGCTTGATATCCCGTTTGATCATTTCCCATTCACTGGAATTCGGATGCCATTTGCAGTTGGCGAACGCGTGCCAGTCTTTGTTCATAGCCGGGTAGTCGGCTCTGAAATAGTATCCGGGCCAGCGGGTTTCCTCACGGAACAGGATAGTCCTGACGTGAGCTTCCGCCTGCCACATACGGTGTATGTTCTCCCAGCAGCGCATCAGTTCGTGCAGGTTCTCGGCCGCCAGCTTCTCCGAATCTTCTTTAAGGAAAGCGAGCAGTTCGAGGCCCTTCTCGAGCAGGGCTTTGGTGGTGGTGAACTGAGTGCTGACACCGCCAGCGTATTCATCCATAATCTTCTGCAGTCGGAACATGAACATTTTCGGTTTAATGTAATTGACGTTGATATCGGGATCGGAGGAGGCGCCTTTGTGCTGTTCGTACAGGTCGATAGGCTGGAGAATGCGATTCTTCAACTCATCAATTTTGCCGGCGTCGAAATCCGGGGCGCCGGAGTTTTCAACCGCATAGCATACGGCGGCTTTACCGGCAATACGACCTTCCGCATGGGAACCGGAGGAGAACTTGTGGGAGGAAGCGCCGGAAGCGTCACCGGCGGCAAACAGACCCTGAACAGTGGTCATATTGTTGTAACCCCAGGCATAACCTTCGGGAGCGATATCTTCCGGACCGCTGACCCAGGCGCCGGAAGCGCCGGAGTGGGAACCGATGAAGTACGGCTCACAGGCGGCGATTTCGGAAGGTTTTTCTTCCGGAGCGGTGTTGGTGGCCGCCCAGAGAATCGCCTGCGAAATAGTCATATCCAGGAAGTCTTCCCAGGCTTCGGATTCGAGTTCTTTAAGTTTTTTCTTACGTTCTTTTTCATCCGGTACAACCTTGGACAGGTTGGCGATAGCTTCTTCCGTTCTCATGAAGATCGGGCCTTTGCCTTCCATAACATCGAGCATCATCAGCCAGTTACGGAGGTTAGCCGGGACCGGCTTGACCAGACCGTAAGGACGCCATTTCTCGAGCTCGGGACGGCGGGTTTCCATGTAGTTCTCACCGAGGCCGTTGGTGGCGCGGGATTTGAACAGCAGGAACCAGGCTCCGACCGGACCGTAAGCATCCTTGAAACGAACGGGAATAAACCGAACTTCCTGGCAGGTCATTTCGGCGCCGCTTTTAATCGTAAAATAGGCGCTGGCACCCGAGTTGAACGGCGGATACCAGGAACGACCCAGACCCTCACCGGAAGACCGCGGTTTGAAAACGTGCACCGCGCCGCCCATGGCGCAGATGGTAGCTTTGGCTTTGAAGATATAGAACTTGTTCTCGCGCACGCTGAAACCGACGGCGCCGACACACTTGTTGTCCTTGACCAGCGGTTCGGTGATGAAAACGCGTTCAAAATACTCGCCACCGGCTTCATTAAGAGCGTTCTTGGCGGCTTCAGCCACGATGACCTTGTAGGATTCACCGTTAATCATCAGCTGCCAGCGACCTTCGTGAACGTAATTGCCGTCGGCGTCTTTCCAGATCGGAAGACCCCATTTTTCGAAAAGGTGCACCGTGGAATCGACATGGCGGGCAATATTGGCCACCAGGTCCTCACGGGTAACACCCATCAGGTCGTTTCTGACATAATCGACATAATCTTTGATGGTATTCTTGCCGCCGCAGACATCGACATACTGGTTGATGGCTGAGAGACCCATCGCCACCGCACCGGAACGGTCCATCGCGGCTTTATCCACCAGGGTAACCTTGAGGCCGTTTTTCTTGGCCCAGTAAGAGGCTTCGACAGCCGCCCCGCAGGCAGCCATACCGCCACCAATAATCAAAACATCTGTTTTGACTTCGACAGTTTCAAAATTCGCCATTTATTCACCTACCTTTCTTACTTCACCTGAGGGAGTTTACGTTCGGGACATCTGTTCGAATCAGGCTCAGTGAACAAAAGCTGGCTTTTGAGATCATCTGATTCAGTCTTGAAGCCACCGTTGGGAACGGCTGAGCCTTCCTGGGTGGTGCGAATCGGGAATTTGAAGCGTTTCAGGGTTCCGTTGCGGAATTTCACCGTCCACATGATGGCGTCGGTGCTCCGCATCGGGGTAACGCTGGCGCCCAACGGGCAGAAATCAGCATAGCCGCGCACTTCGATTGCCTGAGTCGGGCAAATCTTAACACAGCTGTAGCACTCCCAGCACATCTCAGGAGCCTGATTGTAGGCTTTCATGAGATCCTTGTTCAAGACCATCAGGTCGTTGGGACAAATGTACTGGCAGGCAGTCTTATCCAGCGCCTTACACCCATCACACTTATCAGGGATAACAAAACTAGGCATTAAGACCTCCTTAAAGAGTTTATATTCTAAGGCTTTTTATTTCTTCTTATCAACTTTGGCATCGCCGGTAGCATGACCGTGCAGCTTCACTTCGACTTTCTCGTCATCCTTCAGGCCGGCATAGTACTCGCGAAGTATAGCCAGCACTTCGGTACGACTGAATTCCGCCGGTACCTCACCGCCCTCGGAGAGAGCCTTGCGCAGTGCCGTACCGCTTAAAAACAGCCGGTCTTCCTTGGCGTGCGGGCAGGTCTTCATTGAAGCCATGCCGCCGCACTTGTAACACCAGAACGTCCAGTCGATCGGCAGCATCTTGCATTCCAGAGCGCCATCCCACAGATTATGGAAAATTTCCTGCGCGTCGAACGGGCCGTAGTAATTGCCCACACCGGCATGGTCGCGGCCGATAATCATGTGCGTGCAGCCGAAATTCTGACGGAACACCGCGTGCAGCAAGCCCTCGCGCGGACCGGCATAACGCATATCCAGAGGATAACCGCCCTGGACAACACGTTCCTTGTCAAAATAATTCTCGACGAGAGTGTCGATACATTTCACCCGCACATCGGCCGGGATGTCGCCCGGTTTCAGCTTGCCCACCAGCTGGTGGATATAAATACCGTCGCTGACCTCAACGGCGATCTTGGCCAGGTATTCATGGCTGCGATGCATGGGATTGCGCAGCTGCAGGGCGGCGATTGTCTTCCAGCCCTTCTCCTCGAAAATCTTGCGGCTCTCGGCCGGACGCTGGTAAATGCCCTTGAACTCCTTCGGGAAATAACTTTCCGAAAGCACCTTTACCGGACCGGCGAGATTCCAGTCTTTCTGAGCCATGACTTTCTGGACCCCGGGATGTTCCGTCTCGGTCGTACCGAAAACGTGCTTGCACTCGAAATCCTTATCAATCTGATAGGACTCGGTGACTTTCATCGTCCCCATGATTTCGTTGGTCTCTCCGGAAACCAGACAGACCTCGGCACCCGCGTCGAGTTTCTTATCATGCGACAGGGTAACCGGAATGGGCCAGAAAACGCCGTTAGACAATTTCATATCCTGACAGACGCCCTTCCAGTCAGCCTTTCCCATGAATCCTTCGAGCGGTGTAAAACCGCCGATACCGAGCATAATAAGGTCGCCGGTTTCACGCGTCGTCATGACGATCTTCGGCAGACCCTCGGCGCGCTTCAGTTCCGCATCGCGTTCTTTTCCTTCGAGAAGCAAAACTTTCAGCTCGTCGCTCCCATGGGGGGAAATTAATTTTGTTTTAGCCATAAACTTATCCCCTGTATTGGAAATTGTTGTTATTAATTTTCTGTTTACTCGTTAAGAATGTAATTTTTTTCACAAGCCTTGTTGTTCTTCTTCAAAAATACAATAAACCAATTAAGATTCAAACCCTTTTCAGGGTGACTTAAAAGTAATTTTTTTCACAAGCTCTGTCAAGCGAAAAATAGATTTTTATTTATTTTTTTACCCCCCTACAATAACTTTATAAAAATGTATCTATAATCGTATCAATGTCTTACATACAATTCGGAGGGCGCAACAAGCCGATCGCTGACTAAGTTCAACTTTTTTTATGATTTTCAATAATTATTATATTTTTCTAATAATTCATTTTTATTATTTCTTCCACATATTTTATCCCAATTTACGGCACGCAAAACATATTTTACTTTTTTTATTGTGATTTATTCAGAGGTTTTAATAAGGACACCGAGACAACTTCTTATAGTGTCACGCAACTTTTTGATAATCAAGGCCTTAACATGTCAGACACAAAAACTCATCAGAAGCTATGTATTAAAACAAAAAAGGTGTCATACATTGTGAAAAAAGTAACAAAAATCTTGACATCATTTAAGCCCTAAACTATTATTGTCCATATCGATTTATTTTAAGACTGATATTTTTTCTGCACTAAATATAGTGTAAGGAGAACATAAATGGCTGATGTACAGTTGGTCAACCCCGACCTGGAAATGATTCGGGAAATAAAACGAAACGGCGGTGACACTTTAAAAAAATGCTATCAGTGCGCCACCTGTTCCGTCGTCTGTAATCTCTCACCCACCGACCGACCTTTCCCCCGCAAAGAAATGATTCAGGCCGGCTGGGGCATGAAAGAGAAGTTGATGCGAGACCCAGATATCTGGATGTGTTATCAGTGTAACGACTGCACCGTGCACTGTCCGCGCGGAGCCCGACCGGGTGATATCCTCGCCGCCATTCGGTCATATATCTACAAATCGTTCGCTTTCCCGTCTTTCATGGGTAAAGCCCTGGCTAATCCGAAAGCTCTACCGCTCCTGTTGTTACTACCGACGCTGATTCTGCTCGGTTGTATCTTCGCATTTGCGCCCACGACTCCCGACGGCGGTTTTCTGTTTCTGCAACAAAGCGAGGTCGATGTCAACTTATTTCTCCCGCACAGTTCGGTAGACGCCCTGTTCGTTCTCGGTAATATCATGATATTCATTTTTGCCGCCATCGGATTTCTCAGGTTCTGGAGAGTTTTGCAAATACCCGGTAAGGAAAAAAAACTGTCGTTTATCAAAGCCCTGATTCTGACTTTCAGGGACATTATCACCCATAAACAATTTAATCAATGCGAGACCAATAAGGCGCGCTATTTCGGTCACCTGCTTCTTTTCTACGGTTTTATCGGGGCGATGATCACCACCGGGGCGGTTTTCGTATTCATCTTCATCCCGCACTACCTCGAGCTTCTGGGACTGGAGCAGTTTTCACCTTATTTCGCCCTGCCGATTGATTTGCCCAATCCGGTCAAGTTCATAGGCATGTTCAGCGGTATCGCCCTCATGCTCGGCAGTATCCTGCTGGTATATCGGCGGCTGACCAACCGCGATAACGTCGGCGCTAACGGCTACACCGACCAGTTGTTTTTATACGTCATGTTTTTTGTCGGCCTGACCGGCATGCTGTCCTGGCTGACGCGGCTTACCGGCATCCCTTTGCTGGCCTATATCGTTTATTTTATTCACATGGTGACGGTCTTTTTCCTGCTCTGGTATATGCCCTATTCCAAATTCGCCCACATGATTTACCGGACCCTGGCGCTGGTTTACTGTCGAAGTATCGGGCGGGTAGCCAAGGGGTAATATAGACTTTAAAAAACCGGTTTTCAGCGAATCGGTTTTTTATACGGGGAACACGGATCTTAAAAAATTCATTAGGGAGAGAGTGATAATATGAGCAACAGCATTAGTTCGCTGTGGAAAGATGAGGACTGGTGGGCGATCTGGTTCGGTTTTATTATCATAATAGGCGCCCTGGCCGGTTTTCTGCCCAAAATTCCCAAAGTCGGTAAATGGTCCGACAATCCGATCGATGCCTTTTTGGTCATCAAGGACGGCGTGACGACGGGCAATCTTATCGTCCCGCTGCTGCTTCTGATGGTCGGTCTGGCGATCCTGACGTCTGTCGGCGTCGCCGTGATGAAAAAGGAAAAGGTCGGCAAATACCTGGCCGGCTTCCTGGTAATATTCATTCTCTCCTGCATCGCCTACTGGGTCGCCAACCAAACCAATATCAAGTACTGGGGGTTGAGTTATGCCATGTGGGCGCTGTTGATCGGATTATTGATATCCAACACCATCGGCACCCCCGGCTGGCTCAAAGCCGGAGCTAAAACGGAATTGTTCATCAAAACCGGCCTGGTTCTGCTGGGCGCGGAAATTCTTTTCAGCAAGATAGTCTCGCTGGGAATCCCGGGCCTGATGGTCGCCTGGATCGTCACCCCTATCGTGGTCATCTTCATGTACATCTTCGCCATGCGTTACCTGAAAATGAAAAACAAGCACCTGGCGATAATTATCGCCAGCGCCACCTCGGTCTGCGGTGTCTCGGCAGCCATCGCCGCCGCCGCCGCCAGTTGCGCCAAGAAGGAAGACCTGACTCTCGGCGTCGGCATGACCCTGATTTTCACCGTTCTGATGATGTTTTTCATGCCGCTGTTCATCCAGTTTATCGGCATGAACGATATCCTCGGGGCGGCCTGGATGGGCGGCACCATCGATTCCACCGGCGCCGTCGTGGCGGCCGGGTCCATGCTCGGGCCGGACGCCGAAAAAGTAGCCGCCGTCGTGAAAATGATTCAAAACGTCCTGATAGGTTTCCTCGCATTCTTCGTCGCCCTTTACTGGGTCACCTGTGTGGACCGCGACCCTAACTGCAAACCCAACGCCATGGAAATCTGGTATCGTTTTCCCAAGTTCGTGCTCGGTTTTCTGGGAGCGTCGCTTCTGTTCTCATTCGTGGTCGTACCCGCCATGCACGGCAATTTCGAGCTGGTGGAAAATAAATATCTTAACCCGATCACGGAGGTCTTCCGCAGCTGGTTCTTCTGCCTGGCTTTCATGGCCATCGGGCTGGAATCCAATTTCAAGGAACTGGCCGAGCGAATGGAAGGCGGCAAACCGATGATTCTCTATGTCGTCGGGCAGACGTTCAATTTGATCCTGACGCTGTTTGTGGCCTGGCTGGCGTTCATGGTGCTCTTCCCGAACGCTATCTGACGGGGTGACTGTGATGGCTGAAACGAAACGAAAAATAAACTGGTTAAAATTCATAAGCGGCCTCGTCCTGCTGGGCGGTGCGATTCTGTTCTTCGCCTCAGGGTATTCCCCGCCCGGGGTGTGCGGCGAGGTCCTGCGCCACAACCAGGCTTACGATATCGACGCCTCCCCCCTGATTTATTCCGAAGTAGAGAATATGGCGGAACTCGAGGCGGGGGTTCAAAAATTACGAATTGAAGCTCGTATCCGAGCCGAACTTGAAAGCGAAAAACAATAGACCGGGCGGTACGGTCTAAAGCGTCTTCAGATAATCCTCAACCGCCTTGAGCGTCATCTCGGTCTGTTCCTTCTTATGGGCGAGACTGACGAACCAGGCCTCGAAACCCGAGGGGGCAATATAAATTCCGCGCTCCAGCAGAGCACGGAAAAATTCAGCGTAATATTTCATATCGCTGTTTTTGGCGTCTTCGAAATTTCTCACTTCATGTTCGGTGAAAAACAAAGTGAACAGGCTCTCGACTTTGTTTATGCTAACGCTTACGTTGTATTTTTCGAACAGCGCCTCCATTCGTGAAGTTAGGTCATCAGTGTACTGCTTGAGATGCTCATATACATTGGGTTTGCCCAGTTCTTTCAAAGTCGCGATGCCGCTCACGGTGGAGAGCGGATTGCCGGAAAGGGTCCCGGCCTGGTAGATACCGCCCAGCGGGGCGAGGTTGTCCATCAATTCTTTTTTGCCCCCCACCGCGCCGACCGGCATGCCGCCGCCGAGAATCTTACCCAGGCAGACCAGGTCCGGCCTGATATTGAAAAGTTCCGCCGCTCCGCCCGGAGCCACCCGGAAGCCGGTGATGACCTCATCGAAGATAAGCACGCTGCCGTTGGCGGTGGTTTTATCTCTAAGCGTCTGCAGAAATCCTTCTGCCGGAGGAATGACTCCCATATTGGCCGCCACCGGTTCGACAATCACCCCGGCGATATCGGGGCCGTGCTGTGCGAAACATCGGTCGAGAGCTTCAAAATTGTTGTACGGAATCGAAACCGTAACTTTGGCGATATCTTTGGGAACTCCGGCGCTGGCGGGCAAGCCGCCGGTAGCCAGTCCGGAACCGGCCTGAACCAAAAACAAATCCGAATGACCGTGATAACCGCCGTCGAATTTTACTATAATCTCCCGGCCGGTGGTACCGCGGGCGATGCGCGCCGCCGTCATGCAGGCCTCCGTACCGGAGCTGACCAGGCGGAGTTTTTCGATATGCGGCATGCGCTCGATGACGTGCTCGGCCAGAATCAATTCGTCCCGGGTTGGTGCGCCGAAAGAACAGCCGCTGTCTGCACGATATTTAATTGCCTCGATTACCCCCGGAAAAGCATGACCGAGAATCAACGGCCCCCAGGACATGACATAATCGAGATAACGGTTACCGTCGATATCGTACAGCCAGGGCCCGCTGCCTTTTTTGACCACGAAGGGACTGCCGCCTACCGCCCCGAAAGCCCGCACCGGGCTGTTAACTCCGCCCGGAATCAATTCATTCATTTGATTAAAGAGGGTTTCCGAACCGGCGCCGTTTCTTTTCTCGACCTTCATGTTCTTACTCGCTTTCTCTCAGCCAGCCGGCGACATCCGGCGCATGATACGAAATTATAATATCCGCCCCGGCTCTCTTGATAGCCGTCAGGATTTCCATTACCAGTTGTTTTTCATTTGCGCATTTGTTGGCTCCAGCCAGTTTGGCCAGAGCATATTCGCCGCTGACGTTGTATGCCGCCAGGGGCACGTTGAACGCCGCTTTGGCGCGGGCGATTATATCCAGATAGGCCAGCGCCGGTTTGACCATGACGATATCTGCCCCCTCGTCGATATCCAGCGCGATTTCTTTCATCGCCTCGTCGGCGTTGGCCGGGTCCATCTGGTAGGTCTTGCGGTCGCCGAATTGCGGCGCCGAATGCACCGCCTCCCTGAACGGTCCGTAAAAAGCTGAGCTGTACTTGACTGCATAAGCCATGATAACCGTATCGATATAACCGTATTCGTCGAGCGCTTCGCGAATCGCCCCCACCCGGCCGTCCATCATATCCGAAGGCGCTACCATATCTGCCCCGGCTTTAGCATAGCTGGCCGCCTGCCGGGCCAGGATTTTCAAAGTCTCGTCGTTGTCTATCCGACCATCCTTCACTATACCGCAATGACCATGGTCGGTGTACTCGCACAGGCAGACGTCGGTGATAACCAGCATTTCCGGAACGGCCTGCTTGATATTCCCGACGGCCTTCTGTATCACCCCATCCTTCTTCAGCGACTCCGAACCGGTAGCGTCTTTCTTCGAGGGCGTCCCGAACAAAATCACCCCCGGTATGCCCAGTTCATACGCTTTTTTGGCCTCAGCGGCGACCCTATCGACCGGATAATTGAAAATACCCGGCATAGTCTCTATCGGCTCGGGCTCGCTGACTGTTTCGCTGACAAACAGCGGATAGATGAAATTCGCCGGGTGCAGCCGGGTTTGTTGTACCAGCCGCCGAACAGCGGCGCTTTTTCTCAAGCGGCGGGGACGTGATTGTGGATATTTCATTTCTCCCTCGTAAAAGGATTTTTCTCGTAATATTTCAACAGCTCATCGATAATGCCGTCCACCGTGTGGGTCACGGCTTCGAGCGTGACTTCCATACCGTACGAACGGATAACTTGCGAGGTGGACGGCCCGATGGAGACCTTTTTGCATTTCTCAATGAGTTTTTTACAATCGGTGTCCTCAGATAATATCCGGCACAAGCTCTTGACGGTCGAACCGCTGGTAAAGACCACCACATCCGGCGGGTAAGCGACCAGTTTTTCCTTCAAACCTTCCAGCCAGACGGCATCCGCAGTTTCATAGACAGTCAGAGGTCGAACGGTCGCACCGGCGGCGGCCAGAATTTTTTCGGCAGTATCATCGGCCAGATTGCCCTGCACCCGCATAATGACAGCCTGTTTCAGATTAAACTTCGCAGTCATCTCCCCTGCCAGACAGGCTACGGTAGCCTCGGAGGGAATAAAATCCGCCGTTAGGCCGTGTGCGGCCAGTTCCTTCGAAGTACCCTCGCCGACCGCGGCGATTTTAAAAGCGCCCAGCCGGCGGATATCGCCGATGCGCTCCCGGTGCTGTTTCATGAAAAAATGCACCCCGTTTTCGCTGGTGAACACCAGCCAGAGTGCGTCAGTATTGATTTTTTGGAAATTATCCCAACCCGCGTAATCTACAAATTCATTCGTGATAATCGTCGGGTACGGCAGGGGTTCAACTCCGAGTTGCCTGAGTTTTTTATAAAAGTCCTCCGCCTGTCGGGCCGGGCGGGTGACCATCACCCGCAACCCGAACAGCGGACGGTCCTCGAACCATTTCAGCGTTTGATGCAGATTGACAACTTTCCCGAACACAAAAATCGCCGGTGGATTGATATTGGCATCTTTCACTTTTTCCGGGAGTTGCTTCACGTTAGCGATTATCGTCCGCTGGGTTGGAAAAGTTCCCCGCTCGATAACCGCCACCGGCATATCGGGCGCCATCCCGGCTTTCAAAAGTCGGGCGGTAATCTCCTCAATTTCATTCACTCCCATATAAACAACAAGCGTTCCGTTTTCCGCCCGGGCGACCCATTCCCAGGGTACCGAGGTCAGTTCCTTTTCATCGGCCTTATGGCCGGTCAGGAACATTACGAACGACGACTGGTTGCGCTCGGTAACGGGGATACCGCTGTAAGCGGGACCGGCCACACCCGCTGTCACACCCGGCACGATTTCATATTTGATGTCATTTTCTCTGAGAAATTCGGCTTCCTCTCCCCCGCGTCCGAACACTATCGGGTCCCCGCCCTTCAGGCGCACGACATCTTTTCCCTCCCGGGCCAGTTTGACCATCAAAACGTTTATCTCTTCCTGGGGAAGGGTGTGACGACCGGCCTTTTTTCCGACATAATACTTTTCGGTTTCTTCGGGCAGGGCGACCAGCAGTTCCAGCGGAATGAGGTTGTCGTAAACGACCGCGTCGCACGATTGCAGTAAACTTTTGCCCTTGAGGGTAATCAAATCCGGGTCGCCGGGACCGGCGCCGACCAGGTATACTTTGCCTGTTTTATTTTTCGTCATGTCGCTTTTTAAATCAATTCTCCGGCGCCGTCGGCGAGTAATTGTTCGACCACGGCGTCAACCAGCGTTTCGTTAGCCTGTTTAAAATCCATTTTACGAGTAACATATAAGCGCCTGGTGCCTTCGATGTCAAGTACTGTGGCGGTCAGGCAAACCTGCCCATCTTCGACCCGCGCCCAGCCTCCGACCGGTGTGGAACAGCCCGCTTGAAGGCGGGCCAGAAGCATCCGTTCGATTGCCAGCATCCGGTGCGCTCCGGGCCGGTTCACGGTCCCCGTCAATTCTTTGCAAAAATCGTCGTCTTCTCGCACTTGCACTACCAGAGCACCCTGTCCCGGAGCGGGAACGAATCGGTCCGGCTCCAGTATTTCGGTTATGATATCGCTATATCCCAGCCGCTCCAGCCCCGCCCGGGCCATTATTAAAGCATTGTACTGACCCTCCTGCATTTTCTTTATGCGGGTCTCGACGTTGCCGCGGATATCGGTAACTTTCAAATCCGGCCGCATGTGCAAAAGCTGGGCTCGCCGCCGCGGAGAACCGGAACCGATTATCGCCCCGGCGCTGATAAACGGCAGTTTTTTACCGTCCCGGGAAAGCAGGACATCTTCACACGGCGCTCGGTCCGGTACGGCGCCGATAGTTAATTCCCCGGTCATTACCGAGGGCAGGTCCTTGGCGCTGTGCACAGCGATATCGATTGTATTATTCAGAAGTTCCTGCTCTATTTTCTTGGTGAAAAGTCCCGTACCGCCGATTTTTTCAAGGGCTGTGACACGGTCGGTGTCACCGGAGGTTTTGATGATAACCGTTTCAAATTTAATCCCGGGATTCTTCTCCTTCAGCAGGGCCATAACATGGCTCGCCTGCCAGAGCGCCAGCCGGCTTCCCCGGGTACCTATCTTTACCAGGTTTTGTGACATTTACTCGGTATCGTCTTCATCATCCCGGTCTTCGAGCAGCTGGACGAGTTCTTCTTCGAGTTGCTCGTCGTTTTTTTCTTCCATCAGGGCTTTCCAGTCGGCGTTCAGAAAACGGTTGAAGCAATCGGCTCTTTTGGGGGCGTCGTCCGGCCAGCGCTTTTGGACTTTTTTACGGAAATCGGCGGCCAGGCGGGCGATTTTACTCCACCGCGCCGGGAAAATATCTTCCAGAATCAACCGCAGGTAACCGGCCATGAACGGCGCCTTACCGTCAGTGGACACGGTTATCGACAGGCAATCCCGTTTCAGGACCGCCGGAAAAATAACATCACACAGGGACGGGTTATCAACCACATTAACCGGTACACCGGCCTCACGGCAGTCGCGCGAAACCTGCTCGTTGACGGCATTGTCGTCGCTGGCCGATATCACCAGGCCATACGAGGCGCCTTCGGGCGATTTATAGGGTCTTTTCTCTACCTTCAGTTTGCCCTTTTCGGCAAAATATTCTATGCGCCGGTCAATCTCCGGGGCGACCACCGTCAGGTCGGAATCGTAATCCAGCAGATTTTCAATTTTCCGCAGAGCGACATTACCGCCCCCCACCACCAGGCAGGGCCGGTCTTTGATAGAGATATTTATCGGCAGGTATTTGTTGGCCATGTTCTACTCCGTTTTCGAATGTTTGGAAGCCCGGATTTTCACCTGTAAAAGCCGCTTGATCAAACGCCGGGATATTTCTTCGCAATCCCCTTTCAGATCCGGAGGCATGCGGTCCACCAGGTCAGCGATTTCCTCGCGGCGGATTTCCTCGAAAGCCTTCTCCAGACCGTTGTACATCGGCTCGTGCTTGACATGCCCGAACCAGTATATGAATTCACCCAGAAGACGCTCGATTATCTGCTCCGCCTCGGGAATGGCTTCCTCCCTTTTCTTTTGCCCCTCCTTGACGAACTCACCGATATCCTCAAGGTCGTACAGTTCCAGGGCGGGACTGTAATTTTTTTCTATATCGATGTCACGCGGAACCGCCATATCCAGGATAAACAATTTCCGGTTGGCATGTTCCTTCAGGTAAGCGTCAATCATCGGTCGGGTGATAACCGCTCCCCTGGCCCCGGTACAGGAGATTATTACATCGGCCCGCGGGAGCAATTGCGGAAGTTCCTTCAACGGGTAACCCTCGCCCCTGTATTTTTCCGCGAAGGCTTCGGCTTTCTCCACCGTGCGGTTGGCGAAAATGAATTTATCATAATCGAGATTCTCGAGATTCTTGGCCGCCAGGGCGGTCATGCGGTTGATACCCACGAAAAGTATGGACGGTTTCTCCAGCCGGTCGATTTTTGTCTTGAGCATTTCCACCGCTACACTGCTGACGGAACAGGCTCCGCAACCCATGGCGGTATCGGACCGAACCTGTTTACCGACCCGAAAAGCCTGGTGAAAAAGCCGGTGCACGACCTTGCCCGCCGTGCCCACGGCGCAGGCCGAACTGTAGGCGTCCTTAATCTGGCTGAGTATCTGGTTCTCACCCAGCACCATTGAATCGATACCGGCCGCCACCCGGAGAAGGTGTCCGGCTACGTGCTTGCCCTTGCGAATATAGAAATTATCGGAAAGACCGGAGATATCGACGTTTTTGATTTTCTTGAAGAACGCCGCAGTGGCTGCGAACGGGTCGATATCTTTTTCGGCGACGAAATATATCTCGATTCGGTTACAGGTGGAAATAATCGCGACTTCCATTATCCCAGGGATTTCGCTGAAAGCCGAATGCGCCCCGGCGATTTCATCGCGTCCCAACTGCAGGGGTTCGCGCTGTTCGAGGGAGGAGGTTTTATGATTGATACCGCACAAAACCAGCTGCCAGTTTATTTCACCCATTATGAAAAAATCTCCTCTGGTAAATCACAACAACGAAGCCTGCGCACCACCGCTGACTATATGCACATCCTTGAAACCGGCCCGCCGCAAAATATGGGCTGCCTGGTAGGAACGCGGACCCCGTCGGCACATCAATAATATTTTTTTGTTACGGTCCAGACCTTCGAGCCGCTCTCTTAAATCGTTTAAAGGTATTGCAACCTGCTGACCTTTAAATTTTTCCGGTAACGTCCAGGGTTGAGCTTCGATTTCCTCCGGCTCCCGGACATCAAGACCTATAACGTTCGAAAAGTCATTATGTTCCATCAAGTTGTCGATGTCAAGCCCCGGCTTCAAAAAGCTGATACCCCGTTTTTGAGCGGCAGTCATAGACGCCAGATGATAAAGCGGGTCAAGGGCTTCGGCATAAGGCGGAGCATATCCCGGTTCGAAATCAAGTAAATCGTCTGTCCCGGCCTGTCTCTGCAAGAAGGACGCGAAGACGTCAATTCGGCGACAGATATCCCCCGCACCGACCGCTTGAAGACCCAGCAAACGCGAATCGGTTTCGTCGTAAACCATCTTGAGCGTGAAGGTCTTGCTTTCCGGGTAATAATCCGGCTTATCGGGGAAAGCCCCCCAGAGAGACACGGCTTTCATACCGTGATTTAACGCGACCTGTTCCGACAAACCGGTTGCGCCGACATTGATATCGAACACTTTTACCAGAAACGAACCCACCACTCCGGGGAATTTTATTTTATTGCCGGCAATATTTTCCGCGATTACCCGGCCGTGCCGATTGGCCAGCGAACCCATCGGCATGAATATTTTTTCCCCGGTCAACTGATGCCTCAACTCCACACAATCCCCGCCGGCGTAAATATCGGGATCGGAAGTCTGCATTTGATCGTTGACCTCAATCCCCCCGGCTTCCCCTATCACAAGACCGCACTCATTAGCCAGCGCGGTTTCGGGATGAACCCCCACACAGACAAAAACATAATCAGCCGTTATCGGCTCGCGGTCTCTTACCGATACCACGGTGTTGCCATCGGCGTCGAGCGTCACTTTTTCCACCGCCGCCCCGGTCATAACTTCTACATCCTGACGAACCATTTCATGTTTAACCTGTTCAGCCATTTCCCGGTCGAGAATATAAGGCAGCACCTGCGGTTCTTTTTCGATTAAAACGGTTTCGATACCCCACATGCTGACCATGGCTTCTACCAGTTCACAGCCGATAAACCCACCGCCGATAATGACCACTTTTCCGACCCGGCCGGCTTGTGCCGCCTGCCGGAAATGGATGGCGTCCGCGGGACGGGTGAACGGACGGATATTGGGACTGTCGGCACACTCGAACGGCGGCCGGTTGGGAACCGAACCGGTGGCGATAACCAGTTTACCGTAGCCGTGCTCGGTAATCTTGCCGTCTTTCAGGTTTTTTACCGTTACTGTCTTGCGGTCGCGGTCGATTTTTATTACTTCCGATAAGGTCAACACCTCGAACCCTTTCGAATGCCGGAAGAAATCCGGCGTGCGGGGTACACCGTACGAGGTGAAAGTCAATTCCTCGAAACTGTTAATATCCCCCGAAGCGAAATAGGGCATGCCACAGGTACCGTAAGAAATGTGCTCTTCTTTCTGGAAAAGCGTTATTTTTTTATCGGCCAGACGGCGCGCCAGGACCGCTGCGGTCTTGGGCCCGGCCGCCACCCCGCCGATTATGACAACATCGGAGCTGTTTTTGTTTTGCGTCATAGATAAAGACGGGGTTGTTGTTCAAACAACCCCTTCCTTTACACCTCAAAATTTAATACTATATTAATCCGCCCGCTTCAAGAAGCAAGCGATAATTTTTTCAGCTAAGCTCTGACCTCCCCGCGCACCGAGAGCACAATTTTGTAAAGACCGGTCACCAGCAGAACCCCCATGGCGTACACGCCCAGTGAAATCATTATCTCCGTCAAAGTGGGAACATATTCAGTGACATTGCCCAGCGGATTGGGAACGAAACCGCCAACCACCATGCCCATGCCCTTATCGATCCAGATGGAGATAAAGACCGTGATGCAGGCCAGCACCAGGGTGCCTTCGCGGCGACGCGTGCCGGGATTAAGAAGCAGAATCAGCGCCAGCAAAGCCAGAATTTCAGACGCCCACATCCAGGGCGCCAGGGTCGCCTTGCCCTCGATTCCCAGGAAAAGATATTCAAAGTGCATCAGGTGTTCCGGGATGTCGCTGTAAAGAGCGGTGAAGAACTCCATAAGGACGAAAAAGACATTGGCCGCCATGGCATAAGTGGCGATAAGAGCCAGTTTCTGAATGGGTTCTTTGCCCGGGTCGAATTTGGTGAATTTTCTAAGAAGCAGGCAAAGCAGAATCAACAGAGCGGGACCCGAAGAAAACGCCGAGGCCAAAAAGCGCGGCGCCAGCACCGCCGTCAGCCAGAAGGGGCGGGCTGCCAGGCCGGCGTACAGAAAGGCCGTGACCGTGTGAATACTGATTGCCCAGGGAATCGAGAGAATGATAATCGGTTTGATCCATCCGGGTGGCGGGATAGATTTGCGCTCGGCATCGAGCACCACCCGGCTTATGATGACGTTCAAAACCAGGTAACCACCCAGCGCCACCGTGTCCCAGAACATCAACGAGTGCGGGGTCGGGTACAAAAACACGTTCACTATGCGGAAGGGCTGACCCATATCCACGAAAATGAAGGTCATGCACATTATTACCGAGGCGATCGCCAGAAATTCTCCCAGGATGGTTATTTTACCGAAGGCTTTGTAATTGTGCAGGTAATACGGGAGAACCACCATCACCGCCGAAGCCGCCACGCCTACAAGGAAAGTAAACTGGGCGATATAAAAACCCCAGGTGACATCGCGGCTCAAACCGGTAACGCCCAGGCCGTAATGATACTGTTTGAGATAGAATAGAAAGGCAATACCCATCACCGCCATGATCGATATGACCCAAATCCAGTAAGCTTTAGTTCCTTTTAACGCCTTTTCTAACATAACCACCTCATATTATATAGTAAATTTCCGGCTGCGTCCCGAGCGCGGGTTTGCGGCGGATGGTATAATTTTCTTTAAGCAACGCTCTGACTTCGGACTCGGGGTTTTCAAGGTCCCCGAAAGTGAGGGCTTTTTCCGGACAAGCCTCGACACACGCCGGCAGCAAGCCTTTGGCCAGCCGTTCCTCGCAGAAGGTGCACTTTTCGACGACACCGCGGGTGCGAGTGGGAAAATCGGGCTGCAGTTTCTTAATGAACGGTCGGGGGTCGCGCCAGTTGAAACTGCGCGAACCGTACGGGCAGGCCACCACACAGTAGCGACAACCGATACAGCGGTGCCAGTCCATCATGACCACCCCGTCTGTTTCCCTTTTGAAGGTCGCCTGGGTCGGACAGACCCGCACACAGGGCGGATTGTCACAGTGATTGCACATCACCAAAGTCGGCGCATGTTTCAACTTCTCGTCAATATACTCATGTTCCTGTTCATGGAAAGCATGCTCGAATGGTTCTTTCCAGACCCATTTGACTTCATCCTTGGGATTGCCGAAATCGGGCACGTTGTGCGTCAGGTGGCAGGCATTGATACAAGCCGTGCAACCTTCCTTGGAAAGGCACTTCCGCAGGTCGATAACCATCGCCCAGCGCCGGGCGGTCAGGGGATTGTCCAGCGACGGTTCCGGTTTGACCGGCGCCAGCAGCGAGTCCTCACCCGTCAGAGCCCGGGCAATCGGGGTTCCGGCCAGGCCTATCGTCGTCAGGCTCGTGAACTTGATAAATTTCCTTCGGTCTATTTTCATGGCACTAACTCCTTCGGCTCGATGTGACAATCCCAGCAGTACGGGTCGACAGCCAGATAGTTATGGCACCGGTCGCAAAACTCCTCCTTTTTATTATGGCACTTCATACAGGTGTTGGAGAGGCTCATCTCGAACCTCCGACCGTCGGGAGTGTGATAAACCCTTTCCCCTTCCCGCACCACTTTATCACGCCAGGTGTTCAACAGGTCCATATGGCTGGCCCGGATGTAGGCGGAATCAGCCACACACTGTTCAGCGTCGACCGGGTATTCCAGTTGCGGGATATAGGTAGCTTTCCCCATGGCGATGTTATACCAGACGGGGAAAGTGATGATAATCAGGAAGATAATCAATCCGATTATGATTTTCCCGGCATCATACATTTTCACTGCCCTCCTTTCCCGGATACGGCGTACCCCTCAGGTCGGTAGCCCGTTCGTTCTCGCCTTTCATGACCAGGGCGTTGCCGACCATTTCGTGAATCCCGCCGACATCAACCTCGGGCACCCAGTATTCCAGAAGCGGCGGCAGGGTGGCCTTATCGATAGCGCAGATACACAGGAGGATATTGACGTCGTTTTTATCGTGCACGTACTTGACGGCGTTAGCCCGAGGCAAGCCGCCTCGCAGACGAATTTCCATGTTTTCATCGGTGCCCAGGCCGGCACCGCTGCCGCAGCAAAAAGTCTGTTCTTTGATCGTGTTCTCCGGCATCTCGAAAAAATGGTTGCAGGCATGGTTGATGACAAAGCGCGGTTCCTCGATAAGCCCCATCGCTCGGGCCGGGTTGCAGGAATCATGAAACGTCACTTTCCAATGGTCGTTGCGGCTGGGGTCGAGCTTGATTTTGTTGTGCTTGATTAAATCCGAGGTGAATTCCATGATATGCACCATCTTGGTCGATTTGGCGTTCTCGAACTTCGTCCCCGTGATAGGCGAAACCGGCTCTTCGAGGAAATCAGCCGGACCGTTCAGGGTATCCATATACTGGTGTATGACCCGCCACATATGGCCGCATTCACCGCCGAGAACCCATTTCACACCCAGTCGTTTGGCTTCCATGTATATTTTAGAATTGAGCCGTTTCATCGTTTCATACGAATGGAACAAGCCGAAATTGCCGCCTTCGGAGGCGTACGAGCTCCAGGTATAGTCGAGTCCGATTTCATGGAACAGAGCCAGGTAACCCAGCAGCGTATAATAATGCGGCGAGGCGAAATAGTCCGCCGAGGGAGCGACGAATAAAATCTCCGCGCCTTTCTTGTTAATGGGAGCGTTTACCCGCACGCCGGTGAGTTCCTCGAGTTCGTCCACCGCGAAATCGATACTGTCCTTGAAACCGTGCGGCTGAATGCCCAGGTGGTTGCCGGTCCGGAAGCAGTTGGCGGCCGGGGTGCAAATCCAGTCGATATTGAGCCCGACCAGGTTCAGAAGTTCGCGACCCATCATGGTGATTTCCGCCGTGTCGATACCGTAGGGACAGAATACCGAACAGCGGCGACACTCGGTACACTGGAAGAAATAATAGAACCATTCTTTGAGGACATCGACGGTCAGTTTCCGTCCGCCGGCCAGAGTACCGAAAATTTTACCGGCGGCGGTGAAATCGTTGCGGTACACCGAACGGAGCAGTTCCGCCCTCAGCACCGGCATGTTCTTGGGGTCACCCGAACCGATAAAATAATGACACTTGTCGGCGCAGGCGCCGCAGCGCACACAGATATCCATGAACACCCGGAAAGAACGATATTTATTCAGCCGGTCCTTGAATCCCTTATGGATAATTTCCTGCCAGTTGTCCGGTAGTTGCCAGTCATCCTCGGTCGGCTGCCATTTGCGCGGAAACGGCAGGTCCAGATACTTCAGTTTATCCACCGAGGCGCTGTAGTTGAAAGTACCCTTACGAAATTCGACCGCCGGGTCCATCCATTTTTTCCGGGGCGGTTTATAATCAATCGTTTGAATGATTTCCTGAGGTTTTTTGCTTTTCTCCGACATCTTCACTCCTTCTCCAGGGGCATCTCGGCCGCTTTCATGACCTCCCGGAACTCGTCCTCATACTCTTCGTAAGTATGCAGTTTGACCGGATAATCCCAGGGATTGACGTGCCTTTTGATGCGGTTGGTGTTGGCCAGATTGCGGGTCGGGCTGACGAAAATACCCGCCATGTGCAGAAGCTTGCTGAAAGGAAAATAGATAAACAGACAACAGACCAGAAAGAGGTGCATGAAAAACAAACTGCTGATACCCTCGGGTACGGTCGGCGAAAGGCTCAGCCAGCCCATGGCCATCTCTTTGATACCGATAATGTCGACTTTGGTGAAGTACCGCATCAGGACGCCGGTAACGGCGATCCCCATTAACAGGAACAGGGGGAAATAATCGGCGGCCAGGGAGATATAACGAAGTTTGGGGTCCGCTACCCGCCGCAGGAAGAGGAAAGTCAGGGCGGCCAGGAGAGCGATATCGGTAGCATAGATTATAGGTAAGCCGATCTGGAAGAAGCCGTCAAGGTTCTGCAGCGCGAGCACCCAGGCGGGCACCGGCTCGGCAAAAAACTTGAAATGCCGGATAAAGACAATCAGGAAGGACCAGTGAAAAACCAGCCCGCCCAGCCAGAGCCATTTGGTGGAGCCGTAGACCAGCCGGGGTCCGTCCTTAAGACCAACCTTGGTGTTGCGAAAAAGGGACCGGAAGAAAAAGATTTCCAGAAACATCCTTCCCAGCACACCCCAGATATTGTAAGGATTTTCCAGGTTACTGGCTTTAAACCAGGGTAACGACTTTTGCTGGCCGCAGGTGGTCGTAATGCGAAATGGCACCGGCGAGCGCGCCCATTTTATCACCCGGTAAACCATCCCGAGGATAAAAACGATAATCGTCGCCATGGGCATAATGACCCCGAAAAAGTAGCGCCAGCCTGCGACATCGACCCCGATAAAAGCCAGCAAAAGCAGAATAATAACCGCCAGAAGGGATAAAACAATATTCATAAGCCGTCCTTCCCTTCGGTGTTTGTAATTTTATAGCCTGACACCATCGAATTATTCTCCATTCGCTGATTTTCCATCAATCAAATTTGTTCTTTCGAGAAGTTTGTACACCCTCATTTTGGCTTCGTTAGCCTTGATTTCGTAAATTTTTTCCCGGCATTTCATGTAGGCGTCGAAACACCGCAAGCCCAGCCGGTCGATTTTCTCATTGACCGCCAGGAGTTCCTCAACCAGTTGCCGTTCGGACAACCGCTCCGCCAGTTCCTCGCGCAGTACATCCTTTAAGAGCAGGATAAACGCCACCGCTTCGGAGGGAAAGAAATCCTGCACCGCGCGTATCCTGACAATGTCTTCCAGACATTCGTTCAACCGGTCATCATCACCGCCACCCAGGAGTGAGTCGAATAAAAACTCGATATCGTGGGAGATATTGTAGCCCACCGGATTGTTGAAGCGGTTCTTTTCATTGCGCAGGAAGCTGGAGCTGTCGGCGGGATAACTGTCGATAATGCGATCAAACCATTTTTCCAGAAGGACTTTCTTGTTCTGCGCCAGATATTCTTTTAACTTCATCGTCAAAAATCACTGCCGGAATTTTATTGAATTAATAAAAGGCGGGGGACTTTCATACCACGTGCATAAAAGTCCCCGCACAAAACAATAAATCAATCAGACACAACCGGTCGGCTTGGACAACCCGGCAACCTTACAGGCGCCTTTGGCCGGACCGGACGGGAACAGTTCATAAACTTTCTTGAGCGAAAAACCGGTCTCTTTGCAGAGCTTGCGAATCATGGGAGCAATACCGTATTTCAGATAATATTCTCTCAGATAATGTACCAGTTTCCAGTGTTCCTCGGTCAGGTCATCCACGCCCTCGGTGGTGGCCAGGGCCTTGGCTACCTCTTCGTTCCATTTGTCCGGTTCCTGCATGAAACCGTCTTCATCGACTTCGATGCTGACGCTGCCGTGTTCGAATATGGCCATTTTAAATCCTCCAATAATTACTTTAATTAAACTTACTTTTCTTGCTTCAAATTTTACGTCTAATGCATTTCTATATAACCGCAGGGGCAATTCTCCGCGCATTTCTTGCAGCCGTTGCAGAACTCCATTTTGAATTTGTATTCGCCGCCTTTTTCCAGGGGCTTGATGATGGCATTGTCCTGGCAATAGCTCCAGCAGGTGCCGCAGTCGAAACACATACCGCAACTCATGCAGCGCTTGGCCTCCGCGGCCGCTTCATCCTGGGTCATAGTGCGCATGATTTCCGCATCCAGGGCTTTGAACCGGTCGGCTACCGGAAGCGGCGCGACCTCGACCCGCGGTTTTTCCTCGTAGAAAGTGTGCGCCATCTTTTCATACCTGATAATTTCCATATTGGTGTGTGCCGGTACCGGGATCGCCACTCCGGCAATATATTCATGAATGGCCGCTGCGGCATAACGACCGTGATAGATAGCCGTTATGGCGATATCCAGATTAATGTTGTCACCGCCGGCGAAGACATCGTCGAATTTGGTTTTGTACTTTTCGTCGACCTTGACCCAGTCCTTACCCTCGCGAAGATTGTCCAGAGGCTCGAAATCCGGCTCCTGGCTGATAGCCGCGATAAGGGTGGTGAAATCCAAATCGAAAGTATCTCCGTCAATCGGCACCGGGCGGCGGCGGCCGGAAGAATCCGGTTCGCCCAGCTCCATGCGCTGGCATTTCATGCCCATCGCCCTGCCGTCGCTGGTATGAATCTCCAGCGGTGCGGCCAGGAATTCTATCTTGACGTTTTCTTCCTCGGCCCCGACGATTTCCTCCTCGATGGCGGGCATCTCGGTGCGCGTGCGGCGATAAAGAATGGTGACGTTGGCGCCCAGGCGACGGGCTACCCGGGCGGCGTCGATAGCCGTATCACCGCCGCCAACCACGACCACCCTGTCACCGACTTCGACGATTTCGCCGCTGTTGATGCGGTGCAGGAAATCGGTCCCCGTGAAAACGTTGGGAGCATTTTCTCC
>JAFGNW010000263.1 GCA_016926795.1 Candidatus Zixiibacteriota bacterium
GGTTCGAGCGGGACACCTGGGAGTAAAAACCGGACGGGGCTTTTTCCGGTACGACGCTGAAGGCAATCGTATGACCGAGGAAGAAGAACAAGCACAGGAGATCGCCCAATGAAAATACTCGTCCTGAACTGTGGCTCGTCATCGGTAAAGTATCAACTTATCGACACGGATTCACAACTGGCTCTGGCCAAGGGGATGGTGGCTCGAATCGGCATGTCCGGTTCGGTGCTGACGCACAAACCCCACGACCGTCCGGAGACGAAAGTCTCGGCTGAAATCCTCGACCATATCGTGGCCGTGGAATACGTCATAGCCTACCTGACCTCGACCAACCACGGTGTTATAAAAGACAAGAAAGAAATCGACGCCGTCGGCCACCGGGTCGTGCACGGCGGTGAGGAATTCAAGGAATCGATAGAAATTACCCCGGAGTTGATGTCCACCCTTCGCTCGTTAATCGACCTGGCGCCGCTTCACAACCCGCACAACATCCGGGGTATCACGGCCTGTCAGAAAACGCTGCCGGGGATTCCCCAGGTTGCCGTTTTCGACACCGCTTTCCATCACCAGATACCGCCGTACGCCTACATTTATGGTATTCCCTATGTTTTTTACAAGCGTTACGGCATTCGCCGTTACGGTTTCCACGGCACCTCGCATCAATTCGTCAGTGACCGGGCAGCCGATATGCTCGGCCGACCCATTACCGACCTGAAAATCGTCACCTGCCACCTCGGTAACGGAGCCTCGATTTCAGCTGTCAAGGGGGGGGTGTCGGTTGACACCTCGATGGGTTTCACGCCCCTGGAAGGTCTGCTGATGGGCACTCGTTCCGGGGATATGGACCCGGCCATAATATTGCACATTATGGCCCGCGAGGAACTGACCCTGCACGAAAGCAACACTCTGTTGAACAAGCATTCTGGGCTGATAGGCATTTCCGGGGTATCTTCGGATATGCGCGAGATATCCAATGCGGCGCATAAAAACAGCAACGCCAAACTGGCGCTCGATGTTTACTGTTACCGGCTGAAAAAATACATCGCGTCCTACGCCGCCGCTATGGGCGGAATCGATGCGCTGGTTTTCACGGCCGGGGTTGGCGAAAACTCTTCCGAGGTAAGGGCTCTCACCTGCGAAAACCTTGAGTTCATGGGCATTAAAATCGACTCCAAAAAGAACATGACAGCCGTCGGTATGGAGATGGATATTTCCGTCGACGACGCCACCGTGAGAACCCTGGTGGTGCCTACTAACGAGGAACTCGTTATCGCCCGGGACACACAACGGCTGGTGGAAACCAGGAAAAAGAAATAACTTGATAAAAGTTTTTCAGGATAAAACGGGAGAGTCGCTCACACGGCTCTCCCTTCTTTTTTATGATCGTGACAGATTGGCTGTCAACCGGTCGGGGATTCCTTGCGCCTGACAATCACGAAAGCGATCAGGGCGACGACAAAAAATATTAAAAGCGCCCAGGCCATGCCGCCCAGGGTTTGAATAATCGTCCGATAGATTTCGAGACCCCAGAATTCCGCCGTGAGCTGCGGTACCGGCGCACCTTCCTCGGGCGTGATGAATCTTTCCAGTTTCCAGATGCTGACACCGGAGGAGACACCAACTACGAACAGGGCAAAAGTGAGAAATTTTCTCCAGGCGGAAGCAATATCCTCTCCGATAATGCGGGTGAAAATCTTGTCGATCGGTTTGCGGAAAAAGAGAACGACCAGCCCAGCCACGATTACGGAAATCAACAGAGTCACAACCAATAATAATAAAAACTCCATAACACCCATCCTGTTTGAGAATTATTACAATATCAGGAGAAGTACAACATATCAAAGCATAGAAGCAAATAAAAAAAGGGAGATTCTACTTATCGAATCTCCCTTTTAAAAATATCCAAACCGTTTACATATTCTTGATTATCTGAGTGGCGAATTCGGAGGTGCCGACTTTTTTGGCGCCTTTCATCTGCCGGTGCAAGTCATAGGTAACGGTTTTTTTGTTGATGGTTTTTTCGAGAGCCTTTTCAATCAACTGACCGGCCTGGCCCCAGCCGAGATAATCCAGCATCATGACCGCCGAAAGAATCAGCGAGCCGGGATTGATGACATCTTTATCGGCATATTTCGGGGCTGTGCCGTGGGTAGCCTCGAACAGACCGATAAAGTCACCGATATTGGCGCCGGGGGCCATGCCCAGGCCGCCGACCTGCGCCGCGCAGGCGTCGGAGAGGTAGTCACCGTTAAGATTCGGCGTGGCGACCACGGAGTATTCATCGGAGCGGGTCAGCACTTGCTGGAACATGGAATCGGCGATCCGGTCCTTGATGAGGATTGTGCCCTTGGGCATCTTCCCGTTGTACTTTGACCAGAGCTCATCCTCGGTGACGACCTTGCTGCGGAATTCGGTAGTAGCCACCTGGTAACCCCAGTCGCGGAAGGCACCCTCGGTGTACTTCATGATGTTGCCTTTATGAACGAGAGTCACCGACGGCAGCTTCTTGTCAATGGCGTAGTTAATTGCTTTGCGCACCAGGCGTTTGGTGCCGGTCACGGAAATCGGCTTGATACCCACGCCGGAATCGCTGCGGATATTAAGCTTCATGTTCTTGTTCAGCCAGTCGATGACCTTCTTGACTTCCTTGCTGCCTTTTTTCCATTCGATACCGGCGTAAACGTCCTCGGTGTTTTCCCGGAAGATGATAATGTTCATTCTCTCCGGGTGCACCACGGGCGAACCGACGCCCTTGAAATAGCGCACCGGTCGGACACAGGCGTAGAGATTGAGAATCTGGCGCAGGGAGACGTTGAGGGAGCGGAAGCCACCGCCTATAGGGGTGGTCAACGGGCCCTTGAGAGCCACGACATATTTGCTGATAGCGTCGATGGTTTCTTTGGGCAACCATTCCTTATAGAGTTCATTGGCTCTTTCGCCGGCGTAAATATCCATCCAGGCAATCTTCTTCTTACCCTTGTAGGCTTTTTCGACGGCGGCGTCCACCACCCGCCGGGTGGCTTTCATAATATCGCGACCGATACCATCGCCTTCGATTACGGGAATTATCGGATTATCGGGAATCGACAGTTTCTTGTTTTTGATGGTTATCTGTTTGCCCTCTTTCGGCACTACAATATGTTTGTACTTTGCCATTTAATACTCCTTTAGTAGCCGAGAATCTTGAGATGTTCTTTATATGTTTTGGCTGAATTCTGCAAAGCCGTAGCTTCCGCCTTGTTCAGTTTCAGTTCGATAATCTTTTCCACGCCGTTGGCGCCCAGGATAACGGGCACGCCGATGTAGATATCCTTGATACCGTACTGGCCGGTCAGGTAAGCCGACGTCGGCAGGAGGCGCTTCTCGTCGTTGAAGACCGATTTGCACATGGAGACGGTAGCCGCCGCCGGGGCGTAATAAGCCGAACCGGTTTTGAGGAGCTTGACGATTTCACCGCCGCCGACCCGGGTGCGCTCGGAGATTTCCTTGATGCGCTTGGCGGGAATAAACTCGGAAATGGGAATA
>JAFGNW010000040.1 GCA_016926795.1 Candidatus Zixiibacteriota bacterium
CCTTGACACTTTCATGACATAATGGTAATTTATTCACAAGTTAGTTAATAATCATTAACTATTTAAAGGGTGCTGATGGCGGGCAAAAGAAATACCTCAACCAACCGAAAACAGCAAATCATCGATGCTGCGACCGATTTATTTGCCAACAACAGTTATGAAAGGGTAACGATGAGTATGGTGGCCAAAGCCTGTAACGTTACCGAACCGGCTTTGTATCGTTATTTCTCATCCAAGGAAAAGATATACGAAGCGGTGCTTTTATCGTTAAGTCTGAAGGTTGATCTGGAGGAACTGGCGGCCTGGATTAAAGCCAGCCGGGATATCGAGGAAATTCTTCAGGAAATCGCCGGCCATATTCTCAACAACAATTTAAAGCACACCGAACTTTCGCGCCTGCTGCTTCTTTCATCGCTGGAGCATCGTACTCTGGCCCGGCAGGTATTCACGGCAGTAAGACTCCCGTACATCGATTTGCTGATAGACGAACTGAAGCGCCTTCGGGAAATGAAGCTGATTCGGGACGTCAACCCGGTCATAACCGCCCGGTGTTTTATAGGTATGATAATGGATTGCGCCGTCAGTAAAAATCTCTGGGGCAAGATGCAGGGAGAGAGATTTCAAATTGAAGAAGTGATAGAGAATAATGTCCCGATTTTTGCCCGGGGCTTGAAAGAGTAAAGTTTTTAACATAGATAGACCTGTAAAAAAAAGGAGGGTACGACCATGAGCAGGAGAAAACGTGACCTCAGTTTGAGCGTCAGGCTTTTCCGGACGATGTTCTCAGCGAGCATTATCCTGCTTTTCGTATCGGTTGCTTTCCCGAACCAGCCGCCGCCGGATGCGGCTCTGGTCGGCAGCGAAACCTGTCTGGACTGCCATGAGAAAATAGGCGCCGCGTTTTCGAAGACGATGCACGGATTGGCTTTTTCCAAAGACGGTTCCGAAGGGGCGCTTACCTGTGAATCCTGCCACGGTCCGGGTTCGGCTCATGTCGAGGAAGCCGATCCGGCTTTGATTATCAACCCCGCCCGGCAGGACCAGTTCGACGGTCAGCCGCTGTGCGTGACCTGTCACAACACCGCCGGGTTCGACGGCTGGGCTTTTTCCGGCCACAATACCGGTGACATCAATTGCAGCAGCTGCCACAATATTCATACCGACTTTGACCGGGCGATGAAAAAACAGATGCCGGAGCTGTGTTATGACTGTCACAGCGACGTGCGCGCCTCGTTTTTCATGCCGTCCCACCATCCCGTCAAAGAGGGCAAACTGAACTGTCTCGACTGTCACGGTATTCACGGCGGCGGCGTCCGCCTGACCCTGGAAAACAGCGGTCGGGAAATGTGTTTCAGTTGCCACTCGGAAAAGGAAGGACCGTTCGTTTATGAACACGCCCCGGTAATGGAAGACTGTAACATGTGCCATACACCCCACGGTTCGGTGGCCGACAAGCTGCTGAAGCAGAATGAACCGGTGCTGTGCCTCAATTGTCATGCTATGCACTTCCACGCTGCGGTCGAGGGTATCGACGGTGATTTCGTTGTCCCTCAGGACCCGTCGCGCAACGGCATATCAACAACCGACGGCTTCAAAAAGGGCTTTTTGACCAAGTGCACTCAGTGCCATACGGAGATTCACGGTACCGACCTGCCGTCGCAAGCTCTTTCAACCTCTGGCAACGCGTTGACGAGATAGGAGGATGTGAGTATGAAAAAATATATGATGAATTTAATGTTATTCGTGCTCGTCCTCGGTATCTTCGCTCCGATGATTTTTGCCCAGGAGGACGCCGCTGTCCAGAATTATTCCATCTGGGTCGGGGGGCATTACACCGATTTCGGTGATTATAATAAAAAAGTCGGTGAATACCGCCTCGGGGAAGATGAGTTCCTTCCCGAATTAGAGGGCTTTTATCAGTACCGGAAGGCTGATAAATTTTTCCGGTTTGACGTTCATTATTTCGATAACAAGAATATCGACGCCAGAGCATTGGGCATCTGGGGCGACCGTTTCAGCGGGGAGTTGTATTTCCGTTCCCTGATTCATCAGCAGGGCCGGGATATGCTGGCAAATATGGAAACCCGGGAAGTAGGCGGCGGTAAGATATTAACGCACGAGCTTCTGGACGAGGGTGCCGATTACCATACCGACCGCTATGAGTTCGGTGGTGATTACAAGGTGCAACTGTCCCGGAAGAATAATATCCGCATGGTGGCCGCTCACCGTACGGTTATCCGTAAAGGCTACGAACAGAAGATTGCCTCGAGTCACTGTTTCAGCTGCCATGTTACTTCGCATGATGTCAACATCGACAAGCGAACCAACCAGGTCGAGGCCGGTATCCAAGCCGACGCCGGTGAGTTTACGCTGGGGTACCTGTTCGGTTACCGTCATTTTGACTCCAAGGCGCACGACCCGGTAGCTTATTATGATACGGCTATGCACCCGGTATCCGAGTTGCAGAGTTATAAAGACGAGTTTCCCACCCGGTTGAATTTCGATAACGTTTACGCCCCGTACGGCACCTATCCGGAGACGGAAAAGATATCTCACAAGGTTCGCGTCAAGGGTGCTGTCGGTAAGGGACAACTCTCCGGTTCGGTGGGTTACAGTCAAGCCAGGAATAAAAAGGTCGACCTGTCCGCGAATACTTTATCGGGCGCGTTGAATTACGCCCTGGTCCTGAACAAGAAAATGCGACTGATTGCCAGGGCTTCCGGGTCGAAGCTGTCCAACGATGATCCGCGAATCGACCTGGCGGATTACCGGGAAGGCCGGGGCGGAGTTCAGACCGAATTCTATATCAGTGATTTTGATTTTACCCGGTATTCGGCGCTGGACCGGACCGACGGGCGTATCTCCGCGGAACTTATTTCACGCCTTAAACCCAACCTGACCTTGAGTCTGCTGGCCGGTTTCCGCATGATTGACCGCGCCGATTTTAAAAACCTGGAAAACGAAACTTACACTACCAAACGGTTTACCGGGCAGGCTAAATTGCGTTATCGCGACGGGTTGACCTTCTCCAGCAGCGTCAATTACCGTTTCGAAAGAACTTTTGACCCGTTCACCTCATCTAAGGGACTTTTCGAGTCGCAGGGATATGATGTCCTGCAGCCGGCGCTGTATTCCGTTTCCGGCATTGATACCACCTTTACTATCTTCTATTACCAGCGTGAAGATTTGCGATACCAGAATATAACCACGGAGCCTACCTTCAAACACTCATTCGACATGACCTCGACCTATCGGCCCGATATGCATTACAGCTTTACAGTCGGGTTGAAGGGGATGTACGATAAAAACAATGAATTGGATTCCCTGGATGTGGAGCACTTCTCCATCCAGCCGAGTGTCAATTTCACGGTTACCCCTGATTCAAAATGGTCGGTCATGGCCGGGTTTAATTACAATTTCAACCGTTCACGAGGGCCGGTTACCGTTGCTCTCTTCGATGGGTGAGCGGCCGGAATTACTGTCACCGGTGGTGACAGCCTGGCCCATACCGCCCTCCATTTCGGTTCGGAGTACGCGATGGTTGACTACACGACAAATACCGGTAACCTGTTTATGACGGCTTCGTTTATCCCGATGTATAAACTCCGCCTGTCCGGCACCCTGGCCTATAACAAGTCCACGACGGAACTTGACAAGGTCGTCATGCCGGATATTTCCGACCGGCTTGACGGAAATCTGGAGCACCAGGATTATTCTTTCGATCAAATGCATGAATATTCCAATCTGGATTATGAGCTCTGGACGATTTCCATCGGTGCTCAATTCGATGTTTCCCCCGGGGTTCAGTTGACCGCCGACGCCGAGTACGCGGATTTGAACGATGCCCTGGGTTATGTGTACGGAAATGAATCGGGTTCTATGTTCTTTATAAGGACAGGAGTCCGGTTCAGCTTTTAAACTTGTGTGATGTAGTAAGTTATGTAAGCAAAAAACGGCTGTTATCTTTACAAGACAGCCGTTTTTTTGACAAATTTCTTTACTAACGATGTATTATTTTGTATAAGTATTAATAATTGTTTGAGGAATAAAAATATTTTAAAAATGATAAAAAGGGGTAAGCAAACCCGAGGAGTTAATATGTTTAAAAGGACCCTTATCGCTGTTAGCTTGCTTTGTTTTCTGTTCACCCTGGCCGGTGCCTCCCTGGCCCAGGAGGCCGCAAAGGAGACCAAGAAAACCGATGTAGTCAAGCACGAGTATGTCGGCGCCAATAAATGTAAAATCTGTCACAAGAAAGACGGCATTCATCCCTCCTGGTCGGAAACCCTGCACGCCAAGGCCTGGGAAAGCCTGAAACCGGAAAACCAGAAGAACAAGGAATGTGTGGCCTGTCATTCCACCGGCACTACCGCCGAGGGAGAAATTTTGGAAGGCGTTCAGTGTGAAGTTTGTCACGGACCGGGCAGCGATTACAAGAAGAAGAGCATTATGGAAGATCGCGAACTGGCTATTGCCAACGGTCTCCTGATTCCCGATGAAAAGACCTGCCTGAAATGTCACAATGAAAAAGTACCGGAAGAATTCCGCTCCAAGGAAAAGTTCGATTTTGAAAAGATGAAAACCAAAGGCGTCCATGCTATGGCTGCTAAAGAAGAAGCCAAAGAAACAACCAAGACCGAATAAATTTCAATATCGTATATTTAAAAAAGCGTTCCCGCAGGAACGCTTTTTTTTGTCAAAATTCAAAGTTGATATGTTTTTCTCGTTAATTTATACTGTTTTCGTAAAGGGAAAAAAGTATGATTCTTGTTTGGAAGTTTTGTAATTCATAAAGTATCAGGAGGGCGAGTTATGCGGTCAACAAGGAAGGGTCGGACCAGGATACATAAGAGATTATTTTCGGTTTTAATCACATTTTTTATTTGTAGCGCTAACGCGGGAGCGGATGCTCCGGTTAGCGAGACCACGGAGGCTTGTCTCGAATGCCATGCTTCGATTACCCCCGGCATTGTAGCTGATTGGCAGAACAGCCGCCATGCCCAGGTGGCTCCAGCCGAGGCGGTCACCCGGGACGTGATTAACCGGCGAATCTCGGTTGACGAGATACCGGCGGGATTGGCCGAATACGCCGTGGGCTGCGCCGAATGTCACACTCTTAATCCGGAGAAGCACAATGACAATTTCGACCATAACGATTATCCCGTCCATACCGTCGTTACGCCGCCGGACTGCGCCGTCTGTCACCCGGTTGAAGAAGCACAGTACCGGGAAAATATCATGTCCTGGGCGCAGGTCAATCTGAGCGAGAATCAGCTTTACCAGTCGATGATGCAGACCATAAACGGTATGCAGCATTTCCGTGATTACAAAATGATTTTCGATGAAGCCGACGAAACGGTCAATGAACAATCCTGTTATTTCTGTCACGGTACGGAAGTAACGGTTTCCGGTTTGGAGACGCGCGAAACCGACCTGGGGGAGATGGCCTTCCCGGTTCTGACCGGCTGGCCGAATGTGGGGGTGGGGCGAATCAATCCCGACGGTTCCCAGGGATCCTGCTCCCCCTGTCACACCCGGCACCAGTTTTCCATTGAGGTCGCCCGCAAGCCTTATACCTGCGCGGAATGTCACAAGGGTCCCGATGTTCCGGCTTATCCCGTGTACAGTGTGAGTAAACACGGCAACATTTTTTCATCGTCGGGCGATAAATGGGATTTTGTCAACGTCCCCTGGGTGTTGGGGGCGGATTTTACCGCTCCGACCTGCGCTGTCTGCCATGTCAGCCTGGTGGTAAATGAGGACGAGGAGATTATTGCCGAGCGCACTCATCGTATGAACGATCGCCTGGACCGGCGTATTTTCGGTCTCATTTACGCTCACCCGCACCCTAAATCACCCCGGACCTCGATTATCTCCAATAAAAACGGATTGCCGCTGCCGACCGAGCTGACCGGGGAGCCGGTTGCCGAGTTTCTTATCGACAGTACCGAGCAGGTCCAAAGAAATACGTCGTTGAAAAAAGTCTGTCTGGCCTGTCACGGGGAGCAATGGGTAGCGGGACATTTTGAGGGTTTGCGTAAGACAATCGAAGAAACCAACGCTGTGACTTTGACTGCAACCGATATTATTTCACAAATCTGGCGCGACGGCCTGGCCCAGGGACTGCCGCAGGGCGCCAATGTTTTCGATGAGGCGGTGGAAAAAATGTGGGTCGAGCAATGGCTTTTCTTTGCCAATTCCACCCGCTTCGCCGCAGCCATGGGCGGCGCCGACTACGGTGTGTTCGCCAACGGTCGCTGGTACCAGTCCAAAAATATCCGGCAGATGCACGATTGGCTGCAAATGAGAAGGGAACTCAGAAAGTGAAATATTCTAAAGATGCCGCCGCCCGGCGGTATTCTTTTTATCGGTACCCGAATATCTCCGCATAGATAATCAGGAAAATAAGCGACAGCCCGATTATCAGGGCGATAGTGCCGAATATTTTCATCCCCTTGACAATCGACGGGGGCATGGGCGAAACCAGGTGTTTTTTGATTTCCCGTGTCTTGATTAGCTCTTCATATTCCCGGGGGCGGTCGCGTTTGAGCTCTTCCAGGGGCACCCGGCCGGTGAACATGACCGTATCCATAGGGAACTTGTCCGGTCGGAAATGGCTGTTGAAGAAATGGACGGTGAAGATGAAGGCCACCGCCAGAAGGGCTTCGTCGGAGTGAATAATAGTCGCTACGTTGATAATCCAACCGGGCAAAAAGCGGGTGAAAAATTCCGGGAACCAGAGCATAAGACCAGTGCTGCCGATAACGGCCACACCCCAGAAAACGGCGAAATAATCGAATTTTTCCCAGTAGGTCCAGCGCCCATAGCGCGGTCGGAGCCCGGCGCCGACAAACCATTTGAGGGTAGCGATGAATTCCTTCCAGTCGTTTTTACCGGGCAGCATGGAATCCTCGCCCCGGAGAAATTTCCACCAGGAGCGACCGCTCCTGCGCTTGGAACGGATAACATCGATAATGTGCATGAAGAAGTAGAAGAAGGTGATGACTGCGCAAATGCGGTGGATATAACCGGCCGACTCGAAACCGCCCAAAACGCCCGAGAGCCATTGCGCCCAGCCGAGGTACGAGAATTTAAGGGTCATGCCGGTTACGGCCAGACCCAGGAAACTGATGATGACCAAAAAGTGCAGACGGCTGTGCAGGCGGGTGAAACGCCGGAACTCCAGCTCACCGTGCCATTGCGCCCGCAGTTTCTTGTGCTCCTTCATCATCTGGAAGGAGCGCGGCAACCACAACAGAGTGTGAGTGCCGGCCACTATCAGGGTGCTCACCAGCAGGATAGTCATAAACCAGAAGGTATAGAAAAGAATAGGGTATTTGGTCCGGTCATGGTGCGTGGCATGGGTAAGGTATCCGGCGAATTGGCGGTGCGAACCGGGGTGGCATTCCCCGCAGGTGGCGACGATATTCTGCCGCGAAAGAGTCGAATGAGTGTTTTCCGGAGGCAGGATGTTATGTGCGCCGTGGCAGTCGTGACATTTGGCAGCCGCCTCGTAACCGAGTTTGGATACTTTTCCGTGAAAGGTTTCGAAATACGACTCGGTCACATCTTCATGACAATGACCGCACTGGTCGAGGATTTTATCCCTGAAACCTTTAGTGTCGGTTCGTATGATAGCATGGGATTCATGGCAGTCATTGCAGGTCGGCAGCGGCATATCGGTATCGGATATTTCCGGCGAGTGAATACTTTTATTATATTCCTCATAGATGCCCCGGTGGCATTCGGAACAGGTTCGGGAAAGGTTATCATGGTTAACGCTCGAAGCCGGGTCCTCTTTAGGCAGGACGTGGTGAGCGGTGTGGCAATCGGTACATTTGGCGGTGACCACCAGGCCGCTCTGTATAAGACCGATACCGTGAATGCCGTTGAGATAACTGGTGACGGGGTCCGGCACGCCTTCGGTCATCTCGCCTGTGGCCGCTCCATCCCGGCCGTGACATCGCTTGCAAAGGTCGGGTACCCGGGTGGGATAACTGGGTGAATTCGGGTCGCGATGACCCTTGACGCTGTGGGTGCCGTGGCAATCGTTGCATTCCGGGGCGCGCTGGTCGCCGCGGTCAGCCAGCTTGCCGTGGGTGCTGGTTACGTAATTTTCCACAACCTCACCGTGACAGATGGAACAGTCCACCCGGCTGACCACGGTCGCGCAGGGTCGCTCGTGCGACGGGGTGGCGCCGGTATGGCACCGGGCGCAGCTGGTCTGGTGATGC
>JAFGNW010000264.1 GCA_016926795.1 Candidatus Zixiibacteriota bacterium
GGTGGGAACCTATTTCTTTTTATCTTTTTTTCAGTCGCTATCCGGTTGTCGGTTGCACACAGTATCTAATTATCAGTTCAAAGGTTAGGTGAGTTTGACGCTATTTGGCATCTCCTTTGCAAACGGTATCGTCATACGCTAATAAAATTTTGGACTTTTATTTGCCAAGGAAGGTGAAAATGAGAAAAGTCATATTAATTCTGCTTTTAGTCATTATTCTGGTCTCGCTGAGCTGGTTCAGGGAGATTATCGCGCAGGATTTATCGCATCTTAAAGATAAAATCAATCAAAGCGAGATTGAACTGATTAATAAATACCAGACCGCCGGTTCTTCGAATTCGGAAACGGACTATTATAAAAGTCCGCTTGAATTCGACTCCGCGTCTTCAGTGGCACGGCCGGTTCAAAGAGATTACAGCGATAGTCTTTTCGCCGATCGCACCGCTCCGGATTCAAACCGTATACTATCGGCTCAAAGCAGCCGGAGTCCGCAACCTTTCGAGGAACTTTTACCTTTCGGGCTGAAGCTGTTTCGGGGGACGGGGGAAATATCGCCCCCCGACGATATCGCCGCCTCGGGTGATTATATCCTCGGTCCGGGAGACAATATTATTGTCTATCTCTGGGGCCGGGTGGAAAAAGAATATAACCTGACGGTTGACCGCGAGGGGAAAGTTATCATTCCCAAGGTCGGGGAACTTCTGGTCTGGGGCAAGACCCTGGAAGAATTCAAAGCTTTCGTTCGGAAGAAGATGTCCGCGGTATATTCGGAGTTCGAATTGAACGTATCGTTGGGGAAAATCCGTTCGATAAGAATTTACATAACCGGTGAGGTCAATAAACCCGGCGCCTACACGGTGTCGTCGCTGACCTCATTATTCAACGCCCTGTATCTGGCCGGCGGGCCGAATGAAAACGGTTCAATGCGCGCTATTCGGTTGATGCGCGAGGGGCAGTGCGCGGCCGAGGTGGACCTTTACAAGTTCCTTCTGGAGGGTGACAATTCTCTGGATGTCAGGCTTCGGTCCGGCGACGCCATTTTCGTACCGGTAGCCGGCGCCAGGGTAGCCATCCGGGGCGAGATCAGGCGCCCGGCGGTATACGAATTGAAGGGGGGTGAAACCGCCCGGGGTCTGTTGGAGCTGTCGGGTCGACCGACCGCCGAGGCTCATCTCAACCGGGTTATGCTGGAGCGAATTTCCGGCCTCAACGAATGGAGCGTGCTGGATTTGAACCTCAATCCTGCCGCGCCCGGCACGGACAGCCTGGTTCTCAAGGACGGTGACCGCCTGACGATTTATTCCATTTTCGAAGCCAAGAAAAATATGGTGGCCGTGTTCGGTCAGGTGAAACATCCCGGTTATTATGAACGCAACGATTCCACTCGTATCGGCGATTTGATAGAGCGCGGGACGCTGCAGGATTATGATGTCTATTACAAACGGGCCAACCTTTTTCGGCGATATGCCGACTGGCGCACGGAAATCGTGCCGATTGATTTGAACCTGTTGCTGCAGGGCGACAGCGCGCAGAATATCGTTCTCCAGGATCGCGACTCGCTGCATATTTATTCCATCGAGGATGTGGACTGGGACAAACGCATATCCATCGAGGGGGAGGTGAAAAATCCCGGGCAGTTCAAGTATTACGACCGGATGTCGGCTTTTGATTTGATTTTCCTGGCCGGTTCCTACACCCGCTCGGCCTCGCTGCTCAGAGGGGAACTGGCTCGGATAGACGCCAACGGCAAGACCAATTTACTCTATGTCAACCTTGATGAGGAATCGCTCCGGCAAACCTTCCTCCGCGAGGATGACCGGCTGTATATCCGACAAATACCGGAATGGTCGATGCATCGCACGGTTACCATCGAGGGGGAAGTTCTCTACCCGGGCGAATACATGCTTTCGGGAAGGGAGGAAACTCTCTACGGTTTGATACACCGGTCCGGCGGATTCACCGGTAACGCCTTTCCCAACGGGCTGATTTTACAGCGTAATTCAATAGGCAAGAACCTGCAGCGCCTGCAAGTACCCAAACTTCTCGAAAAATCCAGCCCGGTAGTCGAAGACTCCCTGGGTAATTTGAGAAGAGAAATGGTTTATGATTACGAGTTACAATCGGTCAATCGAGTGGTAATCGATATGGATATTATTATGGCTTCCCGGGGTGAGGAGGGCAACATCGTGCTCGCTCCGGGAGATTATATCTACGTGCCGTCGATTCCGTCGGGCATTTCGGTGCTGGGTGCGGTCGGCTCCAGCGGCACTATCAAGTACAGCGATAGCAGGAACGTCAAGCATTATATCAAACGGGCGGGCAATTTTGTCTCGCAGTCGAACAAGGACGGCACCCAGTTGATACGGGCTTCCGGGGAAGTTTTTTCCGGGAGCGGTGTACTCAACCAACGGGTGGAAATGGGTGATATTATCGTCGTGCCCATCAAAATCAAGAAAGAACGCGACTGGACCAAGACGTTCACGATTGCCATGTCGGCCACGACCAGCATTCTGACTACGGTCCTTTTGATCGATAAATTATAATTTTACAAAACTGGTAATTTTTTCGTTTTCTTTTCTCACCTTCCTAATTCACCGGAGGTTCTCAAAGGACCTCCGGTGTTTTTTTATCAAGAAAAATTTTCTTAAGAGGAGGAAAAAGATGCTGGGAAGAGTCCAGAAAACAATTCTACAGACGCTGCTGCGGTGCTGTCAGGATAACGCATCATGATGTATTATAACAACTTAAAGTAACGTGTTCAAAAAATGAACAGTTTGGCACTCGACTTGCGCATAATATTATCGAAGTAAAAGGATTTACAGGCTTTACAAGTTATGGAAAAAAAACTATTTCATCTTTTTCCGCCCCATCGGATCGAACGGTCCGGAGTTCAAATTAAAATTTATCCCTTAAAAATAGCCTTGCAGGAGGGTCAGAGAAATGAATACCTCGGTCAGAATTGATAGTGAGACAGTCAATTACCTGATTGGCAAAGTTTCCAATAAATTGATGGTTTCCAGGGAAATGGTGCTTCCTTTTGTCGACTTTACCGACTTCATGGAGGCCCTTTTGCGGCTTCTGGACAACCGCGACGGACGCCGGCTGGTAGCCGCCGGGCACGTTACACCGGATGTAGCGATGGCCGCCGACCGAGCCCATCTGGACTTGAAGGAGACCCTGGCGGTGTCCCCTTTCACCGGGGACCCGGACCGCACCCTCGAAGAAATATCAACCGGCCGTGAGATTATCTATGTGGCCAATCCCAACCGGGTGACCGGGGCCAATTACAGCCTGGCTGACCTGGAGATGCTGGCCCGGGCGGTTCCCGAGGGCACGCTGATGGTCGATGAACATTATTATGATTTTTACGGTATCAGCGGCCTGCCCCTGCTGGAACGGCATGCCAATATCATCGTCATCCGGTCGCTGACCACCTCGTTCGGGATTCGCTCCGACGAATCGGGTTACGTGGTGGCTTCAAAAGATATAATCAACGCCCTGAAAGAAGCTTACAGCTGGGACCGGATATCCCGCATGACCTATAAGATTCTATCCACTTGCCTGATGAATTACGAAGCTATGGAAACGCGATTGAAATTGCTGCACGATGAATCGTTGCGAATCGCCCTGGGGTTGAATCGGCTGAAAATCCAGAACCGTCTGACCGCGACGGACTTCCTGCTTTTACGGGTGGCTGACCCGGTCCGGGTCGGCAATTATTTGGCCAGCTCTCGGGTACAGGTAGAGAACCTCGACGGTTATCCGGAATTAAAAAACTATATCCGGTACGATATTCAATCGGAATTGTCCAACGATATCATGATAAACGCCTTCAAGCGGATGCCCGAAGCCTATTATCGGATGGACAATCTGGATAAGCGCTTTATTAAAATGCGAAAACCGGGCCAGGGTAAGAAAACCGAAACCGGCGCGGAGACGGATATGACCGTTTTTGACCGCGGCCGGATAGAAATAAGAGAAAAAGAAACAGTTGAAAAGGTCTGAACCGCACTGCTCCCGGCCGGAATCCGGCTTTGGGAGTAAACAGCGATGAATTGAGGGTACGCCATCATGAAAGCGGTGGTTAAAACCCCGGAATCGGACTATACGATTGACCGGACCGGGATTAAAGAAATCGAGGAGGAGGTCGATAGCTTAATAAGGAGTGAAAACTCCACTGAAGAAAATGGGGCTTCAAGAAATGAAAGCAGCTCATTAAACAGATTTTCCGGTAAAGTTCGTAAAATTTTCGGTTTTTTTTCAAGAAACGGAAACGGTCATATGCATACCGTCACCCAGGTTCGCCCGGGAGATATTGATTCCATCATATCCATATCCCCTTCAACGAGTTCCCGTCCCGAGGTCAATCCGCTCAACCAAAAAACGGCGCGCTGGTTAATAGTTTTTTCTTGCCAAACGGGTTCTATTATTGTATCGGTAATACTGCTCGGTATGACCCTCTGGATGAATGGTCATTCCGGCTGGTGGGTAATGGAGGCCCTGGCTGCGCTCGTTCTCATTCGTATCGGCTATCGCCTGACCAGAGGTCCGAGACCGGTTCTGGTTACGCATTACCGACGGAAAGGAATCCGGCGGGTGATGGTCGACGAGGGAAAAATCAGCACCTTCTTCCTGGCCTTATTATTTGTTGCGAACTGGCCGTTGTCGAAACCGGAAGCAGCTGTATTTATCGGGGCAAATCTCACCGTACAAATAGTAATGTATTTCAGCTCGAAGAAAATTATGAGAGCTTTAGCCGAGCGAGTAAAATCAACAGGACAAACCTGGTTCGAAAAAAGAATAATCATTGTCGGCACCGGGCTCAACGCCCGGAGGGTCGCCGATATGGTTATCGATTCGCCGGAGCTCGAAACCAAGCTGATCGGTTTTCTCGACTACCGGAAGACCGGCCTCTGGAGTTATCAGGATGTTCCCCTGGTAGGTCATCCCGATTTTATCGATGATATCATTGCCGTCAACCAGGTCGACGCCGTCTTTATCGCGGTCGAGCCGGAGGATTTATCCCGCACTCGCCGTCTTTACGAGACCGCCGAGCGGATGGGCGTGACGGTCTGCCTGATGCCCGATATTTATCACAGCGAATTGTCCCGGAGCCGTCCGGCCTATATCAGCGGTCTGCCGGCCCTGATTTATCGGCGCATCCCCGAAAACCAGCTGGCCCTTCTGACCAAGAACACCATCGACCGTATCGGCGCCTTTATCGGCCTGATGCTGTCCGCACCGGTATTTCTGATGACCGCTTTGATTATCAAGCTGGAAAGTCGGGGACCGATCTTTTTCAAGCAGGTCCGCTCGGGATTGAACGGTAAGCCCTTCAAACTGCTGAAATTCCGCACCATGTGCACCGACGCCGAGGACAAGAAAGCCGCGCTTAAAGCCTTTAACGAAATGTCCGGACCGGTATTCAAAATCAAGAAAGACCCCCGCGTCACCCGGGTCGGGAAATTTTTAAGAAAATATTCTATCGATGAAATCCCTCAATTCATAAACGTTCTTAAGGGCGATATGTCCCTGGTCGGCCCCAGGCCGCCGTTGCCGGAAGAAGTGGCCAAATATGAACCCTGGCAGCATCGCAAACTCTCGGTCAAGCCGGGGGTGACCTGTATCTGGCAGGTTAACGGAAGAAATGCAATCGATTTTGAAGATTGGATGAAGCTCGACCTGCAGTATATCGATAACTGGTCGTTGTGGCTGGACGCAAAACTGCTCGCCAAAACCATTCCGACCGTTATCAAGGGTTCCGGCATATAACCGGGCGGTTCTTCAAGACCTTAATAAAAAAACGGAAAACCAACGCTTGGCTCTGAAAGCGCATGAAAAAAATTGCAGTTGAAATATTCACTCTGTTCGCTCTTTTGATGATTCTCGAGACGGCCACCGCCGGAGTACTGCCGGGAGGCCTGAAGGAGTATGAGCTGATTTACGACCGGCTGGAGCGGGTCGATATCATGACGCTCGATGACTTCGATTACCAGCTTGGCCCTTACCGTTTCGACCGCGCCGATTTTTCAATAGCCCCCTTCGACCGGCTCAAGGATATAAAAGCTGAAAAGATA
>JAFGNW010000265.1 GCA_016926795.1 Candidatus Zixiibacteriota bacterium
GCTGCCGCGATGAACGGGATAAGCCGGATTTTTGATATTGAAAATATTAATCCCGCCCCAAAAATCGGCCGTGTACAGCAAGCTGTCCACTACTTCGACATCGGCTGACATCCAGCAATAACCAAAATCAAGGATGTACGAAGGTGAAGCGGGATTATTGATGCCTATTAAACATACCCCGCTGCAGCCTTCCAGAGCGATGCTGGTGGAAAAAAGCGTTTTGTCGTGCACATAAAGTTTCATATTGGAGGCGAAGGCGCCGCCGCATTGGAATATTTCGCTTATAAAAGCCGGATTTTCCGGGTCGGCAATGTTTACGATTTCGAAATAACCGTCACCGTCGGGGAAAATCGCCAGGCTGTCCTTTATGAATAAATCGATTATAAAACTGGGTATGCCGTAATTGCTCAGCAGGACCGGATTATTGGCCTGGCTGACATCGACAATCTGAAGGCCGTCGCTGAATTCCGAACCCAGAAAGGCGAGGGTATCGACCACCGCGAGGTCCCGAAACCGGCTCGGTGAATTATACTCGCCCATTTTTATGGGTAAAGAAGGCTCCGAAACAAGGACTATGTGTAAACTGTTGAGAGTATCGCCGACATAAGCCAGATTGCCGTTGATAGCGACATTGGCGGTATAGTGCAGCTGGTCATAACTGCCCAGATATGCCGGTGCTTGAGGGAAATGAACGTCAATAATCTGCAGCCCGCCGTCGCCATCGGCGATATAAGCCCACTCGTCGGAAACGACAACCTCGTTCGCGAACCCGGGCGTATTGTACCGCCCGACTAAGTATGGGTCCTCGACAGTCATGGCGACATCGATAATGAACAACCCGTCGTATCCGGCCGCGATATAAAAATAATCACCGTACCGGTAAAAACTTCTCGCCGCCCCGGGAAAATAAACATGGCATAAATATTCCGGCTCGGTATGATAGTATGAATAAACAACCAGGATGTTGTAAAAAAGGACAAACAGGTAATCATCATCCGCCCAGACGTCCCGGGTCTGCGACCAGAGACAGCTGCCTATAAAATCCAGTTCGACATCGGGCGCAACAGCTTCGGCTTTGAGCCGCTCCCCGGCGCCCGGGACCCGGGGCGTAAAAAGTTCGGGAATATTTTGAGAAAATTGAGGCATTCTCTCACCGAAAAGGGTGCCGCCGCACAAAACAAGCAGCAGGAGCATTAAAATCGTGAACTTCTTAGACATAAAAACCTTCCGTTTTTTATTTTCGGACGGTGAGGAGTATTTATTAACGGTATGAGAGGTTGTATTTTAATATAAGAATAATCAGTCCTTTTTACAAGGATTTTTACGAGCGGTGGCCCACCTCTTCAGAGGTGGGGGATAAATAACTTCAATCATTCATCAATCCCACGTCTGAAGACATGGGCCACCCAGTGCGGGGAACCCACACCAAGGTGTGGGGCACCTGAGAATTAGCGGTTTATTTAGGCAGGGCTTTATTAAGGCGTTCGATAATCAGCGTCCGGGCGTTCTGAAGCGCCTTGCCCCGGTGGCTAACTAAGTTCTTTTCCTCGAGCGTCATCTCGGAAAAACGCTTGTTTCCGGGGGGATAGAAAAAGACCGGGTCATAGCCGAAACCCTTCATGCCGACCGAATCCTCGGTGATATACCCCTCGGCGGTGCCCTCGGCCGTTTTCACCGTGCCGTCCTCCCAGCAGATGGCGATAACACAGCGGAAGCGGGCGGTGCGCTTGTCTTTGGGGACGCCTTTGAGTTCAGAAAGCAGTTTGCGGTTGTTATCGGCGTAGGTGACGTTCTCCCCGGCATAACGCGAGGAAAACACCCCCGGCGCGCCGCCGAGGGCGTCCACCTCGAGGCCGCTGTCGTCGGCCAGGGCGGGCATATCGCAGAACTCGGCGATTTCCTTCGCTTTCAGGACGGCGTTTTCCATGAGAGTCGTGCCGGTTTCCTCGGGATCGGGGAACTCGAGGAAATCGTCAGAAGTGAGCACCGTCACCGGCAGGTCATCGAGCAGATTTTTTATCTCTCTGATTTTATCTTCGTTATTGGTGGCGAGGACGAGTTGCATGCAGTAAATCTATCCTTATTGTTTGGAGTTTGATTAGCACGTTTTTTTAATTCTTACTTATCTGTTATGTCATTTCCGACCTGATCGGGAATCCAGGTTTTTTTTGTCCTTCTTGAATCCCCACTTTCGCAGGGATGACACTTATCTCAATACCCGCTGATATCCACCCTTGTCACTCTGTCCACCGGGCGGCCGAGGAATCGCGAGGCCACCTGCGTGAATTTCTCCGGAACATCGGAAACGAAAAACTTGTGCTCCCCCTCCGGCACCGGCTGCTGCGAGGCGGCGGAGTTTATCATACTCTTTTCCATGAGTATCTTGTAAGCCTCGCGGGCGGTTTCCTCGCCGCTGTCTATCAGGGTGACGCTGTCACCCATGACGTCCTCGATGACGTTTTTCAAAAGCGGGTAATGGGTGCAGCCGAGAATCAAAGTGTCGATATTGACATCGCGCATCGTCTGCAGATAGTCCTGCGCGATAAGATAGGTGGCTTTTTTCTCGATATACCCCTCCTCGGCCAGCGGCACGAACAGGGGACAGGCCAGCGAGAAGACTTTGATATCCGGCCGTTCTTTGTGAATTATTCGTGCATAGGCGTTGGAGTTAATGGTGGCGACGGTACCGATAACGCCGATGCGGTCGTTGCGGGTTTTCTCGATAGCGGCTATCGCCCCCGGTTTGATAACGCCGATAATGGGGATTTCGTAGTTGCCGCTGATATCGTCGAGGGCTACCGACGAGGCGCTGTTGCAGGCGCAGATGATAAACTTGACCTTGTGCTCCAGCAAAAACAGGATATCCTGGTTGGTAAATTTGGTGATGATGTCTTTCGAGCGCCCGCCGTAGGGATAACGGCCGACATCGCCGAAATACACCACATCTTCCTGCGGCAGCAGTTTGAACACCTCGCGGGCCACTGTCAGGCCGCCCACCCCGGAATCGAAAATACCGATAGGGTTATTCATGGGCGAACCTCGTTTTTATAAAAAAGCATAAAATACCTTTCTACTTTTAATTAAAATACGGCTCTCGAGCCGGTTTTTTAAATGTAAACGTATTTCTATAACCGTCGCAACGATAAAACAACCGGTTATTGATTTTCGTACTTGGCCTTGAATCTCTTGACCGCCCGGTAAATGCCCTCGGCTATTTCTTTTTGATAATCTTTATCTTTGAGGATTTTTTCTTCGGTTTTGTTGGAGATAAAGGCCGCCTCGACCAGCACTGAGGGGGTAAAAACCTTGTTAAGGACGAAAAACCCGGCCTGGTCTACGCCCCGGGCGGGGGTTTTCAGGTTGCGGCGGAACTCCCGGTCGACCATCATGGCGAAATCGTGCGATTCGGCCTGGAATTCGGTCATAATCATCTCGTTGAGGATATTGACAATCGGGTCGTAATAAACGTCATCGTCGGTCTCGCCCGGGTTGTCCCCGCCGGCAGACAGCTCCCGCAAAAAGAAGCTGTTTTCCAGTTGGGCCACGGCGCGGGCGGAATCGTTGCGGGCGGGCGCCAGGAAAAAGACGTTCCAGCCGGTGACGTTTTTGCGGGGTGAGGCGTTGGCGTGGATGGAGATGAACAAATCCGCCCCGGCCTCGTTGGCGATTTTCGCCCGTTCCTCCAGACTGACATACTCGTCCCGGTCGCGGGTCATGATTACTTTGAACTGCTTGTCCTTGCGGATTATCTTGGCCAGTTCCTTGCCGATATTTAGTACGATGTCTTTCTCGCGGGTGCCGCTCTGGCCGATGGCGCCGTAATCCTTGCCTCCGTGACCGGGGTCGACGATGATAACATCGATTTTGTTATCCGGCCCGATCACCGGGCTGGTGTCGGAGGGGTCGATTTCGAAATCGATATCGGGAATTGATACCTGTATCCGGGGCGGGTCGAAAACCAGCTTATGGCTCCATTTGTTGACGTTCTTTTTCAGGCGCAGCGAAATCTGCCCGGTGTTGGCTACCTGATGCACGTTCAGTTTGTACATGTAGCGGGGGTCCTTGCGCGAGAGTATCCGCGGGCTGTTGATGCGGGCGTCCGGGATGGAAATATTTATCCAGTTGCCCTCGGTGACAAAGACGTCATAATTTAAAGCCGAGGTCAGGAAAACCTCAATCAAAATGCCGTTGGCCTTGCTGGAAATGCCGAAATCGGTGACGTTGAAATATTCCGGCTCCACCCGCAACATTCTGGAATCGCCGTCCCAGGTAATCTTCTGCACGGTGACGCCGTCGAGAAACGGGGTAAAGGTCTCCGCCGCCACGAACAGCTGACCCTCGTCGTATAAAGCCGGGTAGGTGAGATTGAAAAGGGAGTCGTCGAGCCGGAAATAGGGCGACTCAATAAGGAAATCGAAACGGAAATTCGGCTCGGTGTATTTTACCTTATGGCCGATAATTTCCCAGTCGAGCTGGCCGCCGAGAATTTCCGCCAGCTCCGAAAGAGAATAATAGACGACCCGGTTTTTTTCAAAAAACCGGATTTCCTCAAAGCCGCCGGAGATGGAGATTTTTATTTTATCCCCGAAAATATCGGCGGTAGTCAACAGGAAAACGAGCAGCATCAGAAACGATGTTATGAATAATTTTCTCATTGTCAGTCCTGTACATCCTTGCGTAGAGCACGGCCGATTTTCCTTTCCGCCTCGGCCTCGGCGATAGCCTGCCGTTTATCATATTTTTTACGTCCCACCGCCAGGGCGAGTTCGACTTTGGCGACTTTTCCCTTAAAATAAATAGACAGCGGGATAAGGGTCATCCCGCGCTGCTGGGTTTGCACAAACAGCTTATAAATTTCCCTCTTGTGGAGCAGTAGTCTTCGGGGACGGTAAGGGTCGAGTTTTTCCTGAGCCATTTTGTAGGGTGAAATGTGCATATTTTTCAGGATAACCTGGTTTTGGTCCACCTCGGCATAAGCATCGGATAGGTTTACCTTGCCTTCCCGCAAGGACTTAACTTCACTGCCTCGCAACTCGATCCCGGCCTCGAAGGTGTTTTTTATCTCATAATCGTGTCGGGCCTTGCGGTTGCGCACTACATAGCGAATATTTTCTGCCTCTTTAGCCATTAGCGATAGAATAGGTTTTTACGCCTATTTTAGCAATTAAAAACAAATTTCCGTAATTATTGGCTGTCCACCGGGAAAATATCGACGCCCTGCTCCCGGAAAAGGCAACCTGAAAAGAAACTTGACGGAAACTGTCAATTAAAACCGGTACGGAATACAAGCTGTTTTAGTAAAGTATAGGCCGTTATAAGCCGATAAGATAAACGAGATGTAAAGGCTGGTAAGTAATAAATTTGTTAGGGATAAATGAATGTCATATAAAATCAAAGTACAGACAGCCAAGATCCTGGTTATCGATGATGAACCGGAAATAACGGATATTGTCGAAACCTTCCTGACAGAATCCGGCTATACTGTCGAGGTCGAAAACTCCGCTAAAAACGCTCTGGAAAAAGCACGTCAATTCAAACCGGAAGTCATTCTTCTGGATATTATGATGCCCGATGTTGACGGCTATAACGTGTGCCAGGAAATCAAGAATGACCCGGCGCTTACGCACATCCCGGTTATTTTTCTGACCGGCAAGGACCGCAACGACGATATGGGACGCTCTTTTAAAGCGGGTGGCGATATGTTTATCAAAAAACCGTTTTCCTGCGAACGGCTGCTGGAGATAGTCAATATCGTTATCATGTCCACCAACAAACACTAATCCCTCTAAAAAAGTGTCTGTCAGAAACGGGTGGATTTTTGTTGACTTTTTTGTGCGGTGCACTATATTATATTTAATAAGATATGAAACTGATAAAACGCTATAAGAACCGCCGGCTGTACGATACCGAAACCAGCCGAACCATAACCCTCGAGGACCTCTCGCGGATGATTAAAAAGGGAAAGGAGGTCAAGGTTGTTGATTCGGCGACGGAGGAAGACATCACTCTGTCTGTTCTGGGCCGGGTAATGGTGGCGGAGATGAGCGAATGGGGGGATATCAAGGAATCGAAAGAACTCTTAAGAAATATAATATATTTAGGAGGTGAAAAATCCATGTCGATTCTGAAGAACACGGTATTGGCCTCGATCGGCGTCATCCAGGTGACCAAGGCGAAGGCTGAAAAAATTATCGATGATTTGATCAAGAAAGGCGAGCTGGACAAATCCAGCCGCAAAAAAGCGGTTATGGAGCTTTTGGAAAAAGCCGAAAAAACCACTTCTGATTTCAAATCCAAAGTATTGAAAGAGGCCGACAAGGCCCAAAAAGGGGTTTCCAAATTAACCCGGGAACTGAACTGGGCTCGCCAGAGTGAGGTCAAGAAACTGGAAGCCAAGGTTAACAAACTGGCTAAGGCAATCAAAGAACTGGAAAACAAGATTGGCCCGACCGGCACCCCGGGAGCTTAAACGGTCGATAAATATTAATTCAGTTTCAGCCGGCAGGTATCTGCCGGTTTTTTTTTACAACATTTTTCGGAATTGGTCCTCGTCGATGACCGCGACCTCCAGCTTTTTGGCTTTGGCCAACTTGGAACCGGGGTCGGTCCCGCAGAGCAGGTAATCGGTGCTGCCCGAAACCGAGCCGGTCACTTTGCCGCCGTTTTCCTCGATAAGGTTTTTATAATAATTGCGCGGCTGCGAAAGAGTTCCGGTTATCACGAAGATTTTGCCGGAGAGTTTGCCGGACGTTTTCGAAGAAGTATAATCGGGGAATTGGACACCGCCCGCTTTCATTTTTTCAATCATGCGACGGTTGCCCTCTCCGGCCAGAAAATCAATTATGTTTTTCGCGATAACCCGACCGATACCGGGGATATTTTCCAGGGTCTCTAAATCAGCCCGGCGGAATTTTTCAAAAGAGCCGAATTGCTCGGCCAGAAGTTGCGCAGCTGTCTCACCGACACCGATTATCCCCAGGGCGTTTAAAATGCGCGGCAGGCTCGTCCGGCGGGAGCGGTCGATGGCGTCAATGATATTCTGCGCTTTCTTTTCGGCCATCAAATCCAGCGGCAGGAGCTGTTCTTTGGTGAGGTAAAATAAATCAGCCGGTTCGGCGACCAGTTTTTCCCTGATAAGTTGCCGGGCCAGTTTATCCCCCAAGCCCTCAATATCGAATCCGCCCTTGGAGGCAAAATGAATCAGACGCCCCTCGACCTGGGCCGGGCAGGCCGGGTTGAGGCAGCGGTGGGCCGCCTCGCCCTCGAGGCGGACTATCGCCTCACCACAGGAGGGGCACTTAGCCGGGTACTTGACCTTCCGACTGCCTTCAGGTCGTTTGTCGGTTTTTACCTCAACCACTTCGGGGATGACATCCCCTGCCCGGCGGATAATAACCGTATCGCCCAAATGGATTTCCAGGCGGTTGAGCTCGTCCTCGTTGTGCAGGGAGGCGTTGGAGACGGTCACCCCGGAGACCCGGGTCGGTTTCAATTTGGCAATGGGAGTTATCACACCGGTGCGGCCGACCGAAAACTCCACCGTCTGAATCACCGATTCGGCCAGTTCGGCCTTGAATTTCCAGGCCACCGCCCAGCGGGGGGCGCGGGAAATCTGCCCCAGTAAGTCCTGGGCGGCGAAGTCGTTGACCTTGACCACCATACCGTCAATTTCATAATCCAATTCGGGGCGGAGTTCGGTCAGGCGTTGGAATTCCTTTTCGACTTTATTCAATCCCGTTATGGTTTTGATGTGCTCGTTTATCAGAAAGCCTTCTTTTTCGAGAAAGACGAACGTGTCGGATTGTCTGCCCAGTCCCGGTAAGGTCGTATCGGACACACCATAGGCGTAAAAAAGGAGCGGTCGCGCGGCGGTAATTTTCGGGTCCAGCTGGCGCAATGAGCCGGCTGCGCCGTTGCGGGGATTGGCCAGGGGAGCGGTACCGTTTTCGGTCAGTTTCCGGTTCAGTTTTTCGAAAGCTGATTTGCGCATAATAACCTCGCCGCGGACTTCCAGCAGGGGGTAGGTACGGGCGGTTTTATCCGATAGCTTGAGCGGAATATTCTTTATGGTTTTCAAATTGAGCGTGATATTCTCCCCGGTGACGCCGTCGCCGCGGGTAGAACCGAGGGTGAACCAGCCGTTTTCGTACACCAGTTCCACCGCCAGGCCATCGAGTTTCGGCTCGGTAACGTATTCGATATTTTCTGTTTTCTCCAATCCCTCGCGCACCCGGCGGTCGAATTCCGCGAATTCTTCGGCGGTGGTGACTTTCTGTAAAGAAAGCATCGGTACCCGGCGGCGGACCGGTTCGAATTTTTTCGAGGGCTCGGTGCCGACCCTCTGGCTGGGAGAATCGGGGGTAACCAGGTCCGGGTGTTTTTTCTCGATTTCCAGAAGCCGGTCGAAAAGAATATCATATTCGGCGTCGGATATTTCCGGTCGGTCCAGAACATAATACAGCCGGTTGTGATAATTGATTTCATCTTTGAGTTTTTCGTATTCGCTGAACAGTTTTTTGTCGGGTTGAGCCATGGGGGAAATAAATAAGCGCGAAGTTGAACTGTCAACTTACAATATGCCGCGGGTCAGATTTGTGATACCGGTCGTTCAGCACGAGCCTGCTGTTTCAGGACGGCGTGGCGGAAAGCGGCGATTTCCTGACCGGCGATATCGTCGATAATTTCGGTTACGTACAGTGCCACCAGGTGCGCCGCTCGGTCGGTCTGTAAAATGACCGAGTCGGCCAGTTCGTAGTTGCACAGAGGTTTTTCATCGGAAAAAAGCAGTTTCACGGCGGTTCTTTTTTTATTGGTGGTGATTTTCGGTTCAATCATACTATCGCGAAAATCCAGCCAGCGGATTTCCGCCGGCTCGCTTTTCTCCGGGACCCGGAAACGGTTATCAACCGGCCAGCGCCGGCGGGCCAGGGCCAGCTCAAAAAAAAGGAGCCGACCGTCTTTATCCAGGTCGAACCGCACCCGCTCGGATTCCAAAAATGAGAAGAAACGGTAATCACGGGAGAAGGGGGTAATCTGAACGTACAGGGCGTCTTCTTCCAGTTGATAAAAACCCCGACCGGGAAAAACGGGTCCGGCCGGGGTTAGAATTTTAAGTTTTAAAACTTCGACGGTCATGGGCTATTTGAAGTCTTTCAGGCGCTCCTTGGCTTCCTCGCCCTTAAGAGTACCGGGATACTCGTCTGCCAGCCGCTGGTAGAGCTCTTTGGCTTCCTTGTTCTGTCCGAGTTCCTGTTTGCTTCGAGCCAGCTTAAACAGGACCAGGTCGATATTGACCGAGTTGGGGTAATTATTCATGACGTATTCAAATTCGACCGCTGCTTCTTTATACTTGTTCAGCGAGTAATAAGATTCGCCCAGCCAGTAATGCGCGTTTTCATCGTTGGGATGAGCGGGACAATTCTTCAGGAAATACAACAGGCTTTCGACACCTTTTTCATATTCACCGCGCCGGACGTTAATAAAGGATTCATCATAAGCGCTGTCGCAATCGATGGCATAAGCCGGGCCGGGCGACGGCGGCGTCAGGGTGGCGGTGGAGGTGTCGGCGGCGGCGCTGTCAGCCTGGGCGCCGGGAGAGCTGTAGATTACGTGCGTTACCGGTTTGTCCTCGATAAGGCTGTTGATGCGAACCATCAAATCGTTATAGTTAGTCAGGAGGGTAGTCATCTGCTGCTGCAGTTCATCAACCGAAAAACGCAGTTCGTTGCGGAGCTTGGTGTCGGCTTCGGCTCCCTGTGAAAGGAGCGAATCTAGGCGGTTGACGAAGTTTTCGGTGGTTCGGTTCTGGCGCTCAAGATTAGCCAGGCGAGCCTTGACCTCGCCGATATCCCGGCTGGTGCAACAGCCGGAAATAATCAGGGCCAAAAACGTAACCGCCGTCATCAGGACGGCGGTTACGGATATTTTCTTTGAATACAGCATATTAATTATACACTTCAAACTATTGTGAGATTATTTTGAATTCACAACGTCTGTTTTTCGCCCAGGCGCTTTCATTGCTGCCCTGTACGGCCGGTCGTTCCTTGCCGTAGCTGATGATGGAAAGGCGATTTTTCTCGATGCCCAGTCCGGTCAGGTAATCCATGGCGGCTTTAGCTCGCTTTTCACCCAGCGACAAGTTGTATTCAATCGTACCGCGTTCATCACAATGACCTTCGATCTTGACTATCGCGCTGGGGAATTCCTGTAACAGATTGAAATTCTTGTCCAGAGCGGCCTTCGCGTCCGAACGAAGATTGAATTTGTCAAAGTCAAAATATACGGTGATGAATTGCGACTCCTTCAAAACCGGCGGGGGTGGAGGTAACGGTTCCGGTTCGGGCTCCGGCTCGGGTTCCGGTTCGACTATAACCGGCGGCGGTGGCTCTTCGACCGGGACCTCCTTGGGTCCCCCACAGCTGAGCACAAGGGCTGCAACTATGAATAAACCGAAGAGAAATAAAATACTGAATTTTTTCATAATTTTCATTCCTTCCTGTCTCTATATTGTTTTGTCGCTATACATTTTCAGTCTTTTGAATCTATACAAAGTCTATATTACGGTCAATAAAAAAAGATATTTTTTTACTTCTTTTATTTCCAGGCACTTACAGGATTTTTTATCATTTTACGGGTCCCCAGTAGGGGTTGGAGCAATCCCCGGTGGTCGTAATCCGGCGCCGGTTGCGGCCGGAAACGTCCATAGAGTAAATATCTCCGTCGCTCAGGCGGTTTGAATAGAAAATAATATGTTTACCGTCGGGGGAAAAATGGGGGTTTTCGTTCATGGCTACTTCGGTCAATATTCGGTAGTCATGGCCGGCGGTATCCACCGAGGCGATATCAAACCGGCGGAATTTGGTCCGGCTGACGAAAGTCAGGCGGTCGCCCCGCCGCGACCAGATGGGGGAATCGTTCCAGGTACCGCTGAAAGTCACCCGGTGCTGGTCGAGACCGTCAGAGTCCATGATATAAATCTGCGGGGCACCGGTGCGGTCCGAGGAAAAGGCGATATACCGGCCGTCGGGCGACCAGGTCGGGGCGGTTTCGATAGAGGGGGTGCGCGTCAGGCGCTTGATTATACGCCCCTCGGTGTCCAGCACGTAAATTTCCGAATTACCGTCCTTGGTCAACACACAGGCGATGCGCTTGCCGTCGGGGGAAACCGCCGGAGCGGCCACCATCCCGGGATAACCGGCCACTTTGGTGATGACACCGGAGTTGATTTCCACTTTATACAGTTGCGGGTCACCTTCCATGTAACTGATAAAATATACCAGTTCCTGGTTCGGGTCAAAACAGGGAGAGATATTAATCGAGCCGTTCTCGGTCAGCTGGCGTTCGTTGGCGCCGTCATAATCAGCCATAAAAAGTTCCTTGGCTTTGCCGAGCCGGCGTATGTAAACGATTTTAGTCCGAAAAATACCTTTTTCTCCGGTCAGGGTATGGACTATTTCATTGGCGATATCATGGCCGATTTCCCGCCAGAAGGCCCGGTTGTACTCAAACTCACCATGGTCGATTTGCTGGCTGTTGACGGTGTGATAAAGCCGCCATTTGACTTTCATATTGCGTCCGGGAAATTCCGTTTCCAGCTTGACGACATAATTAGCCCCCAGCCGCATCCAGCCCAGCAGGTCGAGCACGGTTATCTCGTAAGTGCGAAGGTAAAAGCTGTCGATTGGCACCAGTTCGAAATCGGCGTAGAAATCGAGGTCGCGTTGAATGATGCGGGTGGTATAGAGCATGAGAACGGAATCTTCATGGGAGGGAATGCCGCTGCCGGTAAATTTCATGTCGTCGACGCCGATAGGAGTGGGCTGGACGTCACTGGTGCGGAGAGTGTCGAAAAAGACATTGCGGATATCCCGGTCCTGGGCTTTCAGAGGGACGGTTAAAAGTAATATTAACGGGAACGCTAAAAAGTATTTTTTCATGTGCTTACCTCGGTTCATATTTAAACGGTAACGTTATCCCGATTATTTCTTCCCTGAAATCCCGGGGTAACGGGGGAAAGGGGTCCGCTCGTTTAAGAGCCCCTATACAGGCGTCGTCGAAAGCCGGGATGCCCGATGATTTTTCAACTTTTGATTCAATCATGCGCCCGGACTTGATGACCTGAAAATAAACGACGCAGACGATGGCGCCGTCGGAAACGACCGGATTGTTCCAGCTGCGTAATATTTTATTGAAAGCCTGGTCGTACCAGTAAGGATATTTGTTGAAAGATGCGTTGTCCACGGTTGCGCCCGCAAAAGGTGAACCGCCGCTGGTGGAAGAAGCTTCGATTTCCCCCTTCGCCGCCCCGGCCTGATTTTTGTCGCTTTTCTCATTTTGCGGCTGGTACGGTTTCTTGGGTTTGGGCTCTGGTTTCGTCTCGGGTATGTTTTTTTCTATAACGGCTTCCGGTTTGGTAGCGGGGTCATCGATGGGAATCTCCATCGGTTCCTCGTCAAGCGCCTGCGGTATCTCAAGGGGGGTGATTGGCTCCGGTTCGGGGGCGGAAAATTGCGGCATGGCGGAAAGCGAAACCCGGATGGTCTCGCCGTAATCAGCCTGGCGGCCGGGCTCAAAGGGGGAAGTCACGAATGTGGCTGCGATGACACAGACATGGAGCAGGATTGACAATAACAGGTCGCGCTTCATGGCGGTTACTTTTTCCCTTTGGTTTCCTTACCTTCGATGGGAGAGGTGACCAGGCTGATGGCATCGATACCCATTTCTTTGATACGGCCGATTACCTGAATGGCCGTGCCGTAGGCGATGGTGGAATCAGCCCGGAGGTAAACCATGGAAGTGTTCTTCGCGCGCATCTCCTCGTCGAGAGCACCCTCGAAATTATCCAGGCGAGCCCAGACATCGTTGATATAAATACCCCCTTTGGCGTCGATGGAGACGACCACACCCTCGGCCTCGGAATCGATTATCGCCGCCCTTGTTTTGGGCAGGTCAATCTCGATACCGGATTGTAAAAGCGGGGCCGAAATCATGAAGATAATCAACAGCACCAGCACGACATCCACCAGGTTGGCGATATTGATATCGGAATAGGCGTTGTATTTTCTGACCTTACGGCGACGCATCAATAAGATTCCTTCCTGGCCCGGGAGATGAAGTCGAGGCTGAAACCGTAGGCCTGGTCATTGACAGATTTCAATTTGTTATTGGCCCAGTTGAAGGCAATCATGGCCGGAATAGCCGCACCCAGACCGACAATGGTAGCCAGGAGCGCCTCGGCGATACCCGGGGCGACAATTGCCAGCGAAGCCGAGCCGCGCTGACCGATCGACCAGAAGGCGTTCATGATGCCAACCACCGTACCCAGCAGACCCATAAACGGGGCTGAACTGCCGGTGATGGCCAGGAAGATGACCTTCTTTTCCAGGCGGCTGATTTCCTCGGTCAGCGTTCTCTCCATTGTCATTTCCACGACATCGAAATCATTGTCTTCGAGCGGGACAATTTTTGCCTGCAGCTGACCGGCTTCGTTTTTACGCTCGACCAGTTCGGTCAACTGTTCGAACCCGGCCTCATAAATTTTCGACAGCGGCGACAGGGATAACGATTTGGCCCGTCCGGCGGCATCGGCAAGTTTGGCTGAGCGTTTGAAATAATCCGCAAATATCAGGCTGGCGTTATTCACCGCGCGAAATTCTCGCCATTTCTGAAGAATAATCATCCACGAGACCAGTGACATGACCGTGAGAATAATCAATATGATTAATCCGAAAGCGGAGGTATCCCCGATTATCTGCCAGATTGTTCCGGTGAAAATGCCTGCAATTATATGTTCTGCCATAACTGTTTTACGCTCTTCCTTGTTAAAAAGTTTAAACTATGCCGTAACCGGGTGTCAAAAGCCGTCCCGGAAAAAAGAAAATAGGCTAACCCCTGATTATAATCAACAAAAACAGCACCTCAAAAAATATATACAAAAGGAAATAATATTAAACTTGACAGGATTTCGTTAATAGATATTTTTAACAGCGTTAATTAAATAAAGAATTACCATGGAGGGTAGTATGAAAAAAATTTTAGTTATTTGTTTCTGTTTGTTATTTGTCCTGAGTTTGTTAAACGGCTGCGGTCAGAAGAAAGAGGCGGAGAAGGACACTCCGGCGGGTCATCCGGAAGAAATTATGGACAGCACCCGCATGGATTCGGCGGCGGCGGATACGCTGGCGATGGATACGCTGGCTCCTGAGATGGAGGATGTTCCCGCCGAAGAATAGTGCTGAAAAAGGCATAAAAAAACCTCCCCCGAAGGGGAGGTTTTTTTATGAATCTCGTTAGCCCTCAATCATTTCCACGTTGGCGCGGGGAACGATAGCCCGCTTGCTGTCTTCAAATTCCACTTCCAGAATACGGGCTTTCGACTCCGATTCCAGAACCTGGAGTTGCGCCGGCAGGTCGGTCACTTTGCCCAGTTGACCGAAATAGGGGTGTCGAATGACGCGGACGGGAGAACCGACTTCGAGACCCTGTATCTGGGCTTCGGCTTCGATACCTTCAATTTCCGACTTATCAGCCGAAGGGATAACCACTTCCGGACGAATTACCCCGGCCCGAATCTGGGTGGCGCCGTTGATACAGGCCATCTCGCCCTCGTGTTTTTTCAACAGGTCAAAAGTTTTCTGAGCCATGTTTATCTGCCCGAAACCCTCGGTTACCACCAGGGTAGTACCGATTTGTTCCGCACCGGTGATGGCTACGCCAATGTCATAACCGAGAAAATCCCGCAGGTCCTTGTCGTCGAAACCGCCGATAACGATACCCCGCACGCCGACCTCGATAGCTTTCTTGAGCGCCGCTGCGGATACCAGTGAACCGCCGACTATCACCAGGTTCTTGAATTCCGGCTTGATATAGTTTTCGTCGAGTACGGTAGTGTTATCCGGTGTGACAACTTTCAGGTTGCCGTAGGTTTCACCGCCGATACCGAAAATTCCCTGGACGAACGAAGCCTTACAGGTAACCACCACACCCTCGTTGGGAATCACTTCGGTGACCTTACCGTCGAGATAGGCTTTGACCTCGACCGGCGACGGTTCGCCGCGCTGCAGAACCTGGCCGGTGATACTGGAAATCGATTCTATCTTGCCGTTCAGGGTGGCGTTACAATAGTTCTTGAATATGAACAGAGTTTTGGAAAGAGCGATCGGCTCACCTTCTTTAATAGGGTCGCCTACTTTTTTCAACATGACCACATCGATATCTTCCGGTGGAATTCCCAGCTTGTTCGCTACATTGAGGGGGAGGACGTTACCGGGAAGCAGGGTACGGGCCACAACGTCATCGGGCTTTACCTTATCGCCCACCTTGACCAGGACATCGCCTTTAAGGGGCAGAATTCGATTTTTCTTTATCAGCATTCTCTCCGTTACTTTCAATCCGGGTGTATAGGCATGACCCATTAGATTCCCTTTCTCTTTTTATAATTATCCGGGCAGTCCCGGCCGTCTTAACTTTTTCTTTTTCTTACCAAATATATTACAATGACTATCACCAACAACACTGCTATCAGGATTATCACGTAAGTGATTCCGAAACCGCCGTCGTCCCGGTTGACATCGGCCATTTTCAAATCTTCCCGGGGCATGGCCTGCTCGATACCCTCCGTGGAAAAGGACGCGACGATATCACTGAATACGGCTTTGCCGGCTTCGTAAACGGAATCCGGTGAATAGAAATAAAAATTGGCGATACCTTTGTCGTAGATTTTCATCAACCAGATATTCTTTTTGACAATCTGGTCCTCATCGGTAATCTCGTTGAGCAGGGTGACGGTTTTATTCGCCCGGTCATAATAAACGGTGTTTGGTTTCAAGTCGGACTGGAGGTTGCCGGACGGGAAAAACTGTTGGCTGTCTCCGAAAGTACTGTCCAGGTCGGTGAGAAGGGAATCGACCTGCCGATTGTCCAGTTTACCCACCAGGTCGAGAGTCAGGATTAGGTAATTACCGTTATGGAAAGGCACCGATTTTCTTTCGGCGAAGACCGCTTCATACTGGAAGCTTTCCCGGTTGGCTTGATCGCTGAAAAGATAGTAATCGACCGTGTTGTAATCGACCTGGTACCAGTCCTCGGGATAGGTGATATAGAATTCCCCGTTAAGGCTGACATAATTTTCAGCGACCGGGCTGCCGGGAAGCAGAGCGACCAGGCCGGCCAGGATGAGCAGCAGGGGGATGGTTTTTTTCATATTTCTCCTTATCGAAATCACTTCGCTTTCGACCAGTCTCCTTCGGGATAAATATTCATTTCTTTGATCCATTGCGTCAGGTAATTGACGCGCTCCTCCTCGTTCAGACTGGAGAGTTCAAAAGGACGACCGCGGCCGTCGAGAATTATACCCACCACCCCTCCGTGGAGCTCGGTGGTTACTTTGGAGCCTTTGCCGGCGCCGACATCATACCCGCGTTCCGGTTCGAAAGTTGCCCTTACTTTCTGGGGCAGACCGTTTTCCTGCA
>JAFGNW010000041.1 GCA_016926795.1 Candidatus Zixiibacteriota bacterium
CCTGACAGATACCTGGACATTTATTGGCGGTACCGTTTCCGGAAATGAAATTTCGGTGGCCGTTGATAGGCTGGGACGGTATGGTTTGTTTTTCGGTCCCGCCGATGAACCGGCAGACATCGATATTCTCGCCAGCGTTTCGCTGATTCCGCGGGTCATCAGGACCCGGGGTGGCAGTATGGACGAACAGTTGAAAGTCTCCTTTACGACTTCCCGGCCCACCAACGTGGTGGCCAAGATATATGACACCAACGGTCGCCTGATCAGGACGCTTGCGGATGGATTGATAACTGATATCGGCAGTCAGCTGCTCAACTGGGACGGTCAGCGAGGCGAGGGCGGGTATGCCAACGATGGTCTTTACGTCCTGGTTATTGAGGCCGAAGGTAAAAAAATACAGAAAACATTCGTTATTTTAAATAACTAGGTAGGTCAGTCATGAAAAAAATATTACTTATACTGATTATCGGGGTCGCTGTTGATATCACATCGCTGGCTAATACCCCCCACCAGAGTATCGGAGCCCGGCCGACCGCCATGTCGGGGGCGTTTATCGGTGTCGCCGATGACGGTAACGCCCTCTACTGGAACCCCGCCGGGATGGCTTTTCTTGACCATCATGAAATCACCGCCTCCCATATCGACCTGTTCGGGATCGGGATTTACAACAATTATATCGCCTACACCTATCCCATCACCGACCTGATGGCTGTTGGCCTCGACTGGTTCAGCCTCGGTTACGAAGACAGCGAGCTTGATTATAATTTCAACAAATTCAACTTCGCTCTGGCCTATCGAGCCTATAAAAAACTTTCGGTGGGAGCCACCCTGAAATTTCTGAACACCAGCACCAGTTTCGACAATCAAACGCTGGGCAAGGGCAACGGCTGGACCGGGGATATCGGCGCACTCTACAAACACAACGAAAAGCTCTCCGTCGGTTTATCCGTTTATAATTTGTTCGATGGCTGGATTTCATATGACAACGGGGTCCGGGCGAAATATTGCAGCCGTGAAATCCAATTCGGCCTGGGTTATCGTCCGGTTAAAGGTCTGCTCGCAGCGGTTGATATCGGAAATCAACTCTGTCTGGGCGGCGAATATGTCTACCAGGAACTGCTCCCGGTTCGTATCGGTTTGAAGCGCGACCTCGAGGGTGAAAAGGAAACCAACCTGTCGTTTGGCACCGGCCTCAGGTACAATATTTTTCAGTTCGATTACGCCTACACCAGTTACCCCCACCTTGATAACTCCAGCATGTTTTCGCTTTCCCTTTTCTTCAACTTCGGACACACCCTGGTCAAAGCGAAAAATATCCGGCTGGTCAACGAGCTGGGATTATTCCCGGCCCGCTGGAACACTTATCAGGCAGTGCCTTTCCTGGAATTCGAGCTCCAGAACAAAACCGACCGCCCCTTTCCTTGCAGCTGGCAGGTGGAGCTTGAGGACATGCTGGGCTCGCAGCCCTCGGGTGAACTTATCCTGCGCCCCAACGAAAACCGCCGGGTAACCGTCACCGGCGAATTTAATGAAAAATTTTACTCCAACCCCTCGGATATTTTCAAAACCGGCCGGATAACAATTCAATATGCCCAGGGGCGCGAGACCCAAAAAAGCAGGAACTCTTTCCAGGTGTTTATCTATGACAAGGGCGCTATCAACTGGAACGAAAGCAAACTTTGCCTGGGAGGTTTTATCAATCCCCGTGATCCCTGGATAAGGAATTTCACCCTCGCGATTCTCGAAGCTAACCATGACTATATCGAGGAAAACAAGCCTCTGACAAATGTTCATATGGCCATGGCTATCATGAACGGCCTGAAAAGTTACGGCTTAAAGTACCTGCCGGATCCGAACAATCCCTATTCGAGTATCGATGAGAACAAAATCGCCATCGACAATATCCAGTTTCCCTATGAACTTTTAATTTCCAGGCAGGGCGATTGTGATGACCTTACTGTTCTCGTGACGACCATGTTGGAAAGCATCGGTATCCGGACCGTTATCCTGGACGTACCCGGTCATCTCTACCTGATGTTTGACACCGGTATTCCCACTAATTACCGCATCTCCCTGATGCTCGACGAAAACCTGTATGTGAGTTATAAAGGACGTATTTACATTCCTCTCGAAGTGACCGAGGTAACCGGCGGTTTTATCAAAGCCTGGCAAACGGGGGTAGAGGAGTACCGGCGCTGGAGTCAGTTACACGAATTGAAAACCATCGACCTGCGGGAAGCGTGGTCTGTTTACCAGCCGGTACCGATAAATCAGGATATATCCCGGGACCGTTTCGATTATTCGCCGGACCTCGCGAGTATGGACGCGGACTATACCCGGCTTACTGAATTTAAAACCAGTTTCATGTTCAACAATTTCAACCGGCAGATAACCGACTTGACCTCAGACCCGGATATACTGAACAGGATGGCGGTAAATGAAATATTCAACGGCAAATTCACCAGGGGTGAGGAACTTCTGGAAAAAGCTTACACAACTGACAGCACGCGAACGGGTATTGCGGTTAATTACGCCAACATTCTGACCATAAACGGAGCCTTCGATAAAGCGTTCGCTCTTTATGAGAAATTACTCGGGGCGGAGCTTTATAAAGAGGAGATGATAATCAACACGATCGTTTCCCGCGCCCTGGCGGTCGATTCCGCTTCAGGCGAGAAAGCGGTATATTTTCGAACTCAATTCCTTCCGGTCCTGACAAGATACGATCTATTACCCATTGACGAACAAAAAGAAAATATTCTATTCCGTTGTTTTGCGAACAACACCGATGGCTTAGAAGTCGCCGGGTGTGTGAAAACTTTTTTGATAAACTTGATGACACCAACCAGGGAAAGCACCACCGGAACACAAATCGAAGGAAATATTTTTGATGAGAAAGTGAGGTTATTCCAATGGCTGTATTGAAACAAAAAATAAAAAATTTCGAGGGCATCGTCCTCTCTATCAGCCTGGTGCTACTGCTCGTGTCGTCGTCGACGGGCGCGGGTAAAATGGACAGTCTGGCGGTCCTGTACAACAACCTGGCCGTGGCTTATGCCCTGAACCATGACTACGACCTGGCGGCCGTTTATTTCGATTCGGCTGGAATGTGTGTCGACCACAACCCTTCGCTGGATAACAACCGGGGTAATTATTTACTGTGTACCGGTAGGGTTGCTGAAGCTATCGAAAACTACCGTTCAGCCCTTGAAGCCAACCCGCCTAATAAAAATATCCTGTTCAATCTCAGTATCGGGCTGTACCTGGCTGATTCCATTGACGCTTCCGTGGAAACCATGCAGCTTTTCTGTGATTTCGCCGGGGAGAGAGAAAACGAGGATACTATGGTGAGCAGTATTCTCGACGAGGTCTTAGCGGTAAAAGGAGATGCCAAGAAGGTCTCGAAAGCTGAAATCCAGAGACTTATTGAAAAAGCGAAAACCCAGAGAAACAAAGCCCTGAAGAAAAAAGAAGATAGCAGCAAGAAAGACACCGGTACAATCTCGAAGGATAAGGAGACTAAAACCGATACTGATAAAAAACCGAAGCAGAAAAAAACCAGTCCAGCCGGCGAGAAATCATTTGAATTGACGGGCATTACCAAGTTGTTGTACTGGATCATTCTATGAAATTGTTGATTTATGGAAGCCCCACGGTCAGTATTTTGATTATTTTCGGAATTGCCGCTATCTTCATCACCCTCTCCCTCGACAGCGATTTCCTGATTCTGCCGGAAAAGTATCTCGACGACATCTGGTACGCTGTTCATTCCGAGACGCGTGTCAACGATAATATAGTAATCGTTGAGATAGACGACCGCACCCTGGAATATTACTTTCCGGAAATCCCTCTTCCCCGGAGCCAGATAGCATTGCTTATAAATGACCTGGCGGACCCGTCTCTGAGTGTGAGGACTATTGTCCTGGATCTTTATTTCGAGGGTCCCAGCAAAAAAGACCCGGGCGACGATACCCTGCTGGCCCATATAATGGCGACCCATAAAAATAAAATAATCTGTGCTACCTTCTTCCCCGATTTTCAGGTCCAGGAAGCCAGTTATGCCGGAAACCATAATCCTCTGGAGAAATTTTCTTATCCCCTGGACTACCACGATTTCTTCGATATGGATTATGTCAATACTATTCTTCCCCTGTTTTTGAATAACATAGAATTCCTGGGACATATTAACGTTTACCAGGATGAGACCAACGTCATAAGGGAACTGCCCCTCATGATCTCCTTCAAAAATTCCATAGTCGCCGCCCTTTCAATAGAGGCCCTGAGATGTTACCTGCGTCTGCCCCGGGGTGAAGTGTTCTTTAAAGATAAGAAGCTGTATCTGAAAGACAGGGAAATTCCCGTGGACAAATACGGGACTTTCAAGATAAGGTATTTTAAAAGCCCTTCCAGTTATACTCGTTATTCATTCATCGACCTCATGGAAAAATTCAGCGAAAACGAGATTTACCGGGCGTCTTTCAAAGACAAGATAGTCATAATCGGAATCAACTCGAAAACCTATTACCCCAAGGAAATATCCTTTACCCCTTTTGGCGAGGAAAGACCAAACGTTTACCTGCACGCCGACATTATCAGTAATATCCTGCATGAATCGTACCTGGCAAATCCCCATCCCCTGGCTGTTCCGATAACCCTGCTCTTAATGGGCTTTGTTTTCAGTTTTATACAGCCGCTCAAATCCCGGACTTACCGGCTGGTAATCAGTCTGGTGCTCATGTTTCTGATACTGGCTGCTGATTATATCCTCTTTCAGAGCGGCTATGTGTTCCAATGCTCCGTTCTTATTCTGGCCGGATTACCGATGGCGGTGTATACCTATCTGTTATCTTTCAAGGAACAGGTGGAGATTATCAGAACCCAGGAACAGGAAAAGCTGATATTGAAAGAGAAAGAGAAATCACTGACGGAAATCGAGGAAGAAATCAAGGTCGCCCGGGCCATCCAGGAATATCTGTTGCCGGCTCAACCACCTTCGATTCCCCATTACGACATTTTTGGTTTGAACATCCCCGCCCGGGGCGTCAGCGGTGATTTTTACGATTTTGTCAAACTGTCCGAAACCGAGCTGGCCATTACGATAGCGGACATTTCCGGAAAGGGTATCTCGGCCTCGCTGCTGATGACCGCCTCACAGGCGGTGATGCGCTCGGAAAGCAACAAGTTCAACCCGGGAAAATTCGACTGTGCTGATATTGTCGCCGGCGCCAACCGCCTGATCCACGCTATTACTGACCCCTCCCGCTTTCTGACCCTATTCTACGCCATCCTGGATTATGAACAAAATACTTTTTGTTTCGTCAACGCCGGTCACAATAGCCCTATCGCCGTGGGACCGGCCAGCGAGATTGAATATCTCGAGAACGGCGGCCTTATCCTGGGAATCATGCCCGAGACAGAGTACCGGTCCGAGACGCTCAAGATTGTGCCGGGCCAGAAATTGATCCTTTACACCGACGGGGTCGTGGAAGCCGAGAAGGCGAACGCCGAGCAGTACGGCGAGGAGCGACTGGCCAACCTGGTAAAAGACAACGTCAGCCTGTCATCCAGGCAATTGGCCGAAAAACTGATTGATGATATTCATCTCTTCACCGAGGGTTATGAACAATCCGACGATATAACTATTATCATTATTGGACGGGACGCTTAAAAAAAGCCTTCTTGAATATTTTAATAGATTCCCCCGGCTAAAGCCGGGGTTCTTACTTTTACAGACCTGCGGTCTGACCTGCTATTCGCTACGTCGCTTAGCTCGCAGC
>JAFGNW010000266.1 GCA_016926795.1 Candidatus Zixiibacteriota bacterium
GGCAGCAGGGATTGTCGAGATTCCCCTCATAAATGATAAGGGTGATGGGATGCCCTTTCAGAATCCGGCAGGCCAGGTCCGTTTCCACCCGGTCGGTCACCGCCCGGTTATTCAAAGTGAGCACATCGTTGCAGGCCTTTAGATATACGGCCAGGTCTTTTTCAAGGTTGTCGTCCATAATCATTACCCCGTAAACTAATCCGTTTTCTTTATTAGATTATGGAAAGTTTGAAAGGATTCAAAAAAAAGCCGCCCCGGGTATCGGGACGGCTTTTAAAATCAAATTTCTCTCATTATGGACAGTCGGGCAGCGGGTCGTGGGAAAGGTACAAATAATCAATCAAACGACTGATATCGGTTATATCCGGGTCCGTTTCGGGGTAGCCGCCGGAACCGTCGATATCCGTCTCCTCCGGACAGCACAGGGGATTGTGGGATAAGTATAGGAAATCGATTATTCTGGATATATCCGTGATGTCCGGGTTTTCATCGGGGGAACAATCGACATTGCCGACAAAACCGAGACAGCAGCCGTTGTAGATTATACGGCCCTCGGCGGCGGCCGGTTGATATTGAGCCTGCTCGGCGTAAAAGCGCGGTAAATAACTCGCATAGCCGTCAGTTATCACCGGGTTGGTGCGCCAGGTAAGGGCTTCGTTTATTTTAAAAAGCAGTTTGATAACCGGTCCCTCGCCGGCCTGAAGCGGCTGAGCGTCCCCTTTCTCAAGGGCCAGGGTCAGGCAATTCTGGGAGGCGTTGTAATTGAGATAGGCTACATTTTCAAAGTCCTCCGTCCGGCAGTCCTCGAGGGTGTAGCCGAGATAAGATACATCCAGCGGACCACCGAACTCGACCGGGATATCGAGACGGTACAGCGGCAGACAGTTGACGGCGCTGATAGTCACCTCCAGGGTGCTGTCGAGCGGGCCCTCGATCTCGCCGCCGATTAAAGTATCGGCCAGCACGATTATATAATCCTGTTTCGGACAGGTATAACTGTTGTAATGCTGGTCGGTGGTGTGCAGGCTGACATCGAACAAGCCGCTGGTGGTGTAAGTATGGGCGGTTGTCCGGCCGGTGGCGTTCTTGCCGTCGCCGAATACCCAGTTCCAGGCGGTAACCGAATCAAGCTCCGAGTCTCCCTCGAAATTGACTGTTAACGGTGCCCAGCCGAAGACCGTATCAACCGCAAACATCGCCCGTTTGTCCGGGGTTATATTGATGAACATGTATTCATTCAAGTAAAAACAGGGCCAGTCACAATAGAGCTCATCGATAACAAACCAGGTGTTTTGATAGCCGCCCCAGCCGTAGTTCATATGATAGTACAGGAGAAATCCCATAATTTGATAACCGTCGCAGACAATAGCGTGCAAATCGATATAATACAGAATTGGCCGGCCGGCGTCGATTTCGTCCATTATTATGTAAAACCACTGTTCCGCGCTTCCGGAATAATTGATGCGATTTCGTATTTTGATATTGTTTTTATATCGGAAATAGTTAGCTAAAGTGAGCGTGTCCGGGTTGGCGCCCGAGCCGCAGACGCTGTAATCCATGCTGCAGGCGACGCCGACTTCGTAGCTCAACTCTGCCAGGGCGGCCTGCTGTTCCTCCGAACACCAGCCGTCGCAATTGTCGGGGATATTAGCCCAGTCATAGGGGTCGTTATAATAAGCGTAGAGAGGATTCGAATGTACCGGCGGGTCACAACAATAATCTCCGCTCCAGTTATGGTAGCGGTAACCGTACCCCTCGGGCGGCCATTGATAATAGGCCATCAGCTGAGCCATAGCTGTGGCCACACAGCCCACCACCGTTCTGTTACTCCAACAACCCATAGGGCAATTATTATTGTAGGGAGCACTCTGGTGCCAACTGGTGGTTAAAAGCGGTCCCATGGTGGTGTCGGCAGGAGATTTGAAATCCTTGTTGAGTTTGTCCAGGAAGAGCTCTTCGCGCAGGGTGAACAGGTTCCAGGCTCGGCGGTGTTCTGCTCCCAGCACCTCATCGGTGACCTCGGCCTGGACCGTTTCCATACTACCGTAAAGAGAGACAAAATTGCGGATACGGTTCTGCAGCACCTCGCGGACCATCCGGGGGAAACCAACGGTATCGTTGATATCGAAAAAGCCCTCCTCGCTGTAGGCCTTGACCGGCGGCAGGTCCTTGAGCACTGGCACGATAATAAAACCCTCGGGAGCGATATTGTAAACGCGGGCCAGGACGGTGTCGTTGGCGGACAGGTTATCGACCCGGTTTATTTTAGGGTTGGTCTGGCCGGCCCAGCCGCCCTGGTCGCTGACTACTTTGGAAAGCATATTACGGCAGGCCAAATCCATTTCATCGACCGAGGCGGTTTCGGCGCTGAGATTATCGGTGGATAAAAATATCAGTATCAGGCTTAAAGTAAGGATAGCCAGAGTCTTAAGAGCGAATGTCCTGTTTTCCATTCAAAATCCCGTGCTCCTTTTAACTTATAGAATCATCACTTATAATGACGTAAATTATAAGTGAAAGGTTTATTAATTTGTACCTCTTCAATATATTTTTATTCAAAAATTTGTCAAGAAGTGTAATTTAGCGGCGCTCAGGCCGTTTGGTGATGGAAGGGTTATTTCTTCACCGCTATTTTCGAGGTGCTGTTCGACAGGGCGTCATAGATGTCTTTAAGCTGGTTCGGCTGGGTTATCATGGCGTCGGTCATCAGGTTAACCAGGGCGAAGAGCTTCAGGGCCGTGGAAGGGTCGTCATCGGGATCAATCTGACCGGGAGGTATGGCCTGCTCGCCGATTACGCGCGCCATCTCAAGGGCGATTTTCAATCGCTCCGGCAGGCCCTTTTCCACCAGGTTGGTTATGCCGGTGTTCAGGTCCGCGTCATTCGCGTTGAGATGACAGCACAATTTTTTGATTACGACGCGCAGCAGGGCGGCGGCACTTCGGGAAGATTGGGCAAGGACCTGGCGGGCTTCGTTATAATCGGTCTTGATTTCTTCGGGAAGGTCCGCATTCGCTGTCGGGGCATTGCCAGTAACGGGAAACAGCATATTTTTATGAACCCAGACGGATAGCTCGTTGCAGTGGACGCACCGGGCGATCCTGATATTACGCAGGCTGATGGTGGAAGTGTCGCGGATAAAAGGTGTGTACCAGAGATGGTTCGAATAAGCCCCGCAATAAGGGCAGTTAAAAGCGGTCTCTTCAAATTTGGGCGGGACAAAATTCTTCAAGGTGTCGTCTCCTTCATAAGTTCCATCGTTGAACCGAGTACCCCTCCCCGATTTTGCATAATATTAATATATCGACCAATCCGGGAAAATATGTACCAAACAGGATGATATCGGGGGTTTTTTTAAAAGAGGATAAAACCGAACAAAAAAAACCGGGCGAAGGCGCCCGGTTTTTAGAGAAATGTATCGATCAGTTTTCTATGTACTTGCCTAAGATTTTATTCATTCGCGAAGTCATCTTGGAATTGGACAGCACCTCGGTCGCACCGGCCACCAGGGCTGATTTCATCTGATCAGCCATAGCCTGGGGGGAGTAACAGACGATGGGTATTTTGGAAGTGGCGCCATAGGAACGAAGTTTGTTGATGAGCGACGGCGCCTCGATGCCGTTCAAATTCAGGTCGATTATAATTAAGTCGGGTTTTAATTCCTGGGCTTTGTTGAAAATATCGTCGGAACGTATCGCCTTGATACCCTCGGCTTCCATGCGGTCAAGAATGGACATAATCTTAGAGGTGAAAATCATATTGTTGACCGCAATAATTACCTTTTTGTTCATAATATAATTCCCCTCATATAGCTTGAGCCCTGTCGGGCAATTAACAAAAAAGCAGCCTCGTAATATAATACATTTTACTCTAAATTCAAAGTCATAAACCAAAAAAGTTTGACGGCTGCCAATTGTCGGCAACTTGTTACACAATAAGGTATTGACAGTGTTACGCGGTCAATGTGGGAATATTTTACCGCTTTTTTATTTTTGTTGCTTTGAAGGGAAAATTTTTCTAACTAAAATTCATGAAAAAGACTAAAATTTTGGTAACTTACGGTCCCGCCATAGCTTCGGTAAAAAAAATTCAAAACCTCGTCGAAGCCGGTGCCAATGCGTTCCGCATCAACTGCTCACACGGGCTGACCAATGATTTCCTGAAAGCCGCCCGAATTATTCGTCTGGGAACAAAAAACGCCCGCTACCCGGTCGGACTGGTGTTCGATATCGCCGGTCCGAAACTTCGCCTCGACCGTTTCAAGGGTGAACTCACTGTCAAAAAAGGACAGAAAGTCACCCTGCAAATCCGCAAGACCGATTTGAAAAGTTATCGTCTCGGGATCAGCCGGCCTGAAATTTTAAAATCCGTCAAAAAAGGGGAGCGGTTGTTTATCGATGACGGTAACCTTTTGTTTGAAGTCATATCCGCCAACCCTAGTACGGTCGTTATACGGGCTCACAACGGCGGTGTGATTCTGCCTTCCAAGGGCATCAACCTGCCCGATTCGGAAATAAAAATACCGACCGTGGGTGACAAGGACCGCGAGGATATCAAGACCGCCATCCGGGCCGATGCCGATTATATTGCCCTGTCGTTCGTGCGGTCGGGGGACAACATACTCGAAGCTAAGCGCGTCATCAAGAAATTCGGCGGCCGCCAGAAACTGATCGCCAAGCTGGAGCGCCGGGAGGCGATTGAAAAAATCGAGGAGATAATGGCGCTGGCCGACGGTGTGATGGTGGCCCGTGGCGATTTGGGGGTGGAGCTCCCGCCTGCGGAGCTGCCGAAACTGCAGAAGCGTATTATATCTCTCGCCAACCTTTATCACCGACCGGTAATAATCGCCACCCAGATGCTGGAGTCGATGCGCTATCAGCCGCGCGCGACCCGGGCGGAAATCAACGATGTCGCCTCGGCGGTGTTCGATTTCGCTGACGCCGTCATGCTCTCGGCCGAAACCGCCACCGGCCGGTTCCCGCTCGAGGCCGTGCAGACGATGGACAACGTCATCAGCACCACCGAACAGGACCAGCCGGAATTCCGGCTCGACCTCCGGAAAAACATCGTCAAGCTCGATATCCCCCTGGCTATTGCTCAGGCGGTCAAGGAAACCTATCAATCCTGCCGGACGGATATGGTGTTCGCTTTCACTACCTCCGGTTATACGGCCGAATTGATTTCCAATCTGTTCCCGCCCCAGCCGGTTATAGCCCTGACGCCGGACAAGAAAGTCATGGGGGCGCTGGCGCTGTATCGTTCGGTGTACCCGCTACTGGTGAAACCGTCGAAAACGTTCAAGGATATGCTCGATATCGTCGATGACGTCTGCAAAAAATATAAGCTGGCCCGCAGGGGACAGAAGGTAACCATTACCGGCGGCGTGCCGCTGGGGATGCGCAAACCAACCAATTTCCTCATGATTCACGAGGTGTCGTAAAAGATGACAAGGGGTAAACACATAAAAAGTTTCCGCATGCCGGGGATATTTGTGCTGGGCCTGTTGCTGATTGCTGGTTTTGGATACGCTCCGGCACAGGAGAAAAAAAACGCGGACAAGAAAAAAACGCCGACCAAGGAAATCTGCATCACGTTCAACGAACTGCCGGCGGCGAAATCTTTCGCCGGGGTGGACCGTGAGGCGGTCACCTACCTGATTCTCGAGGCGCTCAAGGCGCACGCCGTCAAGGCTACCGGCTTCGTGGTCGGGGAAAACGTCGAGACGGGCTACGACCTGCTCGGGCGCTGGCTCAACGACGGCCACCAGCTGGGGAATATGACCTATTCCAATCAGGATTTGCACGAACTGGGTATCGAGCAGTACATCCAGGAAATAAAAATGGGCGCCGCGGCGATCGGGCCGATGCTCGACGGTTTCGGCCAGAAAAAAAGATATTTCCGCTACCCTTACCTTCATTACGGCATCACCGTCGAGGCCAAGGAACAGGTGACCCTGTATCTCGAGGACCGGAATTATATCGTGGCGCACGCCTCGGTGGTGCCGGAGGATTACCTCTACAACCTCTCGCTGGAGAAGCTGGGGAAAATCCCCGACTCAGCCGAGTATGAAAACCTCATGAACGAATATATCAATCACGTCCTCGATGAAATCGAGCGAGTGGAACGGCTCTGCAAGGAATTTATCGGGCGGCCGGTTCGGCAGATACTCCTGTTGCGCGCCAACCGGCTGAACGCTATTTACCTCGAAGAAATGTTGACGGCCATCGAGAATATGGGCTACAAGTTCATCAGTCTCGACCGGGCGCTGAAGGACGAGGTTTACGGCAAGACCGAGGCTTATTACGATACCCGCGGGTTGGGATATATCGATATGCTGCGCCTGAGCGACCCGGATTTGTTACCGGCCGAATGAGAAATCGATTTTATTGATAAATA
>JAFGNW010000267.1 GCA_016926795.1 Candidatus Zixiibacteriota bacterium
CCACCCATTTCAGGGGTTACATCCCCGCCCAATCGCCGGGGACGCTAATAAATTATTATATCTACGCCCGCAATATAGAAGACGAGTATGATTCCAGCGTAACCTATCAGTTCCGCGTTATTAATTACGACCTGACGATGGAACCGGCTTCAGCCAGCCAGAGCAGTTTCAGCTATGACACCCTCTGGTATCCGATGTCAATCATCAATACCGGGGTTTACAGCGACGATTACCAGTTGCTGTTAGGCGGTCACGACTGGCTCACTCAAATCTGGGATGAAACCGGCATTGTTCCGATAACTTCGACCGGTTCGGTGCTTATCGACGACACCTTCGCCTTCCTGGTCAGCGTCGAGATTCCCGGAGATGCCCTCATGAACCAGACCGATTTGGTCTTGCTGACCGCCGTTTCGACCGGGGATAACAATATTGTCGACAGCTCTTACCTGTATTCGTTTTCCTCGGGAACACCCGAGCGGTACCCCTGGTTCGAACCCTTCCTGGTCGATACGCTCAATACCGAAAGCTGGTCTTATAACCGGGGCGCCACGGTATCCACCTCCGGTCTGCTGCCGCCTTCGCCGCCTTATTCTCTGGACCTCGACGGCGGTAACGACACGGTCATCACCACCCCGATAAACCTGTCGGGTCAAAGCAACGTTCTGCTGTCTTACTTTTATCAGCGCGGCGGCGGCGGGGAGCCGCCCGATAACGAGGATGATTTGACGGTCGAATACTTCAGCGACAACTTTCAGTGGGTCAATATTCAAACTCATCTCGGCAGCGGAACGGTAATGCACAATTTCGAGGAAGTCAATTTCACTCTGCCGGCCGACGCCATGCACGATAATTTCCGCCTGCGGTTCTACTCCGCGGGCACTTACGCCGGCTTCGATAACTGGTACGTTGACAATATCCGGGTCGATTACCCGCCGGAAATCGATGTCCGACCGGCGCAGTTTTCGGTATCTCTGGATTTGAAGGATTCCGCCACCGAAGAACTGGTAATTACCAATGACGGTCTGGGCGGGCTGAGTTACAATATACAGACCATGCCCGTGGAAAGCTATAAAACGAGCGTCTATACCGCTTTGGCCGACCCCGACCGGTTCGAGCCGGCGCGGAGAAGATACCCGGATGATTTCCATAATTACGAAGATATCAAAGGTGTTGATGACCCGCGGGTCGGTTACCCGGTTGAAAAAGATGCCGGCGGCCCGGACGCTTTCGGTTACACCTGGTTTGATTCCGATGATGAACACGGTCCGACGTTTGGCTGGATCGATGTAACGGCTACAGGAATTGATGTTGTCGGTGGTCTGGGCGATGATGAAATGGTTGGCCCGCTGGCGCTCGGCTTCGAGTTTCCTTTTTACGGCGGCGCTTACAGCGAAATATATGTTGGTTCCAACGGCATTGTCGGGTTCGACCCCGACGACATGTCCTCGCGTTTCAAAGCCGCTATTCCCTCGTCCGGTACGCCCAACAGCATCCTGGCCTGGTTGTGGGACGACCTCGACCCCACCAACAATTTGAATCCCGGCGCCCATGTCTTTTTCGATACCACCGGCAGCCGCTGCGTTATACAGTTTGTCGACTATCCCGAGTTCGGGGCGGAGGTAGGCGATGTCGTCAACGCCGAAGTTATTTTGAATCCCGATGGAACGATACTTTTCCAGTATCTGAGTATCGACCCAGGATTCGACATCACCGCCAATGCCGTTGGCATTGAAAACCAGGACGGGACCGACGGCCTGGAGGTTGCCTACCTGACCTCATATCTTCATAACGAACTGGCCATTATTTTTTACCAGCCATATCAATGGCTGCACCTGGATCACCTTTCAAATTCGCTGGAGCCCGGAACAGCCGATACCATCCTCTGCGCTTTCACCAGCGACCAGCTCGATTCCGGCACTTATAGTGCTAATATTGTCATTTACAGTAACGACCCGAACGAGTACCACAATCCCTGGACAGTCCCGGTGGAACTGTCTGTTTCCGGCGATTTGCCTTTTGTCTGCGGCGATGTCAACAACAGCGGCGGAGACCCGGATATATCCGATATCGTTTACCTCATCGCTTTTCTATACCTTCACGGTCCGACGCCGCCGATAATGGCGGCGGCCGATGTCAACAGCTCTGGCGGTGACCCGGATATTTCCGACATTACCGCTATAATTTCCTTTTTATACCTGTACGGTCCGGCTTTGAACTGCACTTATTAAATGACAGGCGATATAGATATTCATGAAACACTTCTTTTATTTCACGGTCATACTTATACTCCTGACGGTTGATGTTATCGCTGAGGAACGATATTTCACCTTTGAAATCGAATCCCGCGAGGAACTGACCGCCTTGACCCGTCTCATTTCGATTGACAACGTCGACAGTCTGCGGGTTTACGCTTATGCCGACGACGACCGTTTGGCGGCGCTGCAAATGCTCGGTTATACGTATGAGCTTCTTCCCCATCCGGGGACAGCGACCAAACCCCATATGGCCGCCGCTCAGGCGTTTACTGACTGGAACAGTTACCCTACCTATGATGCTTACGTGGCCCTGATGTACGCTTTTGCCGATGATTACCCCGATATTTGTGCGGTCGTGAACGCCGGTTCAACGGTACTGGGACGGGATATTCTTTTTGTCCGAATCTCGGATAACGTTGCGGACGAGGAGGACGAACCCGGGGTTCTCTACACCAGCACCATGCACGGCGACGAAACCGTCGGATATGTTCTTATGCTGCGGCTTATCGACTCCCTGCTGACCGGTTATAACAGCGACCCCCGAATTACCGACATGGTAAATAATATGGAAATCTGGATAAATCCTCTGGCCAATCCCGACGGTACCTATCACAGCGGCAATAGTACGGTGTTCGGCGCCACCCGCTACAACGATAACGGCGTCGATTTGAACCGCAATTTTCCCGACCCCGACGAGGGTGACCACCCGGACGGCCGGACCTGGCAGCCCGAAACGGAAGTGATGATGGCTTTTGCCGCAGCCCACCGTATCGTTCTCTCGGCTAATTTCCACGGCGGCGTCGAGGTCATCAACTACCCCTGGGATACCTGGTCAAGGCGGCACCCCGACGATGACTGGTTTCAGTATATAAGCCGTGAATACGCCGACTCCGCCCAGTTCTACAGTCCTTCAGGCTATATGGATTACCTCAACAACGGTATCACTAACGGCTGGGATTGGTACCCCGTCAGCGGCGGCCGCCAGGATTTCATGAATTACTGGTACGGCTGTCGGGAAACCACCATCGAATTGTCCAATATAAAGCTGGTTCCGGAAAGCTCCCTGCCGACTTACTGGGTATATAACCGGGTTTCTTTTTTGAATTATCTCGAAAAAGCCCGGTACGGCCTTCGCGGTCTGGTTACCGATTCCGAATCCGGCCTGCCGCTTGCGGCTTTCGTCAAAATATTAAATCACGATATCGACAGCTCCGAAGTCCGCACTGACCCCGAGGTCGGCGATTACCATCGCCCGCTGCTGGCCGGTACCTACGATGTACAGTTTATCGCCGACGGTTATAACCCCCAGACCGTGACCGGAGTCAGCCTGGCAACCGATACCTCAGTGGTAACGTTGAACATCGCCCTGGTTTCACTTGCGAGCGACAGCGACAGCGACGGGATATTGAATATAGACGACAACTGCCCTACTGTTTATAATCCTTTACAGGAAGACGGCGACGAGGACGATTACGGCAACGTCTGCGACAATTGTTCGGAAATTTACAATCCCGACCAGGCCGATTTCGACGGTGATGGCGAGGGCGACGCCTGCGAATGTTGTGTCGGGCTGTCCGGTAATGTCAATTGCGACGAGGAAGACGTGGTCGATATCTCGGATATAACCTATCTGATTGACCATCTCTACCTGACGCATAAATCTCTCTGCTGCCTGGAAGAGACTAACACCAGCGGTGATGAGGAAAAAATTGTTGATATAACCGATATTACCGCCCTAATCGACTACCTATATATCAGCCACAAGATACTCCCGGCCTGCCAATCGCAGCCATAACGGGAAAAATTTTCATAAAACGGTTCCGTCAGCCGGAAATTCTTTTTCCCTGTATCTTTTCTGAATTTAATTGAACCATCCGACTTGCCATCTGTTAAAAGTTATGTATAATAAATCGGGTGGCTTTTTCAAGAATGACAGCTATCGTCGCTATTTTATACCTGATTTGGGAAGGATTCTAAAGTAAATGAAAATAGTTACCGAGAAAAAGAATATGCCGTTTAACATAAAAGACTGCACGCTCATCACCCGAATGGCCGGGATTGATACCGCCATGAATCTCAGGGAGTTACGAGAACGGTTAAAAATCTGTCCGATTGAGTCCCTGTTTCATCATTTTTGCGAGACGGTAATTCGGCCGACCTTCGACGACCCGGAGTTCCGTAACGATTTCGCCATCTGGGCGGCCCATAACCTTCGCGACCGAATTCTGGCCGAACGTCTGGGTATTCTCAATCCGTACGCCCTGGATAATTTCGAGGAGTTGCGCCTGCAGGTGCTGGATATTATCGATGAACGCCTCAGCCAGCTGGTTTATTTCCCCTGGTCCCCCCGCGGGGAAGAATTTCAATTTATGCAGGCCGTTACGGTGGTGTTCGAAACCGGAATCCAGTTGAAGAATCCCGAAGATTTGATTCGGAAACTGCCCCAGATGAGCCTCAGTTCCATCTACTATCATTTTGTCGAGGCTCGGCGGCGAACGCCTCACAAAACCGACGATTTCACCACCTGGCTTATGGATTACGGCAACGGTGTCGAACCGTTGCTGAAATCGCTGCGGGGAATCGATTTTTACTTTTTGACCTTACCGGAGCTGAAACAGAAACTTATAAACGCCGTGCAACTAGTTAACCCGGTGAAGATATCATGAACCGAACGCTTAAAGATTATGAAATAGTTGTCGGCCGGGATGCCGTTTCCCAGCTCCAGCAGGTCAGCCGGGACCTGGCCGGAGCCCGGGTGGTGCACGTCAATTCGACACGGGTTGGTGGTGGCGTAGCCGAAATTCTTTCCTGGCTGATTCCCCTGATGAACGAACTCGGTCTGGATACCTCCTGGGAGGTGGTCACCGGCACCCCTGAATATTACAACACGACCAAGACTTTTCACAACGGCCTGCAGGGCAACGAAGTCATCCTGCCCCAGTATATGCTCGATATTTACGAGAAAACGGTGACGGAAAACGCCGAGAAACTTCGGGCTACCCTCGAAGAGGCCGACTTCGTATTTATCCATGACCCCCAGCCGGCGGCACTTCTGGACCTTTGCCCCAATCGCAAGGGGAAATGGATCTGGCGCTGTCATATCGATGCCAGCCATCCAAACCGAAAAGTATGGAATTACCTGCGCTCCAAGGTAGCCGGTTACGATGCTTCGATTTTTTCCATGCCCCAGTTCGCTCAGCGCATGGACCATCCCCAGTTTATCATCGCGCCCAGCATCGACCCTTTAAGCGAAAAAAATCGGGAGATGAGCCCGGATGAAATCGCTACCGTTCTGGAACAACTGGGTATATCCGGCGAGATGCCGATCATTACCCAGGTTTCTCGTTTCGACCGTTTCAAGGACCCGATCGGGGTTATCAAAGCGTTCAACCTCCTTAACAGCCATATCGACGCCCGGTTGATTCTGGCCGGGGGCGGGGCTACCGACGACCCCGAAGGCGCCGCGGTTCTGGAGGAAGTCAAGGAAGCGGCTTTCAACAACGACCGCATCCATATTCTTATGCTGCCCAGCGACGCCCACCTGACCATCAACGCCATTCAACGCGCCTCGACCATCATCATGCAAAAATCCCTCCAGGAAGGTTTCGGCCTGACCGTCACCGAGGCGATGTGGAAGGGCAAACCGGTCATCGGCGGCAATGTCGGCGGCATCAAACTCCAGGTGCACAACCACCATACCGGTTACCTGGTCGATACTCCCGAGGGTTCGGCGCTGCGTATCCGGGAGCTGCTTCGCCGACCGGAAAAAATCAAGGCTATGGGGATGATTGCCCGGAAATTCGTCACCGAGAATTTCCTTTTAAACCGGCACCTGAGAGAATATCTGACCCTGATGCTCGGCTTGCGCCGGGGGCTTTCTAACCATTTAATCGCTAATTGATATTGTTATGATAGTAGCTTGCGAAACCGAAAAAATTCTGGAAACATTTTTCAAAAAGCTGAAAAAAGCCCGCCAGAGAATACTGTTTCTCGATTATGATGGTACCCTGGCGCCTTTTCGTACGGAACGGGACAAGGCCGTCCCCTATCCGGGCGTGACCGAGCGCCTGGAACAAATAATCGCCTCCGGTAAAACGCGCTTGATAATAATAAGCGGTCGCTGGAGCAAGGACTTAAAACCGCTGCTCAAACTCAAAAAGTACCCGGAAATATGGGGCTGTCACGGCGCGGAGCGGCTCTATCCCGACAACAATTACGAACTGGTCGCTCTTGAGGAAAAAATTATCAAGGGTCTGGTAGACGCCGATGAATGGGCCAGAAGTGAAGGATTGGATCGATATTATGAAAAAAAACCCACCAGTCTGGCTTTCCACTGGCGGGGGCAGGATAAAACCGTGATAGAAAATATCCGTGAGAAAGTCCTCAACCATTGGCGGCAGACGGCTAAAAACAGCGGTCTGGTCCTGCACGAATTCGACGGCGGCATCGAATTGCGCGCCCGGGGTATCGATAAAGGTGAGGCGGTAAAAACCATCCTCGACGAAGTTGGCCCTAAAGCGGTTCTGGCTTATCTCGGCGATGATATAACCGATGAGGACGCTTTTGCTGCTCTCGCCGAACGGGGTCTGCGAGTGCTGGTGCGTTCGGAACAACGCGCCACCAAAGCCGATATCCGGTTGGAACCGCCCGAGGAATTACTGCAATTTCTTGACGACTGGCTCAAGGCTTCGAAGTAACGACCCCGTTTTATTTTCTCCGTTATGATTTTGTATTATCAAGTTAAATAAAGGGGAGTTATTTTAAATTAAAACAATTTGACATTTATATCTGTTTTTGACATTATTTATACAG
>JAFGNW010000268.1 GCA_016926795.1 Candidatus Zixiibacteriota bacterium
ATCACCACCGGCTCGCTGAATACCAGCGTCAGGCGGCTCTGGTGCGGAATGGTTTCCAGCACGGTGATTATTGAATAACCGCTGGACAGGACCATGCGGGAGAACGCCTCGTCAGCGTTCAACATCCCGCCGCTGCCGTCCTCAATCGTGACCGCCAGACTGTCTATCCGCACCGAGGCGGCTGTACCCAGGGTATCGGGATGGATAAAGCGAAGATTCATCGGGAAAACGTTTTCCTGCCCCTTGGTGATTGAGGCCGGGATGGTGTTGATAAGCTGTACTTTCATATTTTCCGGGGCGGCCTGGATCCGGACCGTGTCGGTCTGGATAATCACCGATGAGTCGGGGAGGTCGAGCGCCAGGGCGCGCACCTGCCAGGCCACCAGACCGGGCTGGTCGGCGGTATAGATAAAATAAAAATCGGTCGATTCGCCGCCCGCCAGGGTAACCGGGCCGACCAGGCTGTCACTCAAAGTAACAATAGCCGGGTTGGAAACCGTCACCATCCGCCCGACGATATTATCAATCGGAGCGGTAAGGATATTGGTGACCGTGAAACGGACCTCAATATCCTGGCCGACCGAATAGGTTTCGTCAAGTTTCGCTGAGGTTATCCGCAGGCTGGAGGTGGACACCGGGAAGATACTGTTGCTTAACAGAATCCCGTCGAGCGGACCGTCGTTGTCCGATTCATAAAGACAGCCGTTGACCGGAATTTTACCCCGGAAAGAAACGTTGGGCGTGGCGTCCGGAGCGATATCCCCCAGGACGAACAGCGTCGGCGGCTCGCCCGAGATTTCCATTTCAAAACCGTTTACGGTCCAGACCGAATCGGCATAAGAAAACGTCCCCAACAGGGAATCGGTTTCCTGCCAGACGGTGTCGCCGTTGCTGTCCAACCATAACTCCAGACTCGCGATATCGGAAGTATCGGCGTCATCATGGTTGGCGACCGTCACTCTCGTCAGGGTATCGGTTTGGTTGCCGTTGCGGGCCGGCTGGAAGGCCAGCAGGGTTATCGAGGTATCGCCGGGGCTGACGGTCCGCGGCGTCAAATGATGCAGATAATATTGCTCGCGAACCGAACCGTCCACCGCCAAAAACGCCCCCCGGGTCAGCGGCAGGTCGCCGTTGACGTTAACCGAACCAGAAAAGACGAAGTCCGTGGAACCGGCGATAGCCACCATCAGGCTGTCCGAATCAATCATCGCCGTCGGGACATCGACCGTTACGAAGAAATATGAAAGCGATTCCGGCGGCAGGGATATATCCAGTCCGGTCAGCTGCAGTTTACCATCCGTGAAATAACCCGTCCCTATTAATGAATCGTTCCCCCAGACCCGATTCTTATCCGCGTCGAAATACAGCGACACCTGGCCGAGCTCATAATCGGCATAAGCCGGGCTCGAACGGGTATAGGAAACGTTGGTAAAATTAAGAGCCTGCAATATCTGGTTCTGGGTCAGGTAACTGTTGTACAGGGCGAAAGTCAGAATCAAATTATCATTGCTGGCGGGATAAATAACCCCGACCGGTTTCGGAATGGAAATTACCGTCACCCGGTTGGACGGGAAAATCAAGTGGGTCTGGGGACTGGATACGGCGATATTGTCCGGACCCGACATCTCCGAATGATAACGTACTCCGTCAACCGGTATTTGCAGCAACATCGTGCCCGCTTTGAACTGTTCCAGACTGACGTTGACGGTTACGATAAACCGCGCCCCGCCGCTCGGGATGGGATAATCGAGACCGATAATCTCCCAGATATCGTTCAATGCAACAAACCGGCCCAGCAACGAATCGTCGTCGCTGAAGCCGTCACCGGTCAAATCCGCCCAGAGATTCATGTCTTTTATTGCCCGGACATCTTCAAAACTGGATATATTTACCAGTTGCAGGCGTTCGAGCTCATCGTCGGCATAACCGTTCCCCGGCAGAACAAAATCGAGCACGGCCCGGTTGACCTGGCCGCCGAAATGCGTCAATTCCAGGAGCGGGTTGACGCTTATATTCACCGCCGGGAAAGCGTCTATAATGAACGTCTCGTCGTTTTGAACCGGAAACTCACCACTGACCGTTACCGGCTGGTCGAAAAAGATATCCGAATTTTCGACTACCGTAAAACCGACCGTATTTCGGTCTTTGCAATTTTGAGCGTTAAGATAAGCGATAATCGAGAATCCGACCACCCCCCCGTTGCCGGAGATGTCAAAGCCTTCCGTACGGAACAAGACCGTACCGTTGTCCGGCACCGCCGCGGCCAGAACGGTATCATCGGGTCCGAAATCCAGGAGATTGCTCGTGCGATTCAAATAGACGTACAACAGAACGCTGTCAACCTGGCTGTCGAGCTGTTCCTGCGAGGCGCCGTCGGGGTCCGCCGCGATCAGGCTACAGCGCAGGCTGTCAAGCCCGATTGTATCGGCATAACTGTTTGTCAGCTCAAAACTGAGCAGGGCTCCGGAACTTTCACCGGGTATCAACACCCCGGCATCAATTGGTACCTCTTCTATCACCATCGCTTCGGTGGTCTGGATAACAATCGTATCCACCGGCAACAGCGGTTCGTCCAGCGGACCATCGTTATGAGAAGCCATATCGATGCCGTTCACGGGGATACTCAACGCCACCGTGGCGCCGTTACGGGGATAACCGGACAGGGCCGCGCCCACGTAAAAACGTTGCGTCGGGTCGCTCAACGGAACGGCCAGACCGCTGAGGGTCCAGTAACTGCCGGTATAAGCCAGCCGGCCCAGGCGGGTTTCAATCGCCGTTCCCCCCCAGACATCGTCACCGTCGTCCCGGTACAAAACCAGGGAGTCTAAATCGTTCTGACCGGCGGTGCCGACATTGACAATACTGATAATTTTAAGCGAATCCTCGCTGTAGCCGTTGCGCGGCAAATCCACCGCCAGAACCGGGTATATCGAGTCGGCGGGACGGACGGTATCCGCGCCGGTCGAGACGACGTTCAACTGGGCCGCGACCAGCCCGTCAATGACAACATACCCGAGCGAATTGACCGTATCCGGTCCGGCCGGGACGGTAGCGTCGCCGATGGCGACATCGGTCGCAGGCAGTATAAAAATATCCAGCGAGTCACTGTCCCGGGCGTAAAGAGCGGTATTGACGCTGACTATAAACGTTCTCCCCTCATCAGCGGGTACCGTTAACGGGCTGAACGAGAGACTTATTACCGCCGCGTTATATTCATCTTCCGCTATCAGGCTGTCGGCAACAGTCAGGGTCGAATCAGCATCGACATCTAAATAAACTGCGATAGAGTCGATATTGCCCAGACGGTCCGCCTCCAGCCCGGTGCCCCGGGAGGCATCCCGAAGAGTCAGGCCGGTGATGGTTTTATCTTCACTAAAATAATTGTCGATTCTGAAAGTCAATATCGCCAGGGCATCCTGATGGGGACGAGCAAAAGACATCCCCTGCGGAACGGTTGAGACATACAGTTCCTCGACCTCGATATAACCGCTGCTGTCGGTTATATCGTTGATGCTGCTTACGGCCGTTACCCGGCCCGTTCCGGGACGGTCGGCGATAAACAGACCGGTTGAATCAATATCTCCAACCCGGCCAAGCAGATGCCAGGTTATCTCCCCCGCATCAACCGGATTATCGTCAGTATCGTATCCGACAGCGGTGAAATTTATCGAATCGCCCAATCTCACCGCCGCCACATCGGGCGTAATTTCTATTCTTACGATTTCCCCGGCGGTCACCGTTATCGGGCCCACCGTATCGGGGATTATCCCATCGTGATACGCAACCAGGTATCCTTCGCCGACCTTGGTGGCATTGAACAGGCCACTGAAGCTGATGGTACCGATACCGCCGATTATCTCCCAGCTGGGAACGACGCTCGGGGAACTGATGTTGCCGTCAAGGTCGAGGCTCTGGGCATTAAACTGTATTGTGCTGTCGGTCGAAACCGTAGCCGTCTCCGGCTCGACTTCATACCGGTACGGCTCACCCCCTTCGCAGGTAATAACCCCGGTGGAGTCTTTCTTGGTACCGGCATTTGCATATACCTGCCCGAAACCGGTTTTGGTCAGGGTCAGTATGGTTGAAGTACTCGTTTCATCCGTTACCGAGCCGATTGAATCCCCGAGAATTGACCATTCAACAGCGATATCTCCCAGCAAACTGTCGGAGTTGTTATACCCGCGGCAATAGAGGACGGTCGTATCGTTGTCCGTCGAAAGGGTGGTATCCCCAAAAGGCGTGCCGTCGAAAAGCTCTATTTCAATATAACTTAACACGGCCGTTACCTGAACCAGGCCGGTATCGGCCAAAAGGCCGTAAACGGCTGCGTTATGATAAGTATTCGGGTTGTTTCCGGCCGTATATAAACCCGTCGCGGTTATACTGCTGGTTGGGTCATCCGTTGACCAGTTCACTCTTTCCGTCAAATCCGAGATAAGGCTGTCGTTTATATCGTAACCGTAAGCAGAGTATTGCAGGGTTTGACCTGTCAATATGAGAGTGCTTTCGGGCGCAACTTCGATATAGTTCAAATCCCCCGGCAGGCCGTATTCGAAAGCTCCCATTTCCGGGGCGCTTTCGTTATAGGGATAACCCAGGTCGAGACCGGTGTTGACAGCCGGGGAACCGGTTTTGAGGTGAAATTCATTATCGGCCGGATTGATAAACAGCGGATTTGCTGAGATGCCCCCGGCGGAATCGACGGCGCCGCCGAAATAATTTGAGGTGCTGTTGTTCCAGATGTCGTTAAAACCGCATACGTTAAGCGCCACGGCGTTAATACCGAGGTTACTCGCGACGACAATGTTGCTGAAAATGCGAGCGCTGGTGATTCCGGGCTGGATATAGATACCACCTATGGTACAACCGTAAACCGTATTACCGTAGATGCTGTTGTATTCAGATGTATTATCGTTTTCAATACCCGATTCGGAGTTATCGACAATCAGATTTTTTAAAATGAGATTGTAATTGCCGTATATATAAATGCCATCCCAGGCATTATCATGGATAAAACAGTTAGTGACAATACAGGAATCGCCTTCGAGGTATATACCGCTGTGCCCGGAATTCGTCAATTCAAGTCCGTCAACTTTGACATGATCGGCGTTGAGATATAAAACCGTTACACTCAGACCGCCGACATCGAAAACCGCATTTTCCTCGCCCCATTTGCAATAGGTAATCGGCAAACCAGCTAATCCCGAGGTTTTCAACCAGTTATAATTGGGTATCGAGTAAGTGCCCGGCAATACCTTTATCGAGTCGCCGGGAATCAAAAGCTCTTTCGTATCACCGTTGTCCAGCCACCACCAGGCGTTTTCCTCGGTCAGGCCATCGTTGTCGTCATCCCCGGTTGTAGAGACATAATAAACGTTGAACATCTCCACCCCGCCCATATCGGGAGCGGTCTGGCTGAAATAATAACCCAGGTCCAGCCCGGCGTCGACTTCAGAGGCGGTGGGTAAAAGATAGAAATGGCCATTAGCGGGGTCGGCAAACTGCGGTTCGACCGAAATCCCCCCGGCCGAATCGAACACACCGGCCTCATAATCACCGTTGGTATTGTTCCACACGTTGTTGTAAGCGCAGATATTTTCATCGTCGCCGTTAATGCCCTTTTCGTTGAGAGCCACGATATTGTTGAACACCCGGGCGGTTTTTTCTTTGAGTTCAAAACCCATTTTGGCATTACCGTAAACGGTATTGTTATAATACCGGTTATATTCACCGCCGCCCTCATTTTTGAAACCCTCTTCGTTGGTGCTGAATGCCGTGATATTTCTCAAAAACAGGTTATAACTGCCTTCCACCAGGACACATTCTTTGTCCGTATGATGGATATAACAATTAGTGATGATGCAGGAATCGCTCTTGTTGTGAATTCCCTGATCGGAAGAATTAGTCAGCTCCAAACCGTCGATAACCACATGGTCGCCTTCCATTACCATGATAATATTGGATTGGTTGTCGGCGTCAATCAATGCCCGCACCGGACCGTAATTGCGGTAAATAATCGGGTTCTCCGCCGTACCATCGGTTATTAACTGAATTGTTGTGCTGGTGATATAAGTGCCGGGTAGAATATTAACCGTATCGCCCGGGTTCAGCAAAACTTTCTGGTCACCATTGTCGATAGTGAGCCAGGCGTTGGCTTCGCTCAACCCGTCTTGACTGTCATCTCCCGTCGGTGAGACAAAATATGTAGCCCCCCCCGCCGGCCAGATGAAAATTAGGACAAGAATAATAGTATAAAATAACTGGCGCATATTTTTTAAATCAAATGTTATTAGACTTATTATCGGCATAAAAGTAACCGACTTAAGCTTTGACATATCTTGGACTTATTTTAAAGGATAGAAATTGTCTGTCATCAAGTGACATTTTTTTGGGAAAATTGGTTTTTTTTATTATATTATTAGCGAGGTTAAATAATTCATTCCGGTCAGAATCTATTTAGCTTATTGCCATTCATTTACACAGGGAGTATATTTACTTATTGGTTGTCTGTAGCCCCTGGTATGATATTAAGCCGAGGGAAAGCATTATTTGGACCAAATATGATAATGGATTCAAAATCAAGCAGTTACAATTTTACAAAGCTGATTTCCGAAAACAACCTGGCCCAGGCCTGGTACGCAACGGCTGTCGGTAACTGCCAAAAATGTTTTGTTAAATTTCCATCCGGTAAAACTCATTTAACTCCGGAGCAGGTAAATGCCCTTTTATCCAAATCATATATTTGTCAGAGATTATTCTATACTTCGCATATTTTGAAGGGTCGACGTAAATGCTGGGAAAACGACCTTATTTTTATCGAGTACCCCTATCTGGATCCGGAAAGATGGCACCCCCTCCGGGCTGATTTGTTCTGGAAATACTGGCCGGAGAGTATTGTACAGACCGGTCTTATAATTGATTTGATTCATCACCTTCAGCTGGTTCATCTGGATTTAAGAATTGATAATTTCCAGCTCGACAGCAACTCCGCTAAACCCCATATAATCTTGTCCGATATGGACTTTCTGACTACATCAGGGACTTCCCTGGATGCCAAAATCCTGGGCACCCCGGAACATATTGCCCCGGAAATTTTTAAAAACGATATCAT
>JAFGNW010000042.1 GCA_016926795.1 Candidatus Zixiibacteriota bacterium
ATTCCTGAACGGCGCCAGACAAATAAACATTAACATTATAAGATAAAGACAATTACCAAGCCGAAGATGTTTTAATCCCAACATACACACTCCCTGATTTTATGTTTCTTATAATTTTGTAGAAACACTTTACCACCTGCCGGTTCAATCCTCCGAGGACAGGTCGCTATAAATATGAATTAAGCTGCTTAATTATATATAATATAATCCACATAAGGCTTTCATACAAGAAATATTTACCGGTATTGCCTTTTGTTAAACTACACTGTATTTTAAAAGCGTGCAAAAACGAATCCGACCCAAAAAAACCGGCCGTCCAATGCCATTCAGGGCAGTCAGAGCACGAAGGCCAAAACTTCCCCGACCCACGGTGTCAACCGCCGCGGGAACGGCGGTCCGGTCCCGCTACGAAAAAAAGGCGGTGGAATATTTTCGCGCGGAAAATATCGAATTCCTTTACGAACCCCTGCTGCTTTTAGACGGCAAAAAATACCGTCCGGATTTCTTTCTCCCGGCGTTCGACCTGTTTGTCGAAATTTGCGGTTACGGCCTTATGCCCCATTACCGCGACCGTATCGCCTTTAAAAAGCAGCTCTATAAAAAACACGACCTGCGGGTGATTTTCATAACTTATAACGGCCGCGGCTCCCTGGAAAAACTTATTGAAAAAGAACTGGCGGATTATTTAAAGAAGCAGGGTAAGGCTTAGTCCGTCGACTCGATTGCCCCGATAATATCGGACTGCAATGAATCCCGGTTGCGAGAACTAATTTCATAAACGACAATATCTTCTCTCGCTTTGATCTCCGCGATAAACCCGTCCCCTTTTAAGGCGATGGTGGCGATGACAAATTTATTCGAATCGAGGATATCCCTCACCAGGCGCTTGAACTTGTCCGAAAAGCATTCCATTTTGCCGATTTCGTCGATTATCACAAGTCGGTTGTCCGGACTGAAAAAATCCAGGGTATCCAGAAACCTTTCGAACCCGGCTACATCGACGCCGTACTTCCCGACCCGGCGCGGGCTTATAATATTTACATGTGACAGGATGCTTTCCCGGCCGTCCAACGCGGTAAGGGTAAAACCCTTCCGCGCGCCTCCCTCTCTTATTTCGCCGGTATAAAATCCAACCGGCCGCAGATGTTTGAGCTCAGCTACGATTTTCCCGACCAGGGTTGTCTTGCCGACCCCCGGCGCGCCGGTTATCAGAATATTTTTTGCTTTCATAATCACTTTATATTCCGCAAACAGGCTCCCGCTGATTTCGCTTCTCGGAAAACAAAATATTCTTTGAAATTCACGAACAAAATAAACGGCGAATATTTTCAATCCGCCGTTTATTTTTTTTATTATATGCCGGCGCTGTTACTGCCGCTTGGTGTATTTGGCCGTGGCCATAATCGCGAAAGTCTCACCGCCGTCAAGGGATGATTCCATCATCCAGTCGAAACTGTTATCGGTCAGGTTGTAGGTGGTAATACGGCCTAGCGATTTCTGGCCCTGCCACATTTCCTCGCCGACCATCATCACCTTCCCCCCTTCTTTAACCCCTTCATACAAGGTGATACGGGCGCCGACATTATCCGTCCAGACCGACTGCCATTTTCCGGTTTCGCGGTCGAAACACTCTATCGAAAGCCCTTCAAACGGCATGCCCATCATCTCGCCCCGGTAATCCATCATCAAAGCCGCTCCTCCGGCGACGAACTTAAACTCGCACACCCCCTTGGTTTCGGTCCAAACAGTGTCGTTCGGATCCCATTTTGATTTCATCACCACATCCCAGGTCCCGACCAGCCCGGTCAGTTCCTGCATCTCCGGCGGCGGCCCCATCGGCGGCATCCCCTCCCCGGACGGCGGCTCGTCTTGCGCCGTAAGACTCGTTGCCCCTGTGAACAAAACCAGTGTCAAAAACAGACTCAATATTTTTTTCATTTTTCACTCCTTCTTCTTTCAAGCGTAAAGTTGTTCTTGATTTAAGCCCTTATTTTATAAATATACACTCCGTATCAGGGACTTGTCAAGTCCATCAAAAAAAGGGCTCGTAACCCCGATAAAGCCCGGTTTTATGCCGAATTTTTATCTTGCCAGAAACGCCGTTTCTATTTATATTTTTAGATGGAATACGACATCCATGTAAACACATCCGGATTACAATAAATGTATATAGCGTCACAAATCCACAACCCCAAAAAAAGGAGGACCAGGCTAACATCATAAGATAATTGTATTTTTTTCCTTATTCACCTCACAGTTGAAAGGAAACTACATGAAAAAAATTCTGATATCGCTGTTTCTTTGCGGTATAATTCTCGCAATGTTCGGTTGCAGCGACAACCCGGACATAACCGATTCCCAGAACTCGATCGTAATGACCGAGCGCCCGCAATATATCGAAACGCGCCCCCCGGCCGTTGTTGAAAGCCATACCCTGAAAACCACTATGGCGGCCTACAAAAAGCCGACCCCGCCTCCACCCCCGCCGGATACTCTGGACGAGGACCCCAATCCCAATCCGGCGCACAAATATGCTTACATCGTGGGTATTTCCGATTACGAGGGGACGGCCAACGATTTACAATACTGCGACGATGACGCCGTGGAGATGAAAGCCCTGCTCCAGGGCGAAGGCTTCACCGTCCGCATGGACCTCGACGGTAACGCCACCGCCGACAACATCGACGCCGGTTTGCAATGGCTCATCGACCAGGCCTCACCCGGCGATGAAATCGCTTTCTGCTATTCCGGCCACGGGACCAAGTACACCACCTACGGCTCCTGTATTATCTCGGCCGACCTGTATTTGATGACCCACGGTTATGTCATGCAGTATTTCAACGCCGTCAATTGCACCAAGAAATTGATGACTCTCGATGCCTGCGTCATCGGGGATTTCCATCTTGACGTCATGAGCGGAACCGTGATGGCTACCGCTTCGACCAACACTAGTTCCTACGATGTCCCGGCTTTCGAGAACGGCGCCTGGACCTATTTCTTCCTGGAGGGCGCCAATGAGCAGGGTTTGATCTTCGCCGAGGCTGTCGCCTCTTATGCCGAGGTCGAGATGAAAGCCTGGGCCAAAGTATATCATTTGAGAGTCAGTCCCAAGCATACCGACCTTTATGAAGGTATGTTTGACATGTAATAATTTTTTGTGACGCTAGAAAAACCCGCCTGAATAAAAGGCGGGTTTTTTTATTGAAAAAAATTTCAGTAATCGAGAAATTTTCGCGCACCGTCAGCAGCCACCCGGTAAAACCGGCCCCCTTCCCAGAGCAAACCCTGAAAACCACCGAACTCATCGGTTGGGATATCGATAGCGAACACTTTATTATCATAAAGACCGACCACGCTGTCCACTTCGCTGTGTCCGACTACAATTTTGCGGGCGTCAAAATAACTCAGGATTCGGTCGAGCTCATCCTCAGTCGCCTTAGGATACTTGTTTTCCATCTCGTAATGGTAACCGCGATACCAAAAAGGCCCCTCGTTACCGAAAAGATATGTTACGGTGTCATTGAAAGCCAGTTGTGAGGTCCGCAGGTCAAGACCGCGACGGACGGCATCATTCAAATCCCCGATACCGAAGCCGTAGTCGAGCACGTACGGATGGATACCGCCGTGTACGAACAGGATATCGTTGATTTTTATAATCGCCGGGAGGGAACGAAGCCACCGACCCAGTTCCATGTCCGGTCCGTAGAGGTCCTCATGTTTTATTCCCGTTTTTTTGACAATTCCGTCCAGGTATTTTTCGTTTATATAACGGTTATCCCCCCGAAGCACCATTAACTCGTGGTTGCCCAGAATAAAATGCACAGCTCCCCCGGCCCGGCGGGCTTCCTGCTCCAGACGGTATATCAACCAGAGGCATTCGGTTACCATATCACCCCGGTCGAAAACGTCACCGTCGATTACGAGATGCCCCGTCCCCCAGTTCCAGTGACCGCCGCTATCGATTATGCCGGCGCCTGTCAGGATGGCCGCCATATATTCATACTCGCCATGCACATCGCTGAGGGCGAAGATTTTCGATACGTCCTCAAAAATGAAGATTTCGCTATCGAGGGGTTCGTTTATAATTAAATATTCGAGGGCGGTATCCGCACCGAAGCCTCGAAACCGAAGCGTATCCGCCAGCGTAAAAGAATTCTGCACCACCGCACCCTTCAGTAAATAAAAAACAATCACCGTTGAATCGTTCGCCCGGTGCACGTGAGGACCGTCGTTATAGTACTCAACGCTCCGGGCGGAATCGGCTGGAGATCCCACTTCTCCGGCGACAATTCCGGAAGGCAGCAAACAGACCTCGATGAAAATGAGAATCGCAAAACAGATAAGGTGTTTATAAATTATTCGCCTTTGCATTATTTAGCTCCACTTTTCCAGAGAAACCATTTATACGTTCCGGCGGGGCCTGCCCGCCGCAGGCGGGTGTGACCCGACGATGTATTTTTTCATCTAACCCTAATCCGGTTTTTTCGGAGTCACCATAATCGATTTTTCCCGCTCCACCGTCACCAGCCCCGGCTTGGCCTTCCGGGGCTTGTGGATATAACGGCGCTCAGTGTAAACGACCGGCACCAGCGAGTCGTTTTTGGCCCTGCTGTGGTAGGCGGCCGCCGCCGCCGTTTCCTCGATTTCAAGTTTCGAGGGTTCGAACGATTTGTTCGGGTACTTCATCACCACGTGCGAGCCGGGACATTGCTGGGCGTGAAACCACAACTCGTACGGCCGGGCGTATTCGAAAGTGGTGCGGTCGTTGTCGGCGCCGTCGCGGCCGATGAAAATCGTCAACCCGGTGGAGAGTTGGTGTTCTTTATAGGGCAGACGGGGCGCGGTCGCTTCTTTGAAACCCTCTTTCGGCAGCAGCGCATTTATCTCACTGCGATATTTTTCATAAGCCCGGTCAAAGCTGTTCTCAAGGTCCGCCAGTATCTTCAGGATTTCCTCGTACTCCGCCCGGGTAATCTCCAGCCGCCGCTTGAGAAGTTGCAGCCCCTCGCGCCCCTTACGGTATTTCTTGAAATAATTCTCGACGTTCTCCCGAGGCGAGAGAGCCCGGTCCAGCTCTATCTCGACCGGTAGGTGCGGCTCCCGAAACACATCCTCGACCGTGATTTTGGCCATGCCTTTTTTCAGGACATCCATGTTTATCTTCAAGAGCTCCCCGGCTGTCTTATAGCGGCCATAATTCTCCGCCTCCCTGATATCCGCCTGTATTTTCGGAATACGCCTCTGGTATTTATGGGCGGCGCGCTCGACCGCCGCCAGGACGTTTTTCTCTTCGCCGGCTTCCTCCACCACCGTCTGCCGACGCCCGGCCATCGCCATTACCGCCAGCGACAGGGTCTTGAATTTTTCCGGCTCGTCCTCGACACCCTTCAACTTAAAAGGGAAAACCTCGTAATTTCGACGTACCGTGTAAAGGTACCCCGCTGATATCTCCCGGAACCGCTCCGCCGTCCAGACGACCTGGGCAATTAGTTTATCGACGGCTTCCTCGTCGAGACTCTGTACATCGGTATAATCCAGACCGCTGCGGCAGGCTACCTCCAGCGCCATAGTCCGGCTGTAACCGAGCACATATTTCTCCACCAGCACCGCCGATGTGGTCGGTTTGTCGATGGCGGCGACGGTCTCCCCGACCGCGGCGCGCGTCAGTCTGAACGGGTCAAGTTTGTGCAAAGGTTCCGGCGGCTGATATTTCTCCCCCGCGGAATATTTTTTATTCCGCAACGTCGCTGAAATCGTTTCGTTTTCAGCGACCAGCCAGATATTGCCGTTTACTCCCAGAGCCTCGAAAATCACCGTGAAAGGTCGGCCGTCTTTGACCACCCCCATTTTCACGATTCGGTCCAGCCCCGGTTGTTCGAAACCGGTGGCCTCGGCGCCGTCGAGACCGAACACCGGCCAGGGTTTTTCACGGGTGGCGACGGTTACTTTCGAGGCCGGGACCAGGTAAAAGCCGTAGCCCGAAGGATGGTAGCTGAAAACCAGGGCTACCTGCGACCGGCCTTTTTTCTTAAGGTAAAAGTAAGCTGTCCGTTCTTTCTTGTAAAAGGCAGTGCTTACTATTACGGCGCCGCCGGCCAGTTCGGCCTGAAGCTCAGCCGTCAAATTTAATATGTGAAGGGCGGTCTGCATGGGGTTATTATAGTTAAGCCCATGTCTTAAAACAAGTTTTGTTGTAAAAAAATAATTTTCGGAAATATGGCCTCTTACTTAAAAAAGGGGAACTAATTTTAAGGTGTTATGTTAAACTGATTGCCACCCTGAGGGGGTTAGGGTGGCGAAGCGGCAACAGGACTTACTACGGGAAAGACATCGGACGAGACAACTTGGATTTTAAAAAGCGGAGCCAGGACGGTTCCGCTTTTTTTATGTCTTTTATATAATTATATTAGCATTGAAAATAACCCCGTAAGCTCCAGGTTATAAAAATTTTATGGCTGAACTTTCAATTCACAAAGCTGTCGAAGCTGATATCGAGACGCTCTGCCGTTTATATTATGAATTCCATGAATACCATGTCGACGGGGTTCCCGACCGGCTTATTTCGCTGGGTCCTTTCGATAAATATGATTCTTCGAAGCTGATAACCGAACTTAAAAAAATATTAGATGACGACAATGCCGATATACTAATCGCGGAAAGCGACAACCGGGCGGTCGGCCTGGTGGAAATTTATTTACGCGAAGACGAACCCGACCCCCAGCGGGTCGCCTATCGCTATGGTCACCTTCAAAGCCTGTACGTTCTGCAAAAATTCAGGGGACGGGGTTTCGGCAGCCGTCTGGTTACAGCAGCCGAGAAATGGGTCAGGGATAAGGGCGGCTCGGAGATTCAGCTCGATACCTGGGAATTCGAGGGTGACCCGGTCGTGTTTTATGAGCATTGCGGTTACCGGACGGTGCGTCGCAAGATGGTGCGGAAACTATGACTCTGAGAGTGAATCTTTTATTAGCCGTAGAGTTTAAAACCAGCAGTTTTTACCTGAATCGTCTCAATTCACTTTTTAAAAAAATCCATTCCGGTGTATAAAGCGTATCACCAAAATTGATATCGTACCAGGGGCTTAAAACCGGGGCGGTCGGATTTGTCAGGACGTGAATATCCTGAGCAGGCATATAACTCTGAGTCAGCAGAAAAACTTTTTCACCGGTCGTCTTGTTTAGCGCGACATCTACGACTATCACGGCGTGCCCCGGAAAACCGCCCCGGATAAAAACATCACCGCTTTCGATATCAGAAATTTTCTCCACCGGCGTCAACTGCCGTTCCAGAGAATATGAGCCGGCAAAGGTGAATACTGTCTCCAGGTAGACCCGGAAATTCCAATATGAACTGTCACTCCGGGCGGTCTTTTTCCAGGTCACGACACCGCCCCGGACACGGGGACGAAAGCCGTCCCGCCAGCGAACGTAAGCAGCCGTATCGCCGCTGGTAAAATTGAAACTGATTCGGTCGTATAAACCCTTCGCGAAAAGATACTCCGCCCTTAATCTAATCACGGCGTCGGCGCACTGCTGCAGGTCTCTGCCACCGATATCGATATCGACCACCGCCGCCCCCGCCGCCTGGTTTCTTTTCGGCTGACCGTCAAAGAGAAGTACCCGGGCGCCTTCCGGTTTTAACGGCAAACCTCTCAGCCATGCCGCAAACCCGCCCGCGTCAACCGCGACCCGTACAAAACCCGGCGGCGGCTCTATCCGGTATTCGATTGAATTCAGGCTGTCTGATTCCTCAAGCCACAGGTAATTCTGAGCGAACAAAGAGGCAGACAATACTCCCGACAGGATGATTGTGTACAAAACGATAGAAATAATTCTAATCATGAGAGCAATAAGATACCCGGTAATATTGGAAGGGTCAAGTCACAAAAAACGCCGTCCGGTTTTAACCCGGTCGGCGCCTGAATATATATTAATTTACGGGTACCCCGCCTCTTTAGAGGTGGGAATCAATTCACTTGCTTATTCCGTCATTGTCGCGGATTTAAAGCTCGTCGAGCTTTGATTAAAATAGTTGTTGCTGAATATCTTATTTCCCGCCGAACATGATTCCGAACATGAGCTTGAATTCCGGCACGTCGCCGATTCCGAAACGGGCTTCCAGTTCATAAAAACCGGCCTTCCCCATCGGCAGCCGCAGGCCTCCCGCGATAGTCGCCCCCACCTCGGTGTCGGAACCGCCCTTGTCGGCGTCCCAGTAGGTTACGGTCGGACCTCCGGCGGCGTAAAGGGCTAACGATGAATTCGGCAGTTTTAACAACAGAAGCACATCGCCGTTGAAGGTATAGGTGGTGATATTGTCGCCCGTCCCATAATCGAAACCGGGGGCGAACCGGGTGATTTTCAGAAAATTACCCATCAGCGCCCGCCCGCCGATAACGAACTGGTCGGGCTCGCTGCCGTAACCGGCCCGCACCCCGAAACTGTTGGAACCCGCCAAAGCCGACGATACGCCGACTAAAGCGAAACAGACCACCGCCAACAAAAAAAACACCGTTTTCTTCATAAGAATCCTTTCCAATTCAGGGTACGCCGGTACACCTTCATTTTTTCCCCGGAATTAATTTCTTATTATCCAATAAAAGCCGAAGCCGGTATTTAAAATAGGCTCATTAATTTTAATAATCAATAAAAACCCTGAGGTCGGAAACAGCTTTACCGTTTACAGCCGACGACAGATTAGTTCCCCCTTGCCTATAGGCACTACCACCGCATCCACCCGGGCATCAGTTTGCACCCGGGCCACCATCTCAGAGAGGGTGTCGGCATGGCTGATGACGTTATCGGCAATCAAAAGCCCGCCCTTTTTCATGCGAGGGACTTTCAACTCAAACAACTCAATATAATCGTTTTTCTCGGCATCGAGTAGTTTGTAGGTCGAAATTCCGAAGAGTTTCGACAAAATTACAGCATAATAAAGGCGGTCTCACCGGGATGCCGCTCTGTGTATACCAGTAAAAAGTTCTGTCAGGTCCTTTCCGCCTGGGCGGATGAGACCTGACAGTTACACTGTTACGCTTACTTCGCCTTTAGGTTCGGATTGATCATGTTCTCCGGCCGAACCTTCTCGTCGAATTCTTTTTCATTCAAAAGACCCAGCGCCACCGCCGCTTCCTTGAGCGTGCTGTTCTCGGCGTGCGCTTTCTTGGCTACTTTCGCGGCGTTGTCATAACCGATATGCGGATTGAGCGCCGTCACCAGCATCAGCGAGTTGGTCAGGTTCTTTTTGATATTGACCTCGTTGGGCTCGATACCCACCGCGCAATTCTCGTTGAACATCTCGCAGGCGTCGGCCAGCAGCCTTATCGACTGGAGCAGGTTGTAAATCATCACCGGCTTGTAAACGTTCAGCTCGAAATTACCCGATGACCCGCCGATATTGACAGCAACATCGTTGCCGATTACCTGGGCGCAGACCATCGTCATTGCCTCCGGCTGAGTCGGGTTGACCTTACCGGGCATAATTGACGACCCCGGCTCGTTGGCGGGAATAATAATTTCGCCGATACCGCAGCGCGGCCCGGAGGCCAGCCAGCGGATATCGTTGGCGATTTTCATCAGCGAGCAAGCCAGCGTTTTCATCACCCCCGAAGCCTCGACAATAGCGTCATGGGTCGCCAGTGCCTCGAACTTGTTGAGAGCGGTGACAAACGGTTTGCCGGTCAGTTTGGCGATAACAGCCGCCGATTTAACGGCGAAATCGGGATGGGTGTTAAGCCCGGTGCCGACCGCCGTGCCGCCCAGCGCCAGCGGGTACAGCCGCTTCAAACAGTCGTTCACCCGCTCCAGACCCAGCGTCAGGGCCGCGGCATAACCGGAAAACTCCTGCCCCAGCGTCAGCGGCGTCGCGTCCATAAGGTGCGTCCTACCGATTTTGATGATGTCCTTGAAGGCTTCGGACTTTTTCCGCAGGGTGTCGCGCAACTGCGTCACCATCGGTATCAGGCGACGATGAATTTCTTCCACCGCAGCGATATGCATGGCGGTCGGAAAGGTGTCGTTCGAGGACTGCGCCTTGTTGACGTCGTCGTTGGGATGAACCGGTTTTTTCGAACCCATCACCCCGCCGGCCATTTCGATAGCCCGGTTGGAGATGACCTCGTTAGTGTTCATGTTGGACTGGGTGCCCGAACCGGTTTGCCAGACCACCAGCGGGAAATGCTCATCGAGCTTGCCATCGATAACCTCGTCGGCCGCCTTGACAATCAACTCCCCTTTTTCTTTGGGCAGCAAGCCCAGTTCCATATTGACCAGGGCAGCGGCTTTTTTCAAAATGCCCATGCCGCGGATGAGCTCCCGGGGCATCCGTTCCCCGCCGATTCTGAAATTGTGTAGCGAGCGGGCTGTCTGGGCGCCATAGTAAACGTCAGCCGGGACTTTTATTTCCCCCATCGAATCTGTTTCGGTACGATATTCCATATAAGCCTCCTAAAAAGCCTTCTGAATGATTTTTTCTAACGTAGCGGTAAATATACGCTTTTCGGGATTAAGCTCAAGTGCGAAGTAGACTATTTTTGTGAAAAAAGTAATTTTCCCGACCCGCCAAAAGGGATAAGGGCATAAAAAAACACCGCTGGGGATAGCGGTGTCTTAAACTTATAAAACGGGTGAGCCCGTTATTCGTAGACGGAAACTTTCTTCCCGTCTTTGCCAACCCGCTCGAATTTCACCACGCCGGTGACTTTGGCAAACAGGGTATGGTCTTTACCGATACCGACGTTATAACCGGGTTTAATCGGCGTACCGCACTGGCGGACGATAATCGAACCGGCGGATACCGCCTCGCCGCTGTAAACTTTGGTTCCCCGCCGCTGACCGTGTGAGTCGCGGCCGTTACGCGATGAACCTACACCTTTTTTATG
>JAFGNW010000003.1 GCA_016926795.1 Candidatus Zixiibacteriota bacterium
CCGGGAAAGACGGCGGGTCGAAATGGAGAAGCTTCCCGATTCGCTGAAAGCCGGCAATCGGATGGGAATGCAAACCGAGGGAGCGCCGTCGTTCGCCGTTTCCCGGCAAGCCGGCGCATCCGGTCAGCGACCGAAAGATATGGGCCAGGTATGGTACCTTGACGGCGACGGTTGCCTCCAGATGGAGATGTTACGCACCGGCATGACCGACGGCGTCAACACGGAAGTTGTCCGCAGCCGCAATCTTAACGAGGGAATGAAGATAATCAACGGGCTCGAGACGGGCTCGACCTCATCGACAAAAACAACCAACAATCAGGGCGGTTTCCGTCCACCGCCCCCGGGCTTTTAATTTCAGGATTAGACGAACGATGAACACGATTATAGAGATAAAGAATATGACCCGGATCTTCCGGATGGGCGATATCGCCGTCAACGCCCTGCGCGGTATCGACCTGAAAGTTGAAAGCGGAGAATTCGTCGCTGTCATGGGCTCTTCCGGGTCGGGTAAATCGACTCTCATGAACCTGCTCGGTTGTCTGGACAAACCGACTGCGGGGGAATATTTTCTGGACGGCATCAGAGTCGATGAACTGGAAGGCAATGATTTCGCCACAATCCGCAACGAAAAAATCGGATTCGTTTTTCAGACGTTCAACCTTCTGGCGCGAACTTCGGCACTGGAAAACGTGATGCTGCCGCTTTTCTATGACCGCCGGGGTCGCATCAAGAACCCGCGCCAGGCGGCGGTCGAAGCCCTCACCCGGGTCGGCCTGGCCGACCGGCTCGAACATCTGCCCAACCAGCTCTCCGGTGGCCAGCAACAGCGGGTGGCGATTGCCCGAGCCCTGGTTAACCAACCGGCCATTGTCCTGGCCGATGAACCGACCGGCAACCTCGACAGCCGTACTTCGATTGACGTCCTCTCGCTTTTTCAGGAACTGAACGACCAGGGTATCACCGTTATACTGGTCACGCACGAGCGGGATATTGCCGATTACACGAAGCGGGTCGTGGAATTGCGCGATGGCCTGATACGCCGCGACGTACCGGTTACGGTCCGCCGAGACGCGCGAGCCGACCTGGCGGCGCTGCCCGCCGACGAGGTGGAGGAACTGGAGGTCCGGTCATGAAACACGCCCAGAATTTAATCAAAGCCGCATTTAAAAGTATATTCAAAAACCGGATGCGCAGCCTGTTAACCTCGCTTGGGATAATTATCGGGGTCAGCGCCGTTATCGTTATGGTGTCCGTGGGGGAGGGTTCACAGGCCAAGATTGAAAATAATATCAATGCGTTGGGCACCAACCTGCTTATCGTCTTTCCCGGCAGCGCCAGTTCCGGCGGCGTTCGGATGGGGGCCGGTTCGTTCAACCGCTTTACCTTCGACGATGTCGAGAAAATAAAAAACGAAGCCACCCTGCTCGAGGGCGTGTCCTCGGTGGTGCGTTCCGGCGGCCAGGTTATCGGTGGCAGCAGCAATTGGTCCACCTCGGTATACGGGGTGGAACCGGATTATTTCGAAATCCGCAACTGGCAGATTGAATCCGGTGAATTTTTTACCGAAAGAGACGTCACCGCCAAAAAGAAGGTCGCCCTGCTGGGGAAAACCGTAGCCGATGAATTATTTCCCGATACCGACCCCACCGGACAGAGTATCCGAATTCGCAACATTCCCTTCACCGTCTTTGGCGTGCTCAAGGCCAAGGGGCAGAGCGGCATGGGTCAGGACCAGGACGATGTTATATTAGCGCCCTCGACGACGGTGTTGTACCGTCTTAAGGGGCGGCAGTGGGTGGACATGATTAACGCCAGCGCCGTCTCCACCGAACGCCAGGCGGAAGCCCAGGAGGAACTGAGCCAGATTCTTCGGGAATCACACCGTCTCAACCCCGGCGACGACGATGATTTTACCATCAGCAGCCAGGCCGAGATTACCGAAGCCGTTACCGAAACCTCGCGCACCATGACCTTGCTTCTGGGTTCGATTGCGGCCGTCAGTCTGGTGGTTGGCGGTATCGGAATTATGAACATCATGCTGGTTTCGGTTACGGAGCGCACCCGCGAAATAGGCATCCGTCTATCGGTCGGGGCGCGGGCCAGCGATATCATGACTCAGTTCCTCACCGAGGCGGTGGTGCTCAGTCTGTCGGGGGGGCTTCTGGGTATCCTGCTGTCGGCGGGAGTGGTGGCGATACTCAACCGCTTTACTGATATTGCCGCCGTTATCAATCCGGAGATTATCTTTATCTCTGTTCTCTTTTCTGCGGCGGTGGGGATATTTTTCGGATTTTACCCGGCTCGCAAGGCGGCGGCTTTGAATCCTATCGACGCCCTGCGCTATGAATAAGATTTTTAGAGAACAACTTGCCGACGGCGGGTCAGAATCGCCGAGATTACCAGACCCGCAGTGAGCAGAAGGTAAACCTTCGGTATCCCCGCCGCTACAGCTTCGTCAGTTGTACCCAGGAAATTCAAAGGGGTCAGTTTTTCGATGCTGCCGATATACCAGAGCAGGAAATAAGATACCTCGAACATTTTTTTACTGCCGGTCAGCGCGCCCAGGCTCAAAGCCAGTGACGGGACAAACAGGGCGGCGATAATTAATGCAAACAAATATGACCATTGACCGGTCAGGCCGGTGCGAACTATCATTCCGCTCATGGCTATCAGGGCGATGAGGATACCGGCCGCCAGGGCGGCGGGAAGCTGCCGGGTGACGGGGTAGGGTGAGGAAAACAGAAGTTGACCGGTGTTGTAACGGGCCTCCCGCGTCCCCATCGCCGACCAGCTCAAAAGCGGCAGCAACATGGCGGCGCTGACGGCGAAGGCACGGGCTTCCTCGAGGGGCACAGTCAGCTGCACCACCACCAG
>JAFGNW010000043.1 GCA_016926795.1 Candidatus Zixiibacteriota bacterium
CTTTTCATGTTTCACATGAAACACAAAAAGTGTGTTGGATTTGGGTTAAGTCATATAGAAAATGGTCAATAGAGACTTTGATATAATTGTAGTCGGCGGCGGGCATGCCGGGGTCGAGGCGGTCCTGGCGGCGGTCCGAATGGGTAAAACCGCCGCACTGGTCAGTATGGATAAAACCAAGCTGGCTTTGATGTCCTGCAACCCGGCTGTTGGCGGGATTGGTAAGTCGCAGCTGGTCAAAGAAGTCGATGCTCTGGGGGGGCTGATGGGGGTAGCTATTGACACTACCGGGATTCAGTTCCGGCGACTCAATCTTTCACGTGGCCCGGCGGTATGGTCGACCAGGGCTCAGGCTGACCGAATCGCTTATACCCGGTTTGTATCCGATTTCGTAGCTAATCAGAAGAACCTGACTGTCATCGAAGCGGTTGCCGGGGAAATTCTCACCGAAAACGGTCGGACGGCTGGAATTAAAACCGAAGATGGCCGGATTTTCACCGCTTCTGCGGTGATTCTGGCCACCGGGACCTTTCTGGGGGGACTTATTCATATCGGAGAGATTAAAATCAAAGCCGGCCGAATGGGAGAAAAGGCCGCCTATCAGCTTTCGGAATCTCTGAGAAAACTGGGTTTCGAGGTGGGTCGACTAAAAACCGGGACACCTCCCCGTCTCGACGGTGACACGATCGACTGGGAACGGTGTGAAATTCAGCCAGGGGAGGAACCTATCCCTTTTTTCTCTTACCGTACTTCCTATCGGGAATTTAACCAGACCCCCTGCCATCTGACTCATACCACCGCAGCGACCAAAGAGATAATCTCGGCTCATCATCACCGCTCGCCGATTTTTTCGGGACAGATAAGTTCAACGGGGCCAAGATATTGCCCGTCAATCGAGGACAAGTTTTTCCGCTTCGCCGATAAAGACACCCATCATATTTTCCTTGAGCCCGAGGGGAACGGCACCAATGAAATTTACCCCAACGGCTTTTCCACAGCCCTGCCCGAAGATATCCAGAATGCCGCTATCAGGACTGTTAGAGGGTTGGAGCAGGTCCGGGTCACCCGACCGGGATATGCGATCGAATATGATTACTGTCCCTCGTACCAGATCAAGCCCTCGCTGGAATCCAAACGTCTGCCCGGGCTGTTTATGGCCGGTCAGATAAACGGAACTTCAGGATATGAGGAAGCCGCAGCGCTGGGATTGATGGCCGGGGTCAACGCCGTTTTGTACCTTGAAAAAGAACCACCGTTTATACCGGACCGTTCGGAGGCATATATCGGGGTAATGATTGACGACCTGGTGACCCGCTCGACGACCGAGCCGTACCGGATGTTTACCTCGCGGGCCGAATATCGTCTGGCTTTGCGGGAGGACAACGCCCGCGACCGTCTATTTGACTTTGCCCAAAAATACGGGCTGATTGACAAAAATGATTATAAGTTGTTTAAAGACTTACAGAAAGCTACTCATGAAGAGATTAAGTTGCTGGGTAAAATATCAGTCAGGGTGGAATCGTTGGGTGGATTGACCGAACGCTTCAAGCGGACCGGACCGGTCAGTTTGAAAAACCTGTTGAAAATGCCCGGTATCAAGATTGACGAGCTTCTCCCCCTGGTTGAAAAGCACAACGGCTCCTTATCGGATAATCCTGAGATTTTACAGCGGGCAGCTATATTTATTCGTTACCAGGGTTATATCGACAAACAGCAACGGGAGATTGACAAGTTCCGGAAACTGGAAAACGAGAAAATCCCCGAGGATTTTCCTTTTGAGCAGCTGACCGGGGTGAAATACGAAGCCCGGGAGAAATTATCGCGGTTCCGACCTTTGTCGCTGGGGCAGGCTTCGCGCCTTGAGGGGGTTACGCCCGGCGATGTCGCTGTTTTATCGGTCTTTTTAAAAAAGCATAAGGCGCAGTGAGTATGTTTCCCGAATCCGACAAAATAGAATTTGATATCGAAGCCGTTCTGAGAAGATACGTTCCGAAAGATAAACTGGAGACATATTTTAGGGAGTTGATGGCGGCCAACCGGAAGGTCAACCTTGTTTCACGTGAAACATCGCTCTCCGACTTAACCCGTCTGGCAGCCGAATCCCTTCTGCCGCTGGATATAATTAAACTTACTTTCGACTCGGTAAGCTACCTTGATATCGGTTCCGGGGGCGGCTTCCCGGCCATACCTTTATTAATGACGGAGAAGATAAACCGGGCCGTGCTGGTGGAAAGAACCGTCAAAAAAGCAGCCGCCCTGGAAAAGATACTGAAAACCCTGTTGATTAAAGCCGAGGTTGTCCCCAAGAATTTCGAGGAACTGACTTTTAAAAAGCCGTTCGAGCTTATTACTCTGCGTTATATCAAACTCACCGACGCCCTTTTGAAAAAAATATTTATCAACCTGGCCACCGGCGGTTTTTTTATATATTATTCTTCAACGGAGCTGGAAACTTATAAAAATCTCTCTCGGCTCCACACCTTTACGACGCCCCAAGGCGCTGTTGTTAAAAGTCTTACCTTATATCAAAAAAAATAATAAAGCTTCGTTTATTTTAGTTGCATCCGTTTTGATATCCCTTTACAATGGGGAGCACCCGGACAACTGATTGTATGACAAGGAGTGTCTTTTGGGAAAAGTAATTGCGATTGTCAATCAAAAGGGGGGGGTGGGTAAAACCACCACCGCCGTCAACCTCAGCTCCTGTCTGGCGGCCGCCGAGAAAAAGACTCTGCTGGTCGATATGGACCCCCAGGCCAACTCTACCAGCGGGGTCGGATTCGATAAAAATAAAATCGATACATCTATCTATGATGTGCTGATCGGCGAGAAAACGCTGGCCGAGGTTATCCGGCCCACCGAGCTGAAGTTTCTCAACGTCGCGCCGTCGTCTATTTCGCTGGTCGGCGCCGAGGTCGAGCTGGTGGGGATGCTCTCGCGCGAGTCGCGTCTCAAAACGACCCTTGCCCCGATAGTAGATAACTATGACTATATTATCGTCGATTGCCCGCCTTCGCTGGGCCTGCTGACTATCAACACCCTTACCGCCGCCGGCTCCATCATCATACCCATCCAGTGCGAGTATTATGCGCTCGAGGGTCTCAGCCAGCTGATGAACACCGTCCGACTGGTCCAGCAGCATCTTAACCCGGGTTTGAAAATCGAGGGGGTGTTGCTGACCATGTTCGATGGTCGGCTGAACCTTTCCCGGCAGGTGTCCGAGGAAGTGCGTAAATTTTTCGAAGACAAGGTATACCGGACGGTCATCTCGCGCAATGTCCGCCTGTCCGAGGCGCCGTCGTTCGGCAAGCCGATCATTCTTTATGATGTTCTCTCGACCGGCGCGGAAAACTACATGTCCCTGACAAAAGAGGTAATGGCACAATGAGTAAATTAGTTTTGGGCAAGGGTCTGGGCGCGCTGATACCGGGCGATGAAAACGCCGGTGCGGCCGCTATAAATTATAAGATGGTCCCACTTGACCGGATTACGCCCAACCCGATGCAGCCGCGGCGGGATTTCAACGAGGAGCGCCTGCGGGAGCTGGCCGACTCCTTCCGGCAGAACGGCGTCATGCAGCCGCTGGTGGTCAAGAAGACGGACAGCGGTTTTGCGGTGGTCGCCGGTGAACGCCGTTTGCGGGCCGCCAAAATCGCCGGTCTGGAAAAAATCCCGGTAGTGGTGCTTGAAGAAATCGACAACGCCCGTATGCTGGAAATGGCCCTGGTGGAAAATATCCAGCGCGAAAATCTCAATCCGCTAGAGTTGGCCGAGGCTTACTGCCGCCTTATCGAGGAGTGCCACCTGACGCAGAACCAGCTGGCCGAGCGGGTCGGCAAGAGCCGCGCCGCGGTCGCCAACCAGCTGCGGCTTTTGACCTTGCCCGAATCGGTGAAGGAGCTTCTGGGCGCGGGGAAGTTGACCGAGGGCCATGCCCGCGCCCTGCTGGCGGTCGGTTCCGAAAAGGAAATGCTGGCGCTGGCCGGCCGCATTATCGACAACGCCCTCTCGGTGCGCGAAGCGGAAAAAACCGTGCGAGGGCAAAAGAAAAGACGTTTGGTGCCGAAAAAGAAAATACCGGAGTTAATCGAGATTGAAAACTATCTCAAACAGCTTCTGGGAACTTCGGTGAAAATTAACCACGGCCTCAAGCGCGGCAAGATCGAGATTGAATACTATGGCAACGATGATCTGGACCGGCTGCTGGATATATTTAGAGGTATGAACCGATAGCCATGGAACGCAAAAGCGGCTTTGTGACGATAATGCTCATTCCCGACGGCACCGAGAGCCGCCGGGGTTGGCGCATCCGACAATGGCTTTTAAAGTTTGTAGTCGGACTGTTCGCCTTGTTGATTATCAGCATAGTTTTGTTTTTTATTTTTTACGGGAAGGTGGTGTCCCGTGCGACGATGACGGAAAAACTCATGGAAGAAAACGAGGATTTGAAAAGGTATCAGTATAAAGTGAAGCTGCTCGAGCAAAATCTTTTGCAGGCGCGGGAGGTGGTCAGCCGGATGGCGACACTGGCCGGTATCGACTTTGAATTCCCGGACCTTCCCGACGATTCCACTATTTTCGCCGAACTGGACAAAACGGGGATGGCGGTTATCGACCGCGCCGGTAACTCCGATTTTTCATTGCCGGTAGGGCTGCCGCTGCAGGGTTTTATCAGCCAGGAATTCAACGTCAGCGACAGCGACCATTATCA
>JAFGNW010000269.1 GCA_016926795.1 Candidatus Zixiibacteriota bacterium
ATCAAAAACTCTATCGCTTCAAACGCTTTAAAGGAAAATCCCGGTGGTTTGAGCCAGAAAGGAAGGGTCGTACCCACAAGAGCCGGAAGCAAAGATGCTGTCCAGTGGCGGTATCCAGCCAGGTGAAAAAATTCGGAAATTTTATTCACATTCTTTCCTTCTTTTCTACTCTTATTCTTTCTTTATCTAAAAATGCTGTTTTGTGAATTCATATTTTAGTATCTATTTTTTACGCCATATAAAATAATAATATACAGAGTTAAGGCGGTTGACAAGACTTTTGCAAAATTATCCGTTAAAACCGCCCGCGATATGGACAAAACGGTCTGTAATGGGCTGGCGGCCAATGAATTATCCGGGGGTACGGGTAAAAAGCCTTGTCGCTTTTTCTTTCTTGCTTATATTATAAAAAGGAGATTGATAATTAAAAATAATTATCCTTCGGTTCGGATTTACGCGGTAAAAGAAATGAAGAATATAATTTTAAGTAACAGCGTCGCGACATTCTTACTCGCGTTTTTTGTGTTATTAACCGCCGAAGGCACGAACGCCCGGGTCGAGGTCAGCGGCCTAATCGCCAAAGACACGGTCTGGACCAACGACGATACGATTCTGGTGACCGGTTTCGTGACGGTGGCCGATACCGGTCGCCTGTTGATCGAGGTGGGAACGGTGGTAACCTTCCGGCCCGCTATAAGAATCATGGTGTTCGGCAACATGACGGCCATCGGTACCGAGAACAACCCGATATACTTTACCTCCGCCGCCGACACCGCCGGGGGAGAACCGAAACCGGGCGACTGGTACGGTCTGGATTTCCAGGTCAACAGCACTGGAGAGTTGAAATTTTGTCATATCCGCTACCCCATAATCGGCACCTATGTTTACTGCGCCGCGGTAACCTTCAGCGACTGCCGGGTCGAGGATTTCTTGCTCTACGGCCTGCAGATAAACGGCGGTTCTCTGGAGGTTCCGATTATCACCTTTATAGAAAGCTGCACCGTGCAGCAGACGCTGTCCGCCGTTGTCGGCACGGGCGTCGGGATTTTTGCCTACCAGAGCGCTGCGCTCGACCTTTCCCGGACCTACATAAACCAGTGCGAGGTGGGCCTGGATATTTACAGTTTTAACACCAATATACCATCGTTCGAAGTCACCAGTTGTGATATCCGCAATAATGCCCTCTACGGCGTGCATATCCGCTCCGGCGGGTGAACGATAAATCTCACACCGACGGGTTCGGTGCACAACTCCAATATTCTCAACAACGGTGAGTACGCTTGTTATGTCAGTGCCCCCTACGACGAGAACGCGTTCCTCGATGCCACCGGTAACTGGTGGGGACTGACCGACTCCGCCCTGATAGAAAGCCTCATCCGGCACAAAGCTGATGATCCCTCTTACGCTGCGGTTGCTTATGTCCCGTTCGCCCGAGAACTCATCGATATCGAAGATACCACTATTGTCGATGTGCCCGATGTTACCGAAGATATTCTGCCGTCCGGTTTCGGGCTCGAACAAAACTACCCCAACCCCTTCAACAGCGGCACCGTAATAGAATTCCACCTGGTTCAGACGGCAGATATAGAGATTGTGGTTTTTGATATTCTGGGCCGACCGGTACGGGAGTTTTGCCCCGGGAAACGGTCGCCGGGGACCTACCGGTTAGAATTTGACGGCCGTGATAATAATCATAACGCCCTGCCTTCGGGAGTTTATTTTTATCGCCTGAAAGCCGGTAACCTGTTTCAAACAAAGAAATTAGTTGTCCTTAAATAATACCTCCCGGTCATCTTATTATCATCCCATCAAACCATAAGTAGTTGTATCGTAATGTCTTAGAAGTTTTTTTGTAAGTGTATCATATTTTTTAAATAATATTGAATATTTATTAATAATTGTTGTATATTTAAAACATAATGTTATATTAATGATATGAAAGGAAGAAGAATATATAACAGGATATCGGTCCTCCGCGAGGAACGAGACCTCTCCCGAAAAGACCTGGCTGAGAAAATCGGGGTTAATTTTCAAACGGTCGGCTATCTGGAGCGGGAGGAATACAATCCCAGTCTGGACCTGGCGTTCAGGATAAGCGAGGTTTTCGGTCTGCCGGTGGAGATGATTTTTTCAATAGAGCCCCTGCCGCTTTTGAGCCAGGAGCTCTTGAACCAACAAAAAAGAAGGGGAGAATGATATGACTGCGGAAGTATCAAAACCGAACCGAACCCTGGGGCTGACGTTTCTTTTCCTGTCGGCGCTTTTAGTGGTTCTCTTTTTCTATATGGGGCACAACTATGAATGGTCGGTACTGAACCTATCCGGGGAAATCGGTGCTCTTTTCATGTTTGTTGCGAGCCTGCTGTATACCTTTGTCAAGTTTTCCAAGAAAGAGGTTTCTTTGCCGGGGCGGCGGTTCGGCGTTTTCATCAATTATGTGTCGCTGGCGCTGCTTCTGGGCTGGTTTTATGTCGCGGAAAAGCTCGGCATGGATATCGCCCTGCTCGCGGTCGGGCTGGCGCTGTTTGTAGTCGTGGTTGTCAGTTTCATAATCGTCCATATGCGAACCCGGCTCTGGTATCTGACGCACAGCCCGGTCGATAATCTCGATGAACGGCAGCGCGAAGTTACCCTGGACGCGCTGCGCTTTTCCTATTCGTACTTCACGGTCATATTGCTGCTGTTGTTTCTGGCGTTCGAGCTTTTGAGAAGATACAGTTCCGGTTTTTCCGGGGTTTCGATAATGCCGGTGATCGCGGTTATGATTTACACCGCCCATACTTTGCCGGCCGCCATCCTGGCCTGGACTGAAAAGGAAGTTTAGAAGATACTTTCGGTGAGTGGGTGATAAACAGAAAAGGAGACGACTTGTGACTTCCCCTTTTCTTTTAATATTTAGCTTATCTTCTTGCCCGGCGATATCGGTTTTCTTATAATTTCCCATATTCATGAAGTAATTCATATCTGTAGACGGAATCTATATGCCCGTACAAGACTTGATTGAGGAAATGAACGCATATTACGCCCGGCGAGCACCCTGGCACGATAGCTACATGAACTATACCACCCCGGAAGCCATGGAGAAACTGCTGGCTCCGATAATTGATATTGTTGAGCGATATTTAAAGGACCGGAATGTTTTGGAGATTGCCTGCGGCACCGGTAACTGGACGCGGGTATTGGCCGGGCGGGCGCGGTCGGTGACGGCTACCGATGTCAGCAAAGAACATATTAAAATCGCCCGCGAGAAAAATTCGGATATCGATAAGGTCACATACGCGATTATCGACGCTTATAAAATCAATGAACTGCCGGGTGAGTTCGAAATTGCATTTGCGGCCGATTTCTGGTCGCATATACCCAAATCGATGATAACGCCCTTTCTCGAAAAATTGCACCGTAAAGTCAAAAAAAAAGGCTGGGTGATATTTCTGGATATGCTTTACCGGAAGGAATTCGACAAGGACGGATTTTTTTACGATGACGAGGGGAACCGGATTAACAAGCGTACCCTGCCGGACGGCAGCCGCTTCCGGGTCGTTAAAAATTTTCCCACGCGGGAGGAGCTTGAAAAACAAATCGCCGGATATGCCACCCACGCGGAATATATTGAGGACCGCGAACTGATGCGGTGGTTGTTGATTTATAATTTGAAATGATAAGATAGGGAGGTTTATGCCGAAAAGTTATTCTTACGCGGAGCTTCTGGAACTTTCGAATCCATTGCGCGAGATGGTCATAAAAGAAGTTCTTTCATTCGTGGCTTTCCAACCGGGCACCAGCGGCCTCGATGCCGGGTGCGGGATAGGCAATCATCTAAAAATTCTGTGTGATACAGTCGGAGAAGATGGTCATGTTACGGGATTGGATATATCGGGTGATTTTCTAAAAATCGCGAAAGGCAAAATTGAGCAGTATAATATCAATAAGCAAGTGACTTTAAAAAAGGGGAGCATCGATAACCTGCCTTTTGAGGACAATACTTTCGACTGGACCTGGAGCGCCGATTGTGCGGGGTATTATGATAATAACCCGGAGCGGCAGATAAAGGAGCTGGCCCGGGTGGTCAAACCGGGGGGTACCATAGTTATAATGGCCTGGTCTTCGCAGCAGCTTCTGCCCGGTTACCCTCGGCTGGAGGCGAGACTGAACGCGACTAAGCAGGGGGTCTTGCCTTTTCGTACCGGGCAGGACCCAGCCTTACATTTTTTCAGGGCGCCGGGCTGGTTTAAAAAAGCGGGACTTTTTAAAACAGAAGGCAGGTCTTTCATCGCATCCTTTCAGGCGCCTTTGGACGATAAAATTTTCAAGGCGCTCGAGACGTTTTTCGATATGCGCTGGGGAAGTCCGAAAGGTGAACTGTCTGAAAATGATTTTAAATTGTACCGCCGGTTGTGCCTGCCGGATTCGCCCGATTTCATTTTGAATCTGCCGGACTATTACGCTTTTTTCACCTATACTCTTTTCAAAGCGGTGGTGCCCGGCTGATGTCTCTTGTATACGTAAAGTAATTTAGCGCCCGACACTTTCTTATTCGAGACGTATATTTTTTGTGTGAATAATTTTGAATTGATAAAAAAGAGGAGAAGTTCATGCGGTATAAATTGCTGGGCAGAAGCGGACTTAGGGTATCGGAGCTGTGTTTCGGAACCATGACGTTCGGTGAGGAATGGGGCTGGGGAGCGAACAAGAGCGAATGCCGAAAAATGTTTGATACCTTTCTCGAGGCCGGGGGGAATTTTATCGATACCGCCAACCGATACACCGAGGGCACCAGCGAAAAATTTCTGGGGGAATTCATAACCGAAAGTAAACTTCGCGAGCAAATCGTCCTGGCCACCAAGTACACCCTTTATATGAAAAAGGGAGAGCCCAACTCAGCCGGGAACCATCGTAAGAACCTCGTCCAGGCGCTGGACAACAGTTTGAAACGTCTCAAAACCGATTATATCGACCTCTACTGGCTGCACGCCTGGGATTACCTCACACCGGTGGAGGAAGTAATGCGCGCTCTCGACGACATGGTGCGGGTCGGGAAGATTCTTTATATCGGTATCTCCGACACGCCGGCCTGGATAGTCTCGCAGGCCAATACTCTCGCGCAGCTTCGCGGCTGGACCCCTTTCGTGGCCCTGCAAATCGAGTACAGCCTGCTGGAGCGGACGGTGGAACGGGAGCTTTTGCCGATGGCGCGGGCGTTCGATATGGCCGTCACCCCCTGGGGGGCGATCGGCGGCGGGGTGCTGACGGGCAAGTACAGCAAAGCCGGCAAGGTTGAATCGAGCACGAAGCGTTACGAAGATGGCACCGACTCCTCCCGCTTAAGCGATAAAAGCCTGGCTATCGCCGATGAGGTGGTCAAAGTTGCCACAGAATGCGGCAGCTCCCCGGCCCGGGTGGCGCTCAACTGGGTGCGGCAACAGCCGGGTTTGATTATTCCAATAATCGGCGCCCGCACTGCCGGGCAGCTCAAAGAAAACCTGGCCTGCCTTGACAGGCCGCTGGCGGCCGAACATATCGAACGGTTGAACAAAGTGAGCGAAATCGAGCTGGGCTTTCCTCACGATTTTCTCAAAAAAGAGTATATCCGCGATTTGGTGTTCGCCCATTCGTTCGACAAAATCGATAATCACCGGGCTTAGGCAAAATTTATAACCTTTCGCCGCGGAAATTAAAAAATATTTGAGTCCGGTCCGACGTTGGGGCGCTATATTGTGTCCGGTAGTTTTTAAAGGGTGTTATGGTTGATGTCATTTTAAAGAAGAACCGTGATAAACCGGCCCGGCAGTATCATCCCTGGGTTTACTCCGGAGCCATCGATAAAGTTATCGGTTCCGTCGAAGCTGGCGAAACTGTCACCGTGCGAGACAACCGGAAAGAGTTTATCGCTTACGGTTATTACAATCCTCATTCCCAGGTTTGCGTCAGGCTTTTGGAATGGGATGAAGGCGCTTATCCTGACGATCGCTGGTGGCACTTCCGCCTCGAGCGAGCCGTGAGAAACCGGGATAACCTTTTAAAAAATCCCGACCTTACCGATTGCGGGCGCCTGGTTTTCGGGGAGGCGGATTTCCTGCCCGGGCTGATCGTTGACCGCTATGCTGATTTCTTGGCGGTGCAGTTTCTTACGATGGGGGTCGAGAAGAAAAAGAAAGTCATCGTCGACAGCCTCTTCGAACTGATGCATCCGACCGGGATTTATGAACGCAGCGATGTCGAGGTTCGCCTGCTCGAAGGTCTCGATAAAAGGAAGGGGGTACTAGACGGAGTTGAGCCACCGGAAGTCATACCGGTTCTGGAAAACGGGTTGTCTTTCCGGGTCAATATAAAGAACGGTCATAAAACCGGCTTTTATCTAGACCAGCGGGACAACCGACTCAGCGCGAACGCTTATGCCGAAAAAAAGGAGGTCCTGGACTGCTTCAGTTATACCGGGGCTTTTGCGGTATATCTTCTGAAAGGTGGTGCGACTTCGGTGACGCTGTTAGATGCCTCGGCTTCCAGTCTGCAACTGGCTCGCGAGAATATCGCCTTGAATTCTTCAGATATCCCGACGGTACGATTTCTCAGAGGTGATGCTTTCACTTTGCTCCGGCAGCTGCATGAAAGCGGTAGCTGGTATGATATGATAGTTCTCGACCCGCCGAAATTCGCCTTCGCGCGCGGGCATGTAAAAAAAGCCCTGGCTGCATACAAGGATGTCAACCTGCTGGCTTTGAAGTTGCTTCGACCGGACGGTATCCTGGTGACTTTCTCCTGCTCCGGAACGGTGAGCGTTGACGATTTTCAGACGGCCGTTTTCTGGGCGTCGGTCGACGCTCGCTGCAGGCTTCAGTTCCTGCAAACCCTGTCGCATCCGTCTGACCATCCCGTCCCGGCTTCCTTTCCCGAGGGACGATATCTCAAGGGTTTAATCTGTCGGCGAGTGTGAATGAAACATTGCGGTACCGTCGACAATTTTATCAGCAGTTTTCTGTACGGCAATATATATATTAGGTTCTGTGTATAAATAAACTCCTTTTAAATACAATATCTGATGCATTAAATGAAAACAGAAAAAAAACAAGATAAGAAATTTAATCTATTCAATGTCTAAAAAGGATAGAACCATAAGAAATATCGGATCTTCCAGAAAACCCAAATGGGTATTAATTTAATATTTTAGATATTCTGACGAGTCAACTTAGACGTTTTTCCGAACTATGCTATTGACATATAATAACATAGGTCAAGACATATCAGGCGAAACTTAGATGTTTTTTTATAAAATTTTATGTACTTTTATGAAAGATAAGATCATTTTTAAATAGATTCTATTCTTTAAATGATTTAAAACTACTTCAGTAATGATCCTTTAATGAAGTGATTATCGAAAAAACCGTTGACTTTTTCCGATTTTGTATTATAATGTTTCTACGTATAGAAACAACAGGAGATTTTTAATTATGTCGACTGCCAACGAAATTATCAGGGTTTTTTGTGATATCGATGATTTCAAGACCATGAAAAAATTCTTCGAGGAAATCTTTACCTCTGCCGAGGTCCAGGACGTGGCTCTTCGATGGCGACTGATGCAGTTGCTGCACAATGAGATACCCCAGAGGCAAATAGCCTCCAAACTGGGTATCAGCCTGTGCAAAATCACCCGCGGGTCAAAAGTGCTTAAGGCCCGGGCTGGTGTCTCCAAAAAAATTCTGGACCGTAAATCAGGAGGTAATAAAAATGCAGTCATCCCGGCAACCAAAACAGGAACCCAACCGTGAAGGTTATTTCGGCCCCTACGGCGGCCGTTTCGTCCCCGACCCTTTAAATCAAATACTGGAAGAAATAACCCGGGCTTACTATCAAGCTAAGGAAGACCCGACTTTCAAAGAAGAGCTGGCCGATTTGTACCGGCATTATGTCGGCCGCCCCAGCCCGGTCTTTTACGCCAAAAACATATCCAAAAAACTGGGCGGCGCCCGGATATATTTCAAGCGGGAAGACCTCAATCATACCGGAGCGCATAAAATCAATCACTGCTTGGGCGAAACCCTGCTGGCCCGGCGCATGGGCAAGAAGAAAATCATTGCCGAGACCGGCGCCGGCCAGCACGGTGTGGCGCTGGCCACCGCCGCCGCCCTGACCGGGCTGGAGTGCGATGTTTATATGGGCGAGGTCGATATCAAGAAGGAACATCCCAACGTCGTCCGCATGAAAATCCTCGGCGCCAATGTCATTCCGGTCGGAATAGGCCTGCGGACGTTAAAAGAGGCGGTTGATGCCGCTTTGAAAGCTTATGTGCAGGATCCCATCTCACAGTTCTACGCCATCGGTTCGGTGGTCGGGCCGCACCCGTTCCCGATGATGGTGCGCGATTTCCAGCAGGTGGTCGGCGAGGAAGCCCGCGAACAGTTTTTGCAGATGACCGGGAAACTTCCCGACTATCTCATCGCCTGTGTCGGCGGCGGCTCCAACGCCATCGGCCTGTTCACCGCTTTTCTTGATGACGAACAGGTGGAGATGTACGGCGTCGAACCCTCCGGGCGGGGCTTCAAGGATGGCGACCATGCCGCTACTTTGACGCTGGGCAAACCGGGCGTCATTCACGGATTCAGATGTTACCTGCTGCAGGACAAGGAGGGTAAGCCTCTGCCGGTGTACTCCATCGCTTCCGGGCTGGACTATCCCGGGGTGGGGCCCCAGCACAGTTATTTGAAGGATATCGGCCGGGTGAAATACAAGACCGTCAGCGACCGGGAAGCGCTCGATGCTTTCTTCGCGCTCTCCCGGGTGGAGGGGATTATCCCGGCATTGGAAAGCGCCCATGCCGCGGCGTTCGCGATGAAAATCGCCGCCCTGCTGGAAAACGATAAGACCATCCTGGTCAATCTCTCCGGTCGGGGGGATAAAGATATCGACTTTATCGCAAATAAATACGGTCGCCATTACGGGGTCGATGTTTAGATAATGA
>JAFGNW010000270.1 GCA_016926795.1 Candidatus Zixiibacteriota bacterium
AATATCCTCCCTACGGACGTTGTTAAAGGTTCAAACGGCTTTACCGGGTACGTTACAGCGGCAAAGCAGGGTTATTGTATTTCGACATCGCTTCTTCGAAGCGATTATGTAAGGCAAATATAACAGCTTCAGCGGCTGAGGCAATCATTTTTTTTACCGAATCGGCTTCTTCGGCCGTGAACTTTCCCAGAACAAAGTCAACCGCGTCCCGGTTCCCGGTAACCGGCCCGATGCCCAGGCGAAGGCGGGGGAAGTTTTCCGTTTGCAGTTCCCCGATAATCGACTCCAGCCCGTTGTGACCGCCGTCGGAACCGGTCGGGCGAAAACGCAGCCGGCCCAGCGGCAGGTTGAAATCGTCCACCACTACCAGCATTTCCTCCGGTTCCAGGTGATTCAGCCGCAAAAGAGCCCGGGCGGCCAAACCGCTCAGGTTCATATATGTTTTCGGCCGGGCCAGAATAATCCTTCGTTGATTGAGCGTTTTTTCAGCCCAATCATAATCGCTAACAGCAGGCTTTCGATGGGCTTCAAGCTTCTCGCAAACCAGGTCGAGAACCCTAAAACCCAGATTATGGCGCGTCTTTTCATACCGACGGCCGATATTACCCAAACCTAAAACCAGCGATATCATAAAAAAATATGGCCCTATAAAAGCCATTTAAGTATATAAGATAACATCTTAGCAGAAAATGTCAAGAGTTAAGGCGGCGAATCAGAACGGGCAGCTTGCTCAGACCACCCGGGGAAATATAAACTTCAACAAGGGGAAAAAAATAATCTCTGAAAATCGGCTATCTTAACGGTACTGTAATTTGAGCGACCTCTTCGAGTTCCTCCCGTCCCCCTATCGAGTTATCTATCTTCTCTCCTCTCAACAGTTTATCCGCTGTCATAACAAGCTGGTTCAGGTTAAGTTTGGTTATATGAGCATCCGCCTTGAGGAAGGTCGCCCGGGCTTTCATCCCGATATCGCCTATTGAAGAATACACAATCACCGGCGTATCCGGCTGACCGGACTGCCTTATTTTCAGAGTCAGCGCCAAACCATCCATTTGCGGCATTTCAACATCGGATATAACCAGGTCAAAAGGTTTATCCTCAAAAGCCTTCCAGGCTTGCTGACCGTCGGAAACATCCACCACCTCAAAGCCCAGTTCGGTCATCTCGTTGACGAGCATAGAGCGTACCGCCGGAGAGTCTTCAGCAATCAAAACCCGTTTGCCGTCGAAAATCGCCGCACCTTCGAAAGTGCGGACAGCCCGGGTATGAAGGTTCGGGCACAAATCCAGAAGGATGGTTTCATAATCCAGAAGGAGAACCATTCTTTCTTCGGTGGGTTTTACAATCCCGATAACATAACGATGGTCGATACCCGCGAAGACGTTTTCAGCGTCGATTACATCCTCCCAGAGAAAATGATGTATCCAGTCGACGCGCTCGACCCAGAAACCGGTCAACATCCCGAAAAATTCCGTTACGATGACCTTATCCTTTTTTACTTCATTTTCATCGATACCGAAAAGAACTGACAGGTCAACGACAGGAACGAGGTGATTAATATCGCGGAAGACACCGCTGACGGCCGTATGAGAATCCGGCATCCGCGTGAAGTTGACCAGTTCATTGACGATTTTGCTCACCTTCAGGATATTGATGCCGAAAGACAGTTTACCCAACCGGTATTCCAGAACCCTCAACTCATTGGAGCCGGTTTTAAGATAAGACTCAGCGTCTAATTTCATATTCAATCCTTCGCTTTAATCAGTTTTAAAGAGAAGACTGCCCCCCCCTTCGGGTGGTCATCGGCCAGGATGGTTCCCCCCATGCCGGTTACAGCCAGTTTACAGAAATATAATCCCAGTCCGACTCCGCGGTGTTTACCCTGAGCCCGCAGGTCAATCTGTCCGTATTTCTCGAACAACTTATCCGGTTCGATATTCTCAAGCCCCGGTCCGGCGTCTTTAACGTGAATAAAAATACATTTTTCTCCGGGTTCGGTATAGACAGCGATCGTTTCTCCCGAGGGAGTATGACGGACCGCGTTATAAAGTAAGTTGTCCAGGGCTCTTTTGAGAAGTTTCGGGTCGGCTTTAACAGCGATATCTCCGGTATTGTTCGTATAAGTAACTTTAATATTATTTTCTATCGCAGAACCCTCGACAAGCGAGATGGCTTCCTGAATTATCGAGTTCGGGACGATATTCTGGATATTGACCGGAATCCCGGCATTACCGGCCCGGGCGACAGCCATGATATCGTATAAAATCGATTCAGCCCGTTCCAGGGCTATTTTCGAGGAACGCACCAGGTTCCGATGCAACTTTCTGGAATTATCAAGCTTCCCTTCATCTACCAGTTTGACCAGATACTTCAGGGTAGCCAAAGGTGATTCGATATCATGAATGAATATGGAGAAAACCTCCAGCCAGCTGTCAACTTCTTTTTGAGCTTCCATATCTTTTTGGGGGATAGCAATTAACTGCTTTTCATTGACTAAAGGCATTTTATCAGACAACCTCCTTTTGCTTATAATATCTTATCGGCCTGTTAGGGAAAAAAATGACCTAAACCACTATAATTGAAATTCGGACCGAAAATCGTCGCCTCAACGGATAATAATTCGGAAATATCCTTTTAAAAAGACTTATTGTCAAAGACAGTCATTGACAGCTTATCAGTTGAAATCCAGGCGATTTAGCCTCAGTGAATTTGAGACGACAAACACCGAGGAAAAGGACATGGCAAAAGCCGCGAGCATTGGGGTCAGGGTCAATCTGAAAAGGGGATAAAAGAGACCGGCCGCCACCGGAATGGCGATAATATTATAGATAAAAGCCCAGAAGAGATTCTGCTTGATGATCTTCATGCTGTGCAGGGCGATGTTAAACATCTTCTGGATATCCATGAGGTCGGAACTGACCAGGATAACATCAGCCGCCTCGATAGCCACATCGGTACCGTTGCCGATAGCCACTCCGACGTTGGCCATTGCCAGGGCCGGGGCGTCGTTGATACCATCGCCGACCATCGCCACGTTATAACCGGCTTTTCGAAAAGATTCGACAATTACTTTTTTCTGGTCCGGTTTTATCTCGGCTTCGAAGTTATCAAGCCCCAGAGATTGAGCCACTCCTTCGGCGGTTTTCCGGTTATCGCCGGTCAGCATGGTAACCTGTTGGTTGTTCCTATGAAGTCTGTCGATAATATCCCGGGCGTCTCCACGAAGGCGATCGGCCAAAGCGATAATCCCGACCACGCGGCCGTCTACTGCTACAAAAATAACCGTCCGCCCCTGCTCCATTTCTTTTTCCGCCTCGGTTAGGGCTTGACCGATAATTATTTCTTCGGCTTCCATCAAAGCCTTGTTGCCGATCGTCACCTTCCGCCCATCACAGATAGCTGTCATGCCAAATCCGGGACGGGCCTGAACCTCATCCACTCTAATCCTTTTCACCGGTGCTGCCGCTATTGAACGGGTAATTGCCCGAGCCAGGGGATGCTCCGACCGGCTTTCTACCTCCGCCGCCAAACGCAGCAATTCTTTTTCCGTCAACTGACCGAACGTCACAACCTCCGTAACTTCCAGTTCACCGAAAGTAAGCGTTCCGGTTTTGTCGAAAACCACGGTATCAATCCTGGAAAGATTTTCCAATATGTCCCCGCCCCGGATAATAATACCCTCCCGGGCGGCTCGACCGGTACCGGCGAGGATAGCCGTAGGTGTGGCCAGCCCCAGGGCGCAGGGACAGGCGATTATCAGAACCGAGATGACGCTTTTAATCAGCATCGGGCTGTTGGGGTCAAGGAGATACCAGGCAATGAAAGTTATCCCAGCCAGGGCAATTACAATCGGGACAAAAACCGAAGCAACCCGGTCGGCCAGCTTCTGCACGGGTGCTTTTTTTTCCTGAGCTTCGGTTACCAGCCGGATTATCCGGGCCAAGTAACTCTCTTCACCGGCAGCGGTTACTTTCATTTTGAAAGGCACGTTGGCGTTCAGCGAACCGCCGATTACCCGGTCGCCGACCTTTTTATCGACCGGAACCGACTCCCCGGTTAACATCGATTCATCAATAACCGGTCGACCCTCGACAATCTCTCCGTCGGCAGCCACCCTCTGGCCGGGCTTGATTAAAAGCAGCATCCCCGGCCGAACCAGAGCTGCCTCGATTTCCGTTTCGATGTCGTTTATTAGAGCGACCGTGTGGGAAGGGCGTAAATTAAGCAGAGCCTGTATAGCCAGACCGGCCTTACCGCGAGCCCGGGACTCGAAAAAACGACCGAGTAAAATCAGGGTGACTATCATGCCGGCAGAATCAAAATAAAGGGGTTCGACATTCCCCGGCGAGACCGCTACCAGGAGATAAAGACTCCAGCCGAATGCCGTCACCGTGCCCAAGGCAATCAGTGAGTTCATATTGGCTCGACCGTGAATCGTCTGCCGGAAAGCATCGGTCAGAATTTCACGTCCCGCCACCAGAAGCACTATCCCGGCCAGAACCGCCTGAATTATACCGTCCACCCGAAAAGAAAAAATAAGGTCGCCGGTGAACATCGGCCACATAGCCACAGCCATCAACGGCATGGTCAGTATCAGCGATGTAAAGAAATTTTGACGGGAAGCGGTAACCTCGCTATCGTTGACCGTTAATATATCGGGCGTCCCGATATAGGCACGATAGCCCAATCCGGATATTTTATTGATAATCCCGTTCGGGTCAACCCTGCCCTTTTTAAAAATCACCACCGCCGAGCGGGTGGCCAGGTTGACGCGGGATTCCTCAACCCCGTCCAGCGTCTTCATGCCCTGCTCGATACTGTGAACACAGCCGGCACAGTGCATGCCTTCGATTTTTAAAGTCAGTTTCTCTGTTCCGGGCATAACTTTAATATAATAAAGGTTTTTAAATGAAAAAGAAAAAAAGGCTTATTTAATGCCGAGCATCAAAAGCAGGTGGGGACAGTTGCGCATCAATTCCTTGCGGATTTTAGTCCGGGCACGGTGCAAATACCAGCGTACCGTGGCCACCGGCATATTCATGATGTCGGCGACATCATCAACCTTACAGCCCTCCAGGTCGCGCAGGGTAAAAGCCGAGAGCTGCTTGTCGTTTAAAGTCCGGGTCGCCTGCTGAATGTAATCGTTTATCTGTTGCCGCCGGTAAGTAAACTCGGGGTCGCTTTTGGCGTTCTCAAGGCTTTCGGAAATATTGTCAATCGGCTCCATACGATGACGGTGATGTTTTCGGACATAGTCAATCGAGGCGTTGACGGTAATGCGGTAAAGCCAGGTATAGAACTTTTTCCGCTCATCGTAGCGCCAGATGTTTTTCAACATCTTGATAAATACTATCTGGGCGACATCGGCCGCTTCATCGTAATCGTTGACCACCTTGTATGCCAGCGAGGCGACCTGGTTGCGATACCGCTTCACCAGCTCCGAAAAAGCCGGCTTGTCGCCGTCCTTGATGCGGGCAATCAGTTCTTTCACCTGCCATTCTTCGTCGTCAACAGCCGGGTTCCGGTTTATTCTCGAATTTTCGTTGATGTCTTTTCTCATACTTTGTACGACCGCCATTTTCTCTTTGTAACGACCAATATTGGATAAAGTTCCTCCATAATTTAATATTACAACGACCCGCGTCAAGTAATAATAGAGATATTCGGTCTAATTTGTATTATTTAATAGTGATTAGCTGACAGGCACAAAAAAACCGCCTCTGGGGGCGGTCAATTTTACGACCGGGGCGGCTGTTAAAGATTGTTAAGGATAAAATTCATGGGGTCTTTCGCCTGGCCGTTGCGCCAAACCTCATAATGCAGATGCGGGCCGGTGGTTTTGCCGCTATTGCCCATCAGCCCGACCACCTCACCCCGCTTAATTTTCTGTCCTTTTTTGACTGTAAACTTAGACAGGTGGCCATAGCGGCTGACAAAACCATAACCGTGGTCGATAGTGATCATCCGTCCCATATTCCCCAGCTGGCCGATTTGTTTCACCACCCCGTCGGCAGTGGCTACCACCGGTGTACCGATATGGTTGGCTATATCCACCCCGCGGTGCATGGTCCGATAGCCGGTAAAGGGGTCGTTTCGCATACCGAAACCGCATGATAACCAACCCTTGGCGGGCAAGATAGAGGGGGTATGGTCCAGGCGGTCCTTGTAATTTTCCAGGAGCTCCTCAACATCTTCGTATTTTTCCAATTCAAATTGGGAAAGTTTCAGCAGACGGTCGACCTCGACCTCAGTAGCGAAAGCCACTTTTTCCGAAGGCGTCATATTGGGGTAGGTTTGCGAACCGGGACCACCGGTTCCCAGTTGTCTTTCCTCAGAGTTAATTTCTGGCAGGTCAAAAATAGTACGGATGGCGATTTCCTTCTGGACCAGATCTTGGTAGCGGGCGTCGACCTCGGATAGATCCCAGCGCACCTGTTCATATTTCTCCATCAGGTCCTTATTTTCGGCGCGCAGGCGGCCCAGTTCCTGGTCGGAAACCTGGTTGGTTATAAACTCCGCTCCCAGGAAGAAGTTGGCCACCAGCAGAATGAAGACAATCGCCGTTGCGGAATAAAGCAAAACTACCGGAATGCTAACCTGTTTGGCGATTCCCTTGGAATCGGGAATGACCATAAATGTTATTTTATTCTTTAACATGCCAAAATTCAATTCAGTAACCCTAAGCTACAAATAACGATACAAAAAACAACTAAAAAACTTGAAATAAGGACTTAAGTTAGACAATATCGCCTCACTGTCAAGTGAAAAAACCCGCTACTTAATAAGCACGTAATCCTTTTTCAAGATCTTGTTAATCACCTTTACGAGTTTTTCAGACTGAAGGTTTTGTAAACTGTAAAGGTGCCAGTAAGTCTTCTTGGGTAAACCTACTGTCTTTTTCTTGCTTTCCGCCATAGTCTTGTCCCTCCGGGCTGAGGAACTTCACCCGATGGGAACCAGACAAACGTTATAATTTCTGTTATCGGGTAAAGTTCACAAAATATTAAATGTTCCCGGCTGATTTTATTGCACATCTCGTGCCGCAGAAGGGGTTTCTCCGAAGAAAACCCGGATTGTACTATCTTACTGCGGGACTATAAGATAAGTACGATGTAAGATTATTCTTCCAGAAGAAAAAAACGCTAAAATGTTCAAAATATGGGGTATATGCCATAATGCCTTTATATTAGCCAACATAATGCTGTGCAATTACTTTTAGTTGCCCCGATCCTGAACAGGGATATAATCTTACGACAATTTTAGTCGAAAAATAAGGGACCTTCGTTTTTTTACTTCAAAAAAAAATAATTATTCCTATTTTTATACGAGATTTTAGAATTATCGTTTGAGAAAAGGTACCCATATGAATTCACTTCGGGATAAAATAGTACTTGTAACCGGAGCCTCGGCCGGAATCGGCGAGGCTTGCGCCCGGAAGTTCTCCGAGGCGGGCGCTAGACTTCTTCTCTGCGCCCGGCGGCTCGACCGCCTTGAAAAGCTGGCGGCATCATTAAAAACCGAATGTTATAGTTTCAAACTTGATATTCAAAAGGAGTCCGAGGTTCAGCAAGCCATAGCTTCCCTCCCCGAGAAATGGCAAGCTGTCGATATTCTGGTTAACAACGCCGGGCTATCGCAGGGTCTGGATAAGGTTCAGGAAGCGGTTTTAAGCGACTGGAATACCATGATCGACACTAACATAAAAGGCCTGCTCTATATCAGCCGGGCGATTATTCCGGGGATGGTTGAGCGTGGTCGGGGGCATATAATCAATATCGGCTCGATTGCCGGACATGAGGTCTACCCGGGCGGCAGTGTCTATTGCGCCACCAAACACGCCGTGAGAGCACTTACCAAGGGGATGCTTATCGACCTTGTCGAGACTCCCGTCAGGGTGACCTCGGTGGACCCGGGGCTGGTGGAGACGGAATTTTCGGAGGTTCGTTTCAAAGGGGATCGGGAACGGTCTAAAACCGTTTATCAGGGATACAAACCTCTGGACGGCGACGACATCGCCGAGGCCTGCGTCTGGGCGGCCTCGCGCCCCGAGCACGTCAACATCGCTGAAATCCTGATGCTGCCCAAAGCCCAGGCTTCCTGCACGATTATCAACAAGAAGCCGTAATTAAAAAATCACATAAAAAAACCGCACGAAACCGGGCGGTTTTTTTTATAAATCATAGTACATCAGGAATTCGTAAGGGGTGGGTCGGACCCGGATTTCGTCGACTTCTTTGCGCTTGATTTTAATCCAGTTTTCCAGCAGGTCTTCGGTGAAGACCCCACCCTGGAGCAGGTAATCATAATCTTTTTCCAGGGCGTTGAGGGATTTGTTCAGCGAGGTGGGCAATTGATGGATTTTGGCCAGCTCTTTTTCCGAAAGTTTGTCGAGGTTCTTGTCCAGAGGTTGACCGGGGTCAATTTTATTTCTGATACCGTCAATACCGGCCATCAGCATAGCGGAAAAAGCCAGATAGGGATTCATCATACCGTCTGGGGGACGGAACTCGAACCGCATAGTCTTGGGATTACGCTGGTAACCCGGAATGCGGATACAAGCAGTGCGGTTGCCGACCCCGTAAGTCCCGGCGACCGGCGCCTCAAAACCCGGGACCAACCGTTTGAAGGAGTTGGTCGAGGGATTGGTGAAAGCCAGGACCGAGTCGGCATGTTTTAAAAGTCCGCCGATATAATAAAGCCCGATTTTGGAGAAGTTAACCAGCCCTTTTTTGTCGTAAAAGATGGAGCCGTTCCCGTCGGCCAGGTACTGGTGAACGTGCAGCCCGGAGCCGGGTTCGTTAAAGAGAGGTTTGGGCATGAAGGTCGCCGATTTGCCCGTTCGGAAACACTGGTTCTTGATTATGTACTTGATAAGCATCGCCTGGTCGGCCATTTTCGACATGGTGGCGAATTCGACCTCAATCTCATGCTGCCCGCCGCCGCCGACTTCATGGTGGTGATATTTCAAATCAACCCCGACCTCAGAAAGCATCGAGGTAAGTTCCGAACGAAGATTATAAGTACGGTCCATCGGTGGAGCGACATGGTAGCCTTTTTTATACGGAATTTTGTAGCCGAGGTTTTCCTCGTCCTTGCCGGAGTTCCATTCCGCCTCGACCGAGTCGAGATAATAAAAAGCGGTGTCGGGTCCCTGGAAAAAACTCACATTGTCGAAAATATAGAATTCAAATTCCGGCCCGAACACGGCCCGGACGCCTTTCTTTATTTTATCCAGATATTTCTCGGCGTCGGTGGCTACCCGCCGGGGATTGCGGGAATAAGGCGTTATCTTATCACCGACCTCCATGATGTCACCGAAAAAAGATACGGTCGGCCGCTCAAAAAAGGGGTCGATGAAAGCCGTCTCGATATCGGGAATGACAATCATGTCACCGCGTTCAATAGAAGAATAACCGGGCAGCGAGGAACCGTCGACTCCCACCCCGGTATTAAAAAGAGAATCTTTAAGGGCGGCTATCGGGAGGGTGATATGATGCCAGGCTCCGAGCAGGTCACCAAATTTCAGGTCGATATATTCAACCTTCTTGTCTTTCAGAAGTTTCGTCAACTTATCTGACTTCATATAATTATCCTTCATAAATTATCTATTACCGTTAGTGCATAGAAATTAACATATTTTTTCTTTTTGGCAAGAAGTTCGTGGATAATAAAAAACTATTTTCTCCCGGTACTTTTAATTATCTTCACCGAAAGAATCATAAAAAGAGACGGGAGTAGTTGATGAAAATCATATATACAGCAATCATAATCTTTTTAATCTCATTTTCCCTTTCCGCCCAGGACCTGTCGCTTATCGACAGCGCCCTGGCCCAGGTTGACCTGACCCGGGCCGAGGTTCGGTTCGACCGGGATGAAATGGCTAACTGGGGCGGCGACCGCTGGCGGGGGAATTATTTTACGATGTTTCACAACAACCCTTTCAAACTGCCCAAGTACGGACAGATGGGTCTGGAATCTCTCGGTGATAACTGCACCAACCTGACCGCCCTGGTGGCCGCGGCCGGGCGGAGAATCGACTGCCCTGTTTTTCGCGGTCTTATTGGCGATCCCTTTCAGGACTACAGCGGAACGACGGATACGATACCTCTGGCCTCCATCACCAGGAGTAAAAACGTCCTGGTGGGCCAGCGCTACCAACCGCTGAGGGATAAAATCGACCTCCTGTATCTCATGGCGCTCGATGAAGACTTCTTTTTAAAAAAAGCCCTCAAGGATTTCGACAGTGATAAGAGCCGAAAAAAACTTTTCGACTATTTTATATACGACAGCTCGACCCACAGCGACTTCATCGAGGAACTGGCTGAAGCCTTCGATTTCAACCGGCTTACGGCGGGGGCGCAGGATTTCGCCGAGTTGGCCCGACGGATGGCCGATTCCCTGTCGCCGGATAACTTCCCGGATAAAAGAATCGAAATCAAAACCCGCTGCGGGCTGGTGGTGGTTGGCTCCACCGCCGACGACAGTTTCGAGTATCACATCCCTCCGCTTCTGATAATCGACGGCGGCGGCAACGACGTCTATAAAATTTCCGGCTATCCCGACGAGTATCCCCTGTCGCTTATCGTTGACCTGGCCGGCGATGACCGTTACCTGTCACCCGACAGTACCCGCCCGGGAATCGGCGGCGCCGTGCTCGGGACGGCTCTGGTCATCGATAAAAAAGGAAACGACACCTATGAGGGGTATAACCTGACCCAGGGAGCGGGACTTTTCGGGATCGGGGCGGTACTCGATTACGACGGGGACGATATCTATTCCGCTCGCCATTATGCCCAGGGCAGCGGCGCGTTCGGTGCCGGGATTCTGGCCGACAGTGCCGGTAATGATTCGCTCTTTTGTTTTATCGCTTCCCAGGGGTACGGCCACACCCGCGGCTGCGGCCTGCTCGTCAATTTCGAGGGCAACGACCGTTATATCGCCGAAGACAGCCTTATATTCAATCCTTCTCCCCAGACGGCCGAGCACAACGCCTCGCTGGCCCAGGGGGTTGGATTCGGCAAGCGGGCCGATTATATCGACGGCCACAGCTGGGCCGGCGGGGTCGGTATACTGTGTGATAATCACGGTGACGATTTCTATTCGGCCGGGTTATTTGCCCAGGGCTGCGCTTACTGGTATGCGGTGGGTATGCTGCTCGATGGTGGGGGTAACGATGTATACAACGGCGTCTGGTACGTCCAGGGGGCGGGGGCGCATTTCGGCGTGGGGTATCTCGACGATTTCGCCGGGGATGATAGTTACAACGCCGAACTTAATATGGCTGTCGGCGCCGGGCATGATTTCACGGTCGGTTATTTCAACGAACGCGGCGGTAACGATACCTACCGGGCGCCCAACCTCTCCCTCGGGGGTGGCAACGCCAACGGCATCGGTATCTTTCACGACCACAACGGCGACGATGTTTATGAAACCAAAGGCGGCACGACCTTGGGGCGGGCCAACGCCTCGAACAGCGGGCCCCGCCGTTATTTGAGCGTGTTCGGTATTTTTGTGGACGGCGGCGGTACCGACCGGTACAACGAAGACTTTGCGACCGACAACAGCCGCTGGGTCGGCCCCAAATCGGACAAAGATAATCCCAACCCGTACGAGATAGGTGTGGGCATCGATAAGAATTAGATAAAAAAGTTATATCAACGGCGTTCGACCAGAAGGATGCCGGATAGAATTAAAACGGTTCCGAAGGCGATCATTAGCGAAAGGTTTTCGGAGAAGAACAGCACGCCGATGAAGATAGCCACCAGGGGCGTGATAAAAGCAATCAGGGACACCGTCACCGCCCGGGTGCGGGCCAAGAGCCAGTAATAACTTAAAAACGCGACTACCGAACCAAACACGGCCAGGTAAATAATGGAGCCAATCGTTTCGGCGGAAACGATGAAATCCGACCAGTGCTCGAACAGCAGGGCGCCCAGGACGAGAAACACCCCGCCGCAAATCATCTGCACGGTCGCCGAGACAAAGATATTTTTATCCGCGAAACGTTTCTTGTGCAGTACCATCCCGTAGGCGGCGGAAAAAGCGCCCGCCAGAGCCAGTAGCGTACCGAGGAAAATATCCCGTGAGGTCTGGAAAGAATCATAGGAGATAAGCACCACCCCGGTCAGACCGAGCATCAATCCCAGCCAGCCGAGGGGGTGAAGTCGCTCCCCTTTCAACTTCCAGCTCGATAACAAAGCCACGAAAATAGGAAAGGACGCGAACAACACCGCCGTCAGGGCGGAATCAATATGAAGCTCGGCGAAATAAACAAACGCATAACTCCCCCCATACATAAAAACCCCCGGGTAACCGAGGGTCAGGAAGTTCTTCAATCCTTTCGGATAGGGATATTTTTTGGTCTGAACGATTAATGATAAAATTGACACCGCCAGGATGAAGCGCAGGCTGGAGGTGTAAAACGGCGGCGCCTGGGTCAGGCCGATTTTAATGGCAATCCAGGTCGAGCCCCAGATGAGACAGATGAGAATATAGAGCAGCCAGATCATATAAGAATAATAACGACTAATTTATACTTGATGTCAATTTGTAATAAATCTGCCTCGTGCGATGATGTCCATTTCAAGAACGATGCTTCAAAGAAAATTTATTTTCGGCATCATCAAATTAAAAAAAATACCATATGCTATGATAAAATACTTGACAATATATGACAGTGTCATATAATACCCCCTAAATTAAGGAGTGCTTGCATGGATTATAGCGAAGGAAACATTAAGAACACTGAATTTTTCACGACCTCGGAACTGGCTGAGAAGCTCAAAATGAACGTACAGGTTATCACCCGCAAGGTTCAGGCGGGCGAGATAAAGGCTTACAAAATCGGAAAAGACTGGCGTATTCCGGAACAATCGGTGCTGGAGTGGTTAGAGAGACATTCCAACCAGAACAAAAACACGCCGAAGGAAAAAGTGATCAGGAATTTCGTCAAGGACGAACATATCGAAACTTTACCGGCCAAGCGCAGCAAGCGCAAATACCTGCTGGAATATATCCTGGCGCAGTTCGAATCGAACCGCGATTACACCGAGGATGAGGTTAACCATATCATCGGGCGTTACCATGAGGATTTTGCCACGGTGCGGCGCGAATTCATCATGGAAAAAATGATGGAGCGAGCGGGCGGCATTTACCGGCGGTTGCCGGGATACAAACTTTCCAACTGATAAACAAAGAGCTTTCATCAACCGATGAAAGCTCGCAGTATATTTTTAATAGCTCTTAACTTCCCGGCGGCGCCGATTCGGGGTTCATGGTTTTCAGGATGTGCTGCAGGACCGGGTCGCCCAGATTCCTCGTATAGGGAGCAATCATCAGGGCAGCACGCTGCATTTCGGTGTAGCGTCCCAGTTGAGCCAGGACCGGCACCAGGTTGCGGAACGACTGAAGCTCGTTGAAGTTGACCCGGAAACCCCGCCATAAAAGGTCGACCGCCTCTTCAATCATCATCTCATCGCTGGTTCTCCGGCCGAGTTCGTACTTCAGCATACCCATGTTTTGCAGGTAAACCGAATTTTTATCGTCCCACCGGACGTACCCCTCGAGCGTTTCGCAACCCCGCCGTAGAATTTCCAAAGCCCGGGCGCTGTCTCCCTCGCTCTCGAATTGACCGGCCAGCAGATAATGAACCTGCCAGAACTCGGGATAAACATCGATTATTTTTTCCAGAAGAGCCACAGCACTGTCGCGCTTGCCCTGCTCGAGCAGGGCGCTCTGCAACTGGATGACCCGATTCCCCATCAGGGTAAAAAGACTGGTGGCGTTGTCGTCGCGGTAAATTTCCGGACCGTCCAGACCGGTGAATTCGTAGGTGTTCATAAACAGGTCGTAACTCCGGTCGATATCCAACAGGCCCGAATCGGGGTTTCTGAGCAGTTCGTACAGCATGCCGACGGTCGTCGTGCGTTCGCGCAGTTTGAGGGGTGATTCGGCATAGGGCGGCGAGGAAAAATAAATCGGGACCTGCCATTTGTTCTCAATGATGATTTCATCCATCATCATATCGCGTACGTAAATACCGTCCGGGCTGTAAGCCTGCAGGTACGCCATACGGTTGCGGGGTTTGTCGTGAAAGGGTTTCAAAGCCCGTCCGAAACTGATACCCGGCTGAATCTCGTAAGGGTACCACAATATCTGCTCGTCGGTCAGAGAAATGGGAACGTTGTAACGCTCTTTCATCTGGAGCACGTACCAGTCGGTGTTAAGAAGAGACAGGTTGACCACCCGGACATCCTTGCGATAGTCATAAACCTCCTGGAGACACCAGACGGGGAAAGTATCGTTATCACCGGAGGTGAACAGGATACTGTCATCCTCGCAGGTATCGAGAATGTTTTTGGCGTAAATAAGCGGCAGGTAATTTTCGGAGCGGTCACAGGTGTAATAATTATTGGCCAGGGTTATCCCCGGCAGCAGCACCAGAACGCAGCAGCCGTACACGACGGCTTTCTGCAGGGACGGCTTGACCTGCCCGACTTTTTCCCGGATAATCGTCATCAAAGCCGAGACTCCCAGACCCATGCAGATACCGAAAAATACGAAAGCCGGGGTGAAGAAATAATCACGGTTGCGGACCTCCAGGTAGGCGTTGTCCTGGCGCGGATTGAATTTGGTGCCGTCGGCAAAATTCATATATAATATCAATCCCGCCGAGCAAATCAAAAACAGCGTCAAAAACGGCAGGCCTATTTCAAGGCGCTTGCGGATGGACACGTACAGTCCCAGCAGACCGAGGACCAGGAAAACGGAAAAGATAATACCCGGCTGGGAGTACTGTTCCTCGAAATAGGACCAGAAGCCCATGTGGGGATGGCGGCCGAACTGGTTTTCCCATTCACCGCGACGCTCGAACATCCGGTCTACCATCGATTGCTGACCGTACTGTTTGCGGTCGAGAAAACTGACGAACGTCCGAAAGTCGCGCGAGGGATTGTTCTCGTCGATTCTCGGATTCAAGGCGGAACGGATGGGGATAAACAGGTGTACGGAAAAACCGACCACCGCCACCATCAGAAGGACCATGGCCGTTTTCCAGCTCAGGTTCCAGCCGAAACGCCGTGACAGCAAAGCCAGCACTACGAGTACGGCGAAACCGACCGGCACGAAGATCATAAATTTCAGGAAGCCGACCATGATGGAACTGATGACGCCCGCGGCTACCAAAATCCCCCAGTTTATTTTTCTGTAAAGCAGAATCAAAAGCATCAGTCCCAAAAAAGCAGTAACAACATAGAAAGCGGTGACCCCGCCCCGACCATCGGCAAAAGCGATAATCAGCAAAAGTTCCACGATGACAAATCCGCAGACCAGAAGCCAGTCGCGCGAAGTGGCGTCGTCCTTGAGAATAAAAAAGACGGCACAGATCGGGACCACCAGAAAGACCGTCAGGTGAATCCCCACGCCTACCAGGGCCAGATAAAAAACCAGAATCATCGTCCGCGCCGCTTTGAGCGTCCCCCGCTCCTCGAAATAACGGAGAGTCAGCCAAACCATCATTACCATCAGGGCCAGGCTCAAACCGTACACCTCGGCCTCGACCGAGTTCCCCCAGTTGGTTTCGGAGAAAGCGACGAAAAAGCCGGCGGCGACGCCGCCGATATAAGCAATCAACCGGTTCAGCGGTTCACCTTCACGACCGTCGAAAAAGTATCCGACCAGCCGCACCGTCAGCAGGTAGCTGAACATGGCCGTGACCGCCGACGAAATAACCGAAAGGTAGTTGATGCGGTAGGAGATATCTTCCACGAAGGGGATGACCGAGAAAAGTCGACCCAGAATAACGAACAGGGGCGTACCGGGCGGATGGGGAATGCCGAGGATATACGAACAGGCAATAAATTCGCCGCAATCCCAGAAGGAGAAAGTTCGCTGCACGGTCAGGGCATAAACGATAAAGGAAACTGAAAAAACCAGGCCGGCCAGAACGGCGTTGGTCCGGTCAAAGGATTTGGCATTGTTCATCTTTTCATTATTACCTTATTGCAATTATAAATTCACCGAAAATAACTCATCATTCTTCGGGAAAATAATCCGTACTCCGTATATTGAGCAGTTGCTGCAAATACGGGTCAGACAGGTTTCTTTTATACTGTGCGATTTGACGCCCGGCTCTCTGGAGCTCGTCATAGCGGCCCAGTTCGGTCAGGACGGTGGCCAGTTTTTTGAACAGAATAGTGCTGTTGGCGTTAGCGTCGAATGCCCGCCACATATCCCCCAGGCCCTCATCGATCAAAGCCTGGTCGTTTATCCGACGGCCGATTTCCACTTTGGCTATTCCCCAATCCTGCAGATAGAACAGGTTACCCTTGAAATTACGATGCAAAATCTCGATATTATCACGGAAAAGCTGAAGAGCCGCCAGGCCGGCGGTGGAATCCCCCGCCCTGTAATCCATATCGGCCAGAATAAAATACGGCTGCCAGAACTCCGGATAAACATCGATAAATTTATTCAGCAACTCTCGAGCCCGATTGTCCTGGCTGGTTCTTAAAAGCTCGTTAATTAAAGGACCGAAACCGCCGCCGTAAGTGATGGCGAAATCCCGGGTAGCGCTGTGGTCGCGATAAACGGTCGGGTCGTTCAAACCGGTAAAATCGTACACGTTCATGAACAGGTCGAAGCTTTTCTCGACATCGACCAGCCCCTCGACCGATTCGCGCTCCAGCTTGTACAGAATACCGGTGCGAACGCAGCGTTCGCGAAGTTTCAACGGGGACTGGGAATAGGGTGGGGAGGAGAAATATATCGGGCATCGCCATCGGTTTTCTATCACGACTTCATCGACAATCATATCCTGCACCCGCAGGACTGAGCCGTTATACATCGAGGCCTGCAAGTAAGCCAGTCGCTTGCGTGGTTTATCATGGAACATCTTGTCCGGACGGCTAACGGTCACCCCGGGCTGAACCTCGTATTCGTTCCAGAGTATCTGGTCGTCTTCAAGTGAGATGGGCACATCGTACTGGTTCTTCATCTGGTAGACGTACCAGTCGGTGCCCAGCAGGGAAAGGTTGACCACCCGGATATCCCGCCGATACCGGTAGACTTCCTGAAGGCACCAGAGGGGGAAGGTTTCGTTGTCACCGGTGGTAAAGAGTATGGCATTTTCCTCGCAGGTATCGAGCATGTTTCTGGCATAGCTGTAAGGCAGAAAATTGTTCGAACGGTCGCTGGTTTTATAATTGTTGGCCAGGGACAGCGCCGGCAGCAGCACCAGGACGGTCGAGGCATAAACCAGCGTTTTCTGCAAAGCCGGTCGGGTCCGGGCCAGCCTCTCCTTGATGAGGGCAATCAGGGCTGAAACGCCGGTACCGATACAGATCCCGAAAAAGACGAAAGCCGGGGTGAAGAAATAGTCGCGGTCGCGCACCTCGAGATAAGCATCCCCGGTTCGTACGTTGTAATTTATGCCGTCGGCGAAATTCATGTACAGTATCAACCCCACCGTACAGATTAAAAAGAGCGTGAAAAACGGCAGGCCAATTTCCAGACGTTTGCGGATGGCGACATAGAGACCGAGCATACCCAGAATAAAAAGCCCGGTAAA
>JAFGNW010000044.1 GCA_016926795.1 Candidatus Zixiibacteriota bacterium
TATAAATAACGCTGCCGAACACCAGCCGGGGCTGATAGTCAATCGCGTCGCCGTAGAAGCGCGGCTCGTAGTCGCTGTAACCGTCAAAACTGAGGTCGTTGCTTTCACCGGCGGAACCGGCGCTTTCTATTTTGAACCGCAGTATAATCAACGGTCCGGAACCAGCGGGAAGGTACTCCGCCGCGCCGGCCTGAATATCGAGCGTGAACCGCTTGTTGTTGGCGTCGTAATTGATGTAGTCGAAATCATCGAAATCGGCCGCCCGGCAGCCGTCGAGCGAGTATCCCATATATTTCAATCCCAGCACTCCGTCGTATTCTACCGGTAACTGGACGCGATACAGGGGTACGTTATTGGTCAGGTTAATCGGGAGGTCAAGGGTGGTATTGAGCGGGCCTTCGACTTCATCGCCCCTGAGGGTGTCCGCCAGGGCGATAATGTAATTGCGCTTTTCGTTGGTGAGCGTGCCGTAGGAGGTCTCGATAGTCAGGGAGACGTTATACATGCCGGGATTCGTAAACTCGTGCGACGGGTTCTGGTCCCCGGAGGTGCCGCCGTCGCCGAAATTCCAATCCCAGGTGGGCGTCGAGAGGGTGGAAAGGTCGGTGAAATCGACCGCCAGGGGGGCGTCGCCGATAGTGACATTCCCCTCGAAATTGGCTCCCCAGTCGAGGGCGGCGTTAACATCGATAATCCCCCAGCCGTAGTTGTTGTCGGGCGTGGCGGCTCGCGAGGCGGTTTCCATCAGGGCGGTGCGAATCAACTCCGGGGTGAAATCGGGTCGAGCTTCGATTAGCAAACAGGCTGCGCCGGCTACCAGAGGGCAGGACAGCGAGGTGCCGCTGGCGGTGCCGTAGCTGTTGTCGGTCGCGGCGCTGACCCAGTATGTATTAACGCCCTGGGCGCAGACCTCGGGTTTGGTGCGGCCGTCAGCGGTTGGCCCTCTTGAGGAAAAGCTGGCGATGGTACCGTAAACTGAAACGGCGCCGATTGACAGAATATCAAAAGCATCGGCCGGGGCGCCCAGCGTACCGCTGGCGGGGCCGCTGTTGCCCATCGAATTGCAGACCACTATGCCCATGCCGTCGGCCATGTTGGCCGCTAGGGTAGTGGTGGCCGTCTGACCGTCAAAATCAAGATAAACGTACCAGTCGGAATAACTCAACGACGAGGTTACGACATCGGCTCCCGCCGCATCGGCCCATTCCAGCGCCGCCACCCAGTTGTCTTCCTCACCCTGGTATTCGGCGCGGGTGTCCTCGGTTTTGGCCAGCAGGAAATTGGCCTGATAAGCCGGACCATAGATACTGCCGTCTTTGTAACCACCGGATACGCCCCAGGTGCCGGTACCGTGATTCCACTGTTCGGAAACGTCTTCGGCTTCGTTGGCCGTGTTACCGTCCTCGAAAATGAAATCCCATTCGCCCAGAACCCGGCCTTTATTGTAATGCATGGCAAAAGCCTCATGGCTCTTCCGGAACCCGGTATCGAACACTGCCAGAGTCACGCCCTTGCCGGTATAACCTTTGGCGTGAACCGCCGGGACGTTGATTTGCTCAAGCTGACCGAGCGAGGACCCATAGTTGAGAGCGTCGGGAGTGAGGGTTTCCTCATTAACGGTAGGGAGGGTTTTCTGTTCGGCCGCGTACTCGAGCTTGTAACCGACCATCGGTTTGATAGAGTTTACGAACGGCAGTTCCTTAACCCGGTCCAGCATATCCAGGGGTATTTCGAAACTGGCGGCGTTGAGCCATTTCGAGGAGCGCCGGTGCCGGGCACCCAGGTCAACAATTGCCCGGATATATTCCTCAACCACCGGCAGGTCGGCGAACACCACCTTGTCCATCGCCACCTTGGCCCGGCGTTTGAGCGACCGTTCCGATATGACAACACCCTCCGCCCGCCGGGAAAAATCATCGGCCGTGTAAACCTTTTTGTCGGTGAAAAAGACCCAGATTTTCACCCGTTCTTTATCCTGTTCGTTCAGGTACCGGTACACGGCGTTGGTGATCACCTGTGCCGGTTTTTCGAGGACGACCGGTTCGTTCCTGAGAAAAGGGGTTTGCTCGGCTGAGAAAACCGAGGAAACCAGAATGAAGCATATTATCGACAGTGAAAGGAACAATTTGTTGTTTGTTAAACGTAAAGACATGAAGGTTTTCCTTTCAGAGAAATTATTTTCTGGTACATTAATCGGCAGGACCATATGATAGCCTGTATAAACAAGTTATAAAAAAATCGCAAATTGTCAACCATAACTTCAAAAGGCAGTTGTTGCGTTTATTCTGCCTTATCGGATGAACCGGTAATTTAATTAAACATAACAAAAAGCCGTCCTCGTTAAAAGACGGCTGTGATTATATTTCTGTCTAAGGCTATTGACAGGCAGCCAGAGGTACCTGGCTGACATAGAGATAATTGATAATAGCAGTAATATCGGAGATGTCCGGCTCACCACCGTTACCGTCGGTGTCGGCTTCCTCCGGGCAGCACAGGGAGGCATGGCTGATATACAGATAGTCAATCAGACGGGTGATATCGGAGATATCCGGTTCTTCTGTGGCGGAACAGTCGACATTTCCCGTCAAACCGGCACAGCAGCCGCCGTAACTGATACTTCCCGCCTGAAGTTCGGGCTGGTAATCCATTACTTCACCGTAGAACCTGGCTTCGTAAGAAGAATAACCGTCCATCGCCAGAAGATTGGTGGTCGCGGCCGAATCAATACTCTGGATTTTGAATTTCAGCTTGAGCACCGGGCCGTCGCCGGGCTCCAGTTCGGGAGCGCTGCCGGCTTCCATATTAATGGTAAAGCGCTTGTTGTTGGCGTCGTAATTGATATAACCGATATCCTCGAAAGCAGCCGTGCGGCAGCCTTCAATAATATGCCCCTCATATTTCAAATTCAGCGGTCCCCCGTATTCAATCGGGATTTGCAACCGGTGCAGGGGGATATTGTTGACGGCGGTGACGGCTACCTCCAGCGTGGTGTTGAGCGGGCCGATGGTGTCGCCGGCTTTCAGAGTATCTGCCAGGGCCACTATATAACTCAACCGGGTGTTGGTCAACGGGCCGTAAGCGGTTTCGATTGTCAGCGATACATCGTAAGCTCCCGGATTCTGGTATTCATGAACGGGATTCTGTTCGTCCGAGGTTACCCCGTCGCCGAAGGTCCAGTACCAGGTCGGGGTAGTGAGAGTGGAAAGGTCGGAAAAGTTGACTGTCAAGGGCGGTTCGCCGATGGTGACGTCAGCGGTGAAATTAGCGCCCCAGTCAAGGGCGGCCTCGAGGTCGATAATACCCCAGCCATAGGTGTTGTCCGGACTTCCGGCTTTCGAGGCGGTTTCCATCAGAGCGGTGCGAATCATTTCCGGGGTAAAGTCCGGGTGAGCCTGAATCAAAACGCAAACTGCTCCCGCCACGAGCGGGCAGGACAGTGAGGTGCCGTTAGCGTATCCGTACCCGGCATCGGAGCTGGAGGCGGCCCAGTAGGTGTTGACGCCCTGGGCACAGACCTCGGGTTTGGTGCGACCGTCGTAAGTCGGTCCCCGCGAGGAAAAGCTGGCGATACCGCCGCTGTTGTATACCGCGCCGACCGCCAGAATATTAAAGGCGTCAGCCGGAGTAATGAGAGTACCGGTTCCCGGGCCCTCGTTACCCATTGAGTTGCAGACGACAATCCCCAGGCCGTCGGCCAGGTTGGCCGCCAGGGTAATCAGCGCCGTCTGACCGTCCATGTCGGCGTAGGTGTACCAGTCGGTATAACCCAGCGATGAGGTCACGACATCGGCGCCCAGCGAATCTGCCCATTCCAGGGCGGCGATCCAGTTATCCTCCTCGACCGGCATTTCCGAACGCACGTCCTCGGTTTTGGCCAACAAGAAATTAGCTTCATAGGCCGGACCGTATAGCTGACCGTCCTTATGGCCGCCGGCCACCGCCCAGGTGCCGGTGCCGTGTTCCCACTGGCTTGACCAATCAACTGCTTCGTTGGCGGTGTTGCCGTCGTTAAAAATAAAATCCCATTCTGCCAGCACCCGCCCCTGGGCATAATGAGCGGCGAAAGCTTCATGGCTCTTGCGGAAGCCGGTGTCGAACACCGCCAGTGTTACGCTCTTGCCGGTGTAGCCCTGGTTATGTGCCTCGGGTACGTTTATCTGGTCGAGTTGACCGAAAGAACTGCCGTAGTTCAGAGCCGTTGCGGAAAGGGTTCCCTGAGATTCGGGCAGGTCGAATTTGATTGAAACTTCGTAGTCTTTTTTAAAGCCGGCTACCGGTTTGATGGCTTTTACGAAAGGCAGGGACGCAATCCGGTTCAACCGGTCATAAGGAACGTCGAAGCTGGCGGCGTTGAGCCAGCGGGACCGGCGCCGCAGTTCCGCTCCCAGAGCAGTGATTTCTTCCAGATACTTGTCAACGACCGGCAAATCGGCGAAAACCACTTCCGCCCGCCCGACTTTGGACCGGCGAGCCAGGGTTTTTTCTCCGATGGTGACAGTCGCCGCCCGACGGTCAAAATCCGCCTGGGTGAAAACCTGTTTGTCGGTGAAGAAAACCCAGATCTTGACTTTCTGGTCGCTGTCCGTTGACAGATATTGACGGGTCTTGTCGGAAATGATCTGTTCTGATTGGGAATAGATAACCGGCTGCTTTTTTAAGGCGGGTATATCCGTTCCGGCCCGGGCGGGAATATTTGCCGGGCCGACCGTTATGAGAAGGGTGAGGAAAAAGGTTGTAGTTTTCAGTGACGTAAACATCAATTTTCCCTTTCATCATTTATAGTATATCTTTTATCTCGTAAATATAGGGATAATTCCTTAACATCAAGAAGGAATTTAAGTTTTTACCAATAATATTGGTCGAATCCCATACTTATATAATCAGCGCCAATTATATAAAGTTCCGGACAGCTTGTCCGCCCCCTCATGTTTTCAGGTAACGTGTTGTAAGAGAAGGGGATAACGTTTTTTATTAAGGCTGAATTATTTATGTTGGTGGGGCACAGGTTGTGCTTAACTGTTAACAGAGTTGATGTAATGATTACAATTTTCGTAAAGTTATAAGGTGATATGATGAAAAGAAAAATTCTGTCAAATCGCGGAGTAACCTTAATTGAGTTACTGATAACAGCGGTTATTGTCGGTATCGTGGCTACTATGGCTGTCCCGCGTTTTCAAATCGCCTATGAACGCCATCGTTATAACGGCGCTAACCGTGCTGTAAATTCAACTTTCAGACTGGCCCGTTCCATGGCTATCACCGATAAAGAGCAGTACGGACTTCACTTCGATGTGGAAAGTAGAGCTTACACGATTTTTAAAGACAAGGTAAATCTGAGCGGTTTTGACTTTGTCTCGGGTGATTCGATTATCAGGTCGGATACCCTGCCTCCGGAGTTCGGCTATATCGTTACCGATGTAGAAAACAACGTTTTTCTTTTCCGGCCCAACGGTTCCTGCCGATTCAACGGCGGGGGAAGTCTTGTCATGCTGGCCTATTCTGAGGGAGTGGTGGCGGTTTTTACCAATAATGTACTGGCTTCGACGGGTCGAATTCACAGCACTTCTGATTTTTACTGATAATGGGTATATTGAATACCCCCTCGGCCTTTGGGCTTGAGGGGGTATTTTTTTGTCTTATAAGTACTTACCTCAAAATACTAAAATATATAAAGGCCTCAGGGAAAAACTCCGATAAGCTAACATAACGGATGAATTTAGCTGACTTTTCAGGGAGGCAAAATAAGGCTGTGGATTCGATAATTTTTTAAATAATCCGTTAATTGAAAGTCTTTTTTGCCGATAACCTTAGAAGTATTAGAGCTATAGGAAAACGACAAAAATTTTAAAAAAGAAATAGAGTGTTATATGATTTTTCCACGCAGGAATAAGTCAACGGTTGGTCTGGATATTGGGGCCAACTCCTTGAAGCTGGTCAAGCTTGACCACGGTAAAGGTGGTTATTCGGTTTCTGCGATAGGCATCCGGGAGCTTCCGCCCGAGGCTATAGTGGCGGATGAAATCCGGGATCGTGAAGCCGTCATCTTTAATATCCAGTCATTAATAGACCAAACCGACCCGAAAATCAAAGATGTGGTCGTATCTATTTCCGGTCACGGTGTTATCACCGACAAGTTCACGATTGATAAGAAGACCGGACCGGAAGCGGAACAGGCGATTCTCTTTGAAACGGAACAACGCGCGCCGTTTGACATCGATGATGTCAGTCTGGATTACCATATTATTAAAACCGATGAAGAGGTTAATAAGATGGAAGTCCTGCTGGTAGCCGCCCGCAAGGAATATTTGCAGATGTATCTGGAGTTGATTGAGGATTGCGGTTTGCGACCGCTGGTTGTCGATGATGACGCTTTTGCGATTATGAACGCTTACGAGAACAATTACGAGATCGACCCCACCCGCGTGACGGCGCTGGTGAATATCGGTTTCGACGTGACCAATATCACTTACCTGTCGGAAGGTTTGTTCAAGGCCACGCGCGACGTATCGGCGGGGACGAGGGAGATTTATAACGCCATCCAGAGAGAATTCCGTCTCAACCCGGAATTGACCGCGAAAGCACTCAAGGGCGAGATGTCGGACTCCATCGACCAGGATATGCTCAAGGCGACCATTATCTCAGCCACCGATGAGTTGATTTCCGGTATCGAAATGGCATTCTCCTATTTTAAATCGCAGAACAAAATTGACAATATAGACTGGTTGGTACTTTCCGGAGGCGGGGCGCTGCTGCCTTATCTGCCGGAGTTTTTGCAGTCCAAGCTCAGTATCCCCCTGGAAATCGCCAACCCGCTGCGCAATATCGATTATGACCCGGAATTATTCCAGTATCTGCAGCCGGAAAAAATTGCGCCCCTGTTATCAGTGGCCATCGGTCTGGCAATGCGGAAAGCGAGGTAATGAAAAATGATAGAAATAAATCTACTTCCCAAGAATTACCTCAAAGGTTCAAAGATATCCCTGGGCAAGACCGGTATTTACGCCATCGCGGCCGCGCTCGGGGTGATGGTTATGCTGGTCAGCATTACTTTTTATCAGGTCTATCAGCTCAGCAACCTGGAACAGAATATCGAAAAAGCCCAGCAAAGGGCCGCTATTCTGCAACAGGATATCCGTGTCGTGGACGGTCTGATTGACGTCAAGGGTAAAATAACCCAGCGCATGCAGGCCGTGGAAAACCTGGATCGCCACCGGACGGTCTGGGTCAGGATTCTCGAAGATATGGCCCGTAACGTTCCGGAGTTCGTCTGGCTCGGTAGTTTCAAGGAACGAATCGAGGAAACGGCCTCTCCCGAACAGAAGGCTCAGAATAAAAAACAACAGGAGCCGGCGCCGGCTGCGGCGTCGCAGCTGCCGACCATGAGGAAAGTCGAACTGGAGGGGTATGCCTTCACATTGAACGCCCTGGCGGCTTTCATGATTAAAATGATGCGCTCCGATTATTTCGATGAAGTGGAGTTGCTTTCCAGCAACGAAACCAAATTCGGGGAGAAGGAGAAGGCATATAATTTCGTGATGTCCTGTAATCTGCACTACCTTTCCGACGAGGAATTGCAGCAGCAGATCGCCCAGGCCGAGGAGGAGACGACACCCTCAGACTCTAAAACCAGTCACAAGACTTTAAATTAGGAGTAAGGGTTAATGGACTTCAAAGATCCCAAAAATCAGAAGATTATAATAGGCGTAGTGGCATTCTTGATAGTGATCTATTTCTGGTACGGGCGGGTTTATTCCCGGTATGACAATCAAATCTCGCAGAAAAGCCAGGAATTCGAAACCATCACAACCAATCTCAAGAATGTCGAGATGAAGGCGAAGTCACTGGATGCTCTCAAGCTGGAATACAGTTCGCTGGTGGAAAGGTATCATGAAATCGAATCGCTGCTGCCCGAAGTAAAACAGATTCCCTCCTTCCTGGTACAGCTGCATACAGCTTCCTCGCTGACCGGTTCGAAAATTACCCGGATACAACCCCTGCCGATTACTTCCGAGGAGTTTTATAACGTCGCCTCCTTTGAAATAGAATTGACCGGCTCCTACCACGATTTCGGCACCTTCGTCAGCTACATAGCGAATTTTCCGTTTATCGCCAATATCTCCCAGATGGAGATTAAGGCCAACGATATTGCCATTTCGGCTGCCGAAGCGGAACATGACCAAAAAGTTCAGGAGGTCGGTAAAAAGCGGGAAACCATGACCGCCACCTTCGTCCTGTCAACATATTTTGTCAAAGATGAAGAACGACTCAAAGAGATCGTGCTATAGGAGATGGGTAAACAATGAAAAAAATGATTTATATATTGATTTTTGTTCTCCTTGGTATTTCACAGGTTTTCGCGGCCCGGGTAACGAACGTCGAGCTGAGTTATCTCGAGAATAATACGGTGGCGAAGATTTACGTTGACGGGAAAATCCGCTTCGTTCACCAGACGGAGGACGCCAAAGACGGCAAACCCTTCCGGGTGATAGTGGACGTCCTGGCTGCGACCCATAACCTCGGACAGCAGAATTTCACGGACCTGCCGGATTGCCTGGTTCAGAGCGTTCGCTCCAGTCAGTACAGTGTCAAGCCGGAACAAATCGTTCGGGTGGTGTTCGACCTCGAGGAGGCGGTGGTCTACCGGGTGGATGCCGATAACAGCGTCATAACGGTATATTTCCAGGACAATCAGACTAAATCGTTCGCTCCCTGGTCGACGGTGAAATATCTTTCAGACCTTGAGAAAAAGCAGGAGAAAAAGGCCGACCAAATCCCCGTCCCGGCGGTAGCCAAGGCGGAACCTCCCGCCGATAAACCGGCGGTCAGGGAACCGGTCGTAAAGACGACAACCCCGACCTCGGCTCTGGCTCAGAAAATAGAGAAGAAGGAGCCTGCCCAACCGGTTCTGGCTCAGAAGACCGAGAAAGAAGTTTCGTCGAAACCGGCGGCAACCGAGGTAGAAAAACCGCTGCCGGTCGAGAAACAGAAGAGCGAAGCCAGACCGACGGTGGTGGTGAAAGAGCAAATCCCGCCCCCGAAAAAAGAAAGCAAACCGGCGGATGAAAAGGAAACTCCTCAATATACGACGGTAGAGAAAACCCGGAAGACCAACCAGAATAACAGCAGCGCTCCCTTGGGTTCGGTCAAAAAGGAAAGCAAGTCCCAACCCTCTCAGTCCGAATCATCGCCGGTTAAACCGGCCCCGGTGAAGCAGGTCAAAGAGGCAGCGGACCGAGACGAGAGCAAACCGGCCGCTGCGCCGAAAGTTGAGGAAAAGGAAACCAAGAGCAAGTCGACCTCACGGTTCCGTCGCAGTCCCACCGGGCCCACTAAAATCAAGGGCACCCTGGTGGCGGAATTTCCCAAACGGCTGGTCGTTAAATATAAAGCGAGATCCTATCGGGATCCATTTGAGACTCTTATAAACGAGAGCCGGACCTATGACAGCCCCATCGAACAGAGACTGCCCAACGTGGAAGGCCTGAAGTTGGTCGGTATTATCGAATCCGGTTCCGGCAACCGGGCCTTGTTTGAGGACAACGAAGGCTACAGCTATATTCTGAAATCGGGGGATAAGGTCAAAAAAGGATATGTCTTAAGAGTTGAAAACGATCGCGTCTATTTCCAGATTTTCGAATACGGCTGGAGTCGGACGGTGGCGTTAAAGATAGAAGAATATTAAAGAAAACGAAAGGCTGGTGTTGATATGTTTCGGAGTAAATTCAGAAAACCCATTATGATGCTGGGCATCGTTACCCTTGTAGTAACTTTTCTCTGCCTGGCTTCGGCCGAAGAGATAAAAGACCCTTCGCAACCGATTAAAAATCTTCAGTTTCAAGCCGCTGAAATCCGGTCGGTCCTGACTTTCCTGGCCGATTACGGCGGTGTCAACGTGGTTGTGGCTCCCGACGTATCCGGAACAGTCACTATCAAACTGCAGAATGTCTTATGGCGGACGGCGATGGATATTATCGGCCGCACCTACGACCTGGCCGTAGTTGACGAGCAAGACGGTTATATCCGGGTTCTCAAGTCGGAAGAGTACCGCAAGGAATTGACCGATGAACGCAAGCATATCCAGGACCAGATGCAACTGGTCGGGCTGGATACGAAAATTATTAAAATTTCCAACTCCACCTCGGACGATATCGTCAACGCCGTGAAATCGTTGATGACCGATCGCGGCAAGGCTTTCAGCGATGCCCGTTCCAATTCGATTATTATCCAGGAAGTCCCGGATAATATGCAGAATCTGCTCAACTATATCGCCGAACTAGACAAGCCGGCCAAACAAATAAAAATTTCCGCCCAGCTTCTAGAAATATCCTCCCAGGGTCTGCAGGAACTGGGTCTGGACTGGATTGTCCAGGGTTCCTATGAAACCGAATCCGGTCGCAATTACGACCAGACGCTGGAAATTATGGGTAAAGACCGGGTTACCGACCCGTTTGCCCGGTACACCGTAATCGCCCTGCAGAGCGGCTGGACGGCCGAAGCGATTGTCAATGCCGCCGTTTCCAGCGGAAAGGGCAAAATTGTCGCCCATCCGGAAATTACAACCATCGATAACAAAGAAGCCAAAATTCAGATGGGCCAGAAAGTCCCGATTAAACAGTTCGACGAATCGGGCAACGTGATTACCACCTTTGAGGAAGTGGGTACGATTTTATCGGTAACGCCCCATATCACGGCCGAGAATCAGATTCTCATGCATCTGAAACCGGAACGTTCCACGTATGAGTTCAACGCTAACGGCGTTCTCATCAACACCAGCAACGCCGAAACCAACGTCATCGTGGCCAACGGCCAGACGGCCGTAATCGGCGGTCTGACCACCCAGGATGAAATCGAATCCGAAATCGGCGTCCCGGTTCTGAAAGATATCCCCATTCTGGGCATCATCTTCAAATATACCAATAAGCGGTCGGAAAACCGGGATCTGGTTATTTTCGTCACTCCGACTATCGTTGACGAAGGCCTGGCTTTTGGAGGTTGATTAATTAAAAGATTTCGTGAAAAACCCCCGTTTTTAAAGGATAACGGGGGTTTTTAATGTCTAAAAGATTTCACTGAAATTCCGATAAACTAAATAAAGAAACAGATTTCATCAATTGCCTTGATAAAAAATGAACTTAACAAATATAGGAGAGGTCATGTTTAAGCAAAAATCCTCTTTGTATCTGTCAATGGCGACAATCTTGTTTGCCTTTGTCTTATTAACGCTGACCGGTTGTGACTCGAAAAGCACTTCCGATTCAGCCTCAGCCGGTACGACGGTTTCTATCACTTCGAGTCGCACCACGCTCAATCTGAGCGATGCCAAGACGGCGTTTATCGTGGTCACGGTTCTTGACGGCGGGACCGGTGTGGTTGACCAGGACGTGAGTTTCTCGGTTAATCCGACCAACGCCGGAACGTTTACCGTTACGGATACAGCCACCGACGCTAACGGTGAAGCCCTTACAATGTTCACGGCTAGTTCCACCGGTACGGCGACCATTACAGCCAGTATCAATAACGGTGCTTATACCCGGACTATTAACCTGACCGTTTCCACCAGTTCTTCGGGTTCCAACGGCAGCCTGGATATCTCCATAACGCCAAGTCTGCTGGTTGCCACCGGCATGGACACGGCCCGGGTGGATATCGCGGTGGTTGACGGTTCCGGTAATCCGGCCGCCGATTCCACGCTGGTAAAGATTACCGCCGGTGAAAAATTTGTGGATATCGACAGTAACGGCTATTGGTCGGAAGGTATCGATTCCCTGGTGTTCGACGCCAACGGTAACGAACACTGGGATGGTTTCGGTATTATTCCCTCGGTCGCTTACACCAGCGGCGGAACGGGGACGGTCAGCGTCAATTATATTTCCGGTAGTGAAGCCCTGACCGTTTATATAAAAGTTACGGTCGACGATAACGGTATTTTTACTACCGATGAAGCCACCCTTCAGGTGACGCCGGACGCTCTGCTTTATTCGATTTTCATGGCGTCCGATTCCATGCAGCTTTCGGTTAAGCATACCGGCGGTATCGAAACCGGTATGCTTCGGGCCACCGCCTATGACGTCAACGGTAACCCGATGCCCGAAGGCGTGCCGATAACCTTCTTCATCACCGACGGTCCCGGCGGTGGCGAACATCTGGCCACAGTCGAGCCTGACAGCACTTATCAAACCCTGACCAACAGCCAGGGTATCGCCTCCTGCCCGATTCATTCCGGCACCATTTCCGGTACCATCCGCGTCCGCGCCTATAACGACACGGTGATTTCCAACGCCACCCAGGTCCTGGTTTCGGCCGGACCGCCCGCATATATCGTAGTCGGGTCGGAAGGGTGTAACGTCGATTTCTGGGACGAAGTCGGGGAGGAAAATCAAATCGTGGCAGTTGTCTCGGATGCCTTCCTCAACCCGGTCAACGATTCCACGGTGGTTTATTTTTCCTGTGACGAAGGGACGATGAAATCTCACGAGGAAAGAACTGTTGACCATGAGGGTATCGCCACCACCCTGTGGTTTTCCGGCAATAATGTCGATTCGGCCGACGGCCGGGTCTATATTATGGCTGAAACCTCCGGCGGTACCGTAGCCGACACTAGCATGTTCTACAATTCGCACCTTTGCGATACCCTGATTTGTTATGGAATGCCAGCCAGTATGGACGCCGACGGCAAGTCCGAGGTGGTTGTCATGGTGGAAGGTTATGATTTCAACGGCAATCCGGTCATTAATGCCACGACGTTTGATGCCGACGCGACTTACCTTACGGTGGCCGGGGGAACCCTCGAGGATGGTTGTTACAGTGCCAGAGCCAGGGTTAAGATTACCTCGGCGGTTCTGGATCAGGATCAGTCCCTGACCGGCGGCAATGACGACGGTATCGGGGCGACCGATTATGTCCAGTACTGGAAACACGCTGCTTATTCGGTTTTCGCCTGTGACCTCCTGACCGGAAACGCCTACAGTGGCAATTCCCTGATTGACGGACAGACCAATGCCTCACCGGGTGAAACCATCTTTTTCTCGGTAATAGTCAAGGATCGCGCCGGTAACCCGCTCGGCGATCATACCATCAACCTGAGTGCCACAGTGGGTGCGGTAACGCCCAACACCGGAGAAACCAACGGTTATGGTGAGGCCGGTCCGTTCACCTGGACCGCCCCCGCCGGCATCGGCGATTATACCATCACTGCCAACGATGTTGACCCACGGGGCGGCATTGTGATGTTACTCAACGTCAAAGTCGAATAGTTTCACTCTCTATATTCACTTCGTTAGAACCGTCGGGGAGAGCCACCCCGGCGGTTTTATTTTGAGACTTCGAAAAATCTGCATTTTTTAACTGGCGCCGGCGGACTGCTTGTTTATATTCCGCTCTGAAAGGTCGGGGGCTGCCATTGCCGGGGTCCGGCCGGACAAGCCACGGCCTCCGAACGCCCGGTATTTTACATATTTTAGTGATGGACGCATCGATGAATTGTTGTTACCCTGAAAAAATGGGGTATAATTTAGGATGTTGCGAAACAGTGAAATAAAATTCAATACCCGGGGTGCCGGGGATATTGTTGACATAACTGATGAATTGAAAAATGCGGTTCTGGAATCGGAAATGAAATCCGGGACGGTGGTGGTTTTTACGCCCAGCGCCACCTCCGGCCTGACCACCCTGGAATATGAACCGGGCTTACTGCAGGATTTGCCGCAGCTTATGGAAAAATTGGTGCCTTCCGATAAGGCTTATCAGCACGATGAGACCTGGCACGACGGCAACGGCTTCTCCCATCTTCGGTCGGCCCTGATCGGACCCAGCCTGACCATTCCCTTTATCGACCGGGAATTGACCCTGGGGACCTGGCAACAGGTGGTTTTTCTGGAATTTGACAACCGGGCTCGTCAGCGCCGACTGGCGGTTCAGATAACGGGGGAAAGCTGATAATGATTGTCAAGGCGGTAGAACGGGTCGGTGATAAAGTAAGGCTACTGGACCAGACCCGCCTTCCGGGGGAAGAAACCTATCACGATTACGAAGATTACCGGGAGCTCATCCGGGCTATCCGGCGCCTGGAAGTTCGGGGCGCCCCGGCGATAGGTATAACCGCCGCTTATGCTTTAGCGGTAGCCCTCAAACAAAGTGGCGACGCCACCCGTTCGAATATCGAAAAACTGGCTGCGGAAATCAAAGCTGCCCGTCCGACCGCTGTCAACCTCTTCTGGGCTGTTGACCGGGTTCTCGGGAAAATCCCCGGAAACGGCTTGAATTCATTGGCATCTGCTCTGGAAATCATCTGGAACGAGGCTGAGGCGATTCACGAAGAAGACCGGCTGATGTGCCAAAGAATTGGGGAGTACGGCGCTGAATTGTTCAAGGACGGCGATACCATATTGACTCATTGTAATACCGGAGCCCTGGCCACCGGGGGAATAGGCACCGCCCTGGGTGTTATTTATACCTGCCATCAACAGGGGAAGAATATTCGGGTTTACGCTGATGAAACCCGGCCTTTGCTCCAGGGGGCCCGCCTGACCGCCTGGGAGCTGAAAAAAGCCGGGATTCCGGTCACCCTTATTACGGACAATACGGCCGGGATGGTTATGCGGCAGGGAATAATCGACGGCGTCATAGTGGGTGCCGACCGAATCGTCAAAAACGGCGATACGGCTAATAAAATCGGTACCTATTCGGTGGCGGTGCTGGCCCGGGCGCATGATATTCCTTTCTATGTGGCGGCCCCGATGTCTACCTTTGATATGGTGACCGAAAGCGGTGATAGAATAAATATCGAGCAGCGCTCACCCATCGAGGTCACCGGGCTTTTCGGGATCCCGGTCGCCCCGGCGGGAATCGAGGTTTATTCCCCGGCTTTCGACGTTACCCCCAACGAGTTGATAACAGCTTTTATAACCGACCGGGGAATTATCCCCGGCGGTCGCAAATAACGGTTCGGTTAAGAGATAAATAGGTCCGGCCGATAATGATGCTAACAGGATAAACGACATAATATTATGCCGAAAAAAAGTCAGATACAAACCAGAGCCATGAGAGTCCTGAATTACGATTTGTTTGAACCAGAGAAGATAACCGTACCGGCGCCGGCCACATTATATACCAAAATAAATGAAAGCGCCCGACAGCAGGCCCTGGTTACTCCGGAGGAGCTTAGACCGGAAATGAATGAACTCCCGGACGAAAAAGAGCTGGCCCGCCGTTTCGATATGTACAATTTTGTGTATTTTAAAGGAAAATTGCCCAGGGTCAGGGTAATATATTCCAACCGGATGACCTCGGCCGGATCATATTCCCCCAACAACCGGATAATTAAAATCGGCCGCCGATATCATGAAATTTTTCCCGAAGAGATAAACGACACTCTCAAACACGAGATGATCCATATTCTGAATCTGAAGCATGACCAGGTATTTAAAAAGGAGGCTGAGCGAATCGGTGCTTCGGTGAAGGCTCAAACTCATCCGGCACTTTCCCGACCGCCAAAGTATGTATATACCTGTCCTCGCTGCGGGCAAGAGTATCCCCGGCAGAAAAGACTGCGCATGGCTTCCTGCGGAAAATGTTCCCGGGGGGGTGCTTATGATGAAAGATTCAAGCTGAAACTGATAAGGTCGGCTCGAAAAAGTCTGGGTTAAACCTTTTCCAGGACTTCCTGGATTTTTTCCATTTCATTAATCAAAGGCATACATTGATTTAACGCTTCAAGATTGTTGCCCTCGGCGAAATATCTGATCAAACGCAGCAGCACCAGTTGCGGGTTGTCGGCACAACTGACTATATGGCCTTCGGGAGATACACCCAGACCGGCTTTTTTGGCCTGGGAGAGGGCTTTATCCCGACCGACTAATTCGGTCTGTTTGGCAATCACGTTTTCAAATAATTCAAGATATTTTTCTACCGCCATTTCTCTATCCTCTAAGCTTTTCTTTATAAAATATTTATCGGAAAATTAGACCGATTCTAAAGACAAAACAGGTATCTCTGTTCAGGTTTTGGCATGATAATGGTGAAATTAGAGGGCGGTTTTAAAATGAATTTAAGTAAAATACCCAAAAAAAACTTTTTTTCAGGCTGCTGAAAAGAGTCTCCGGCCGTTTTTTTGTTCGAGTTAAGTCAATACGGCTAAATATCTTGCGGCGAAAGTCGATATTACAATTAAAAATGTCGGGAACAATAGATTTTTTCTTTAATTTCTATCTCTACCTTGACATTTAAAAAAAACTGTTTATATTCTTTTGCTTTTTAGGAAAGGTTACCGGAAATTTGGAGATAGGTAATAAGAAGTAATGAAGACATTTATACCAAAAGTAGATCCGAACAAGCGGAAATGGATTGTAATCGACCTCGAAGGGGCCACCCTGGGTCGCGTGGCGGTCAAAGTGGCGGATATTTTAAGAGGTAAGAACAAACCGGTGTTTACCCCGCACCTTGATACCGGTGACCATGTTGTGGCTGTCAATGCCTCGGGTTTGAAAGTTACCGGGAATAAGATGAACAGCATGCAATATTATCGATATTCCGGTTATCCGGGCGGACTCAAGAAAACCAGCCTAGCTGAAAAATTACAGACCAGGCCGGAAGAGGTTTTTGTCCTGGCGGTTAAGAGAATGCTGCCCAAAAACCGACTGGGCCGGAAAATGATTAAGAAATTGCACGTTTACTCCGGTGCCGGACATCCTCACCAGGCTCAAAAGCCGGATAAATTGAAACTTTAATTTCAGTGCAGGACTATGGAAGATAAAAATACATTTGCAGCTACCGGTCGAAGAAAAGAATCCGTGGCCCGGGTCAGTATTTTTTCCGGTAAGGGTAAGATAACCGTTAACGGAAAACAGGTTTCCGATTACCTGATGCGCGAATCACTGGTGGAGCATGTCAAGGCTCCGCTTCTGGCAACCGATACTTTCGGCAAGCTGGACCTTGAGTGTAAATCCACCGGCGGCGGTCTTTCGGGGCAGGCCGGAGCTATACGGCTGGCGGTCAGCCGCGCTCTGGTGGTGTTTAATCCCGACTACCGTACGGCCTTGCGCCGGGGTGGTTTTTTAACCCGGGACCCGCGAGCGGTGGAACGTAAAAAATACGGTCAGCCCAAAGCCCGCAAACGGTTCCAGTACTCGAAGCGATAAAAATTTAATATCTATCCCGTAAGGGAAATAAACAGTCCCGGTTGACCTGTTCGGGGGTCCCAATTCCTCGGGCCCGAACGGGGGTGACGCCGGGGTAAAGTTCAACCGTTTTTAAAGGATTCGTATGATTATTCCCGAAATCAAGGAACTTCTGGAAGCCGGCGTGCATTTCGGTCATCAGACCCGTCGGTGGAACCCGAAGATGAAGCCGTTCATCTTCGCCGCCCGTAACGGCATCTACATTATCGACCTGCAGAAAACCCTCAACGCGCTCAACAAGGCCAAGAAAAAAGTCAAGGAAGTAGTCGGCAGCGGTCGCTCAATTCTTTTTGTCGGCACCAAGAAGCAGGCCAAAGAAGTAATTCTCGAGGAAGCTCCCCGTTGCGGCGGTTTTTATGTGACCGAGCGCTGGCTGGGGGGGATGCTCACCAACTTCAACACCATCAAAAAGTCGATCAAAAAGCTGAAGGATATCGAGCGCATGAAGGAAGAGGGGACGCTGGAGAAATTCACGAAAAAGGAAGCCGCCAAAATCGAGCACGAAGCGTCCAAATTGAGCAAGGTACTCGGCGGTATCAAGGATATGAACTATCTGCCCGGCCTGGTTATTGTCGTCGACGCCAAGAAGGAAAAGATAGCCGTGGCTGAGGCCCGCAATCTGGGTATTCCGATTATCGCCGTTATCGATACCAACGCCGACCCTGACCCGATCGATTTCCCCATCGCCGGCAACGACGACGCCATCAAGTCCATCCGGGTGCTAATGCGTCAGCTGGTGGACGCCGCGATTGAATCCCGTACCCGGGTGTCCCAGTCCGAAATAGAGGCAGCTATCGAGGCCGAACGGGAAACGCCTTTGACAACTTACACTTCCAATAAAGACGAAGACGACAACGAATAAAATAGACAGAGGTTGATTTACAATGGAAATAACTGCAAAAATGGTAAAAGAACTTCGGGATAAAACCGGAGCCGGAATGATGGATTGTAAAGGAGCCCTGGCCGAAGCCGAAGGTGATTTTGAAAAAGCTGTTACCCTTCTCCGAGAAAAAGGCATAGCCAAAGCCGGCAAGAAAAGCGGTCGCGAAACCAGTGAAGGTCTGATAGTTTCCTATATTCACCCCGGCGACAAGCTGGGCGTGATGGTGGAAATCGCCTGCGAAACCGATTTTGTCGCCCGGACCGATGATTTCAGGATTTTCGCCCGCGATGTTGCGATGCACGTTGCCGCCACCGCTCCGGCCTGTGTCAATCGCGAGGATGTCGACCTGAAAATGGTTGACGAGGAAAGAGAAATTTACCGCAAACAGGCGGAACACGAAGGCAAACCGGCCAAGGTAATTGATAAAATTGTTGATGGCAAGATTGAGAAATATTATTCTGAGATCGTTCTGTTGGAACAACCGTTTGTAAAAGATAATGACAAGACCATCGGTGATTATGTCAAGGAAACGATCGGCGCGCTGGGTGAAAACATAGTCATCAAGCGTTTTGTTCGTTACCGGCTCGGTGAATAACATGGAAACCGACAGTAGTAAACCGGCTTTTAAAAGAATTCTGCTGAAACTGTCCGGGGAAGCCCTGATGGGCCCCGGTGAGTACGGGATTCACACCCGGACAGTTGAATCTATTTGTTCCCAGATAAAAAAGATTAAGAGTTACGGCGTCGAAATCGGCCTGGTGGTCGGCGGGGGGAATATCTTTCGCGGGGTACACGCTTCCGAGCGGGGGATGGACCGCGTTATCGGCGACAATATCGGCATGCTGGCCACGGTTATGAATTCTCTGGCGCTGATGGACATGCTTGAAAAAATGGGCATTTACACGCGGGTGATGTCGGCGGTGCGAATCGAAGCTTTCGCCGAACAGTATATCCGCCGCCGGGCGGTACGCCATCTGGAGAAGGGTCGCCTGGTGATTTTCGCGGCCGGAACCGGCAACCCTTATTTCAGCACCGATACCGCCGCCTCACTGCGGGCTAGGGAAGTAAGTGCCGAGCTGTTGATCAAAGCCACCAATGTGGACGGTGTCTTTTCAGCCGACCCCAAGAAAGATGAAGAAGCCGTTTTTTATCCCCACCTGACTTATATGGACATTCTCACCCAAAAACTTAAAGTGATAGATTCGACAGCCGTTTCCCTTTTAATGGAGAGTAAAATCCCGCTGCGGGTAATAAACCTCACCAAAGAAGGGAACCTCGAACGAGTCGTTTTGGGTCAGGACGTGGGTACCCTGGTTACTCAGAACGAATAGGAAGCTAAATATCTAGTTAGGGAGACTTTTTATGTTAGACAAAATTTATGGCGAGACCAAAGAGAGGATGAATAAAACCGTCGAAGCCCTGGTGCGGGAGATGAGTTCCATCAGGACGGGCAAAGCTACCCCCAACCTTTTGAGTTCGGTCAAGGTCGAGGCATACGGCTCGACCATGCCGCTCAACCAGGTGGCTACTATCAGCGCCCCGGAAGCCCGGCTTTTGGTGGTGCAGGCCTTCGATAAAACCACCATCGGCGATATCGTCAAGGGCATTCAGAAAGCCGACCTGGGTCTGAACCCCTCGGTTGACGGTCAGATTATCCGTATCAACGTCCCGGCTCTCAACGAGGAGCGGCGCCGGGAACTGGTTAAACATTGTAAGAAAATCGCCGAGGAAAGCCGTGTGGCAGCCCGCAATATCCGCCGCGACGCCAACGAACATATTAAAAAAGCCCAGAAGAACAAGGATATTTCCGAGGACCAGGAAAAGGACGGCCTGGAGGAAGTGCAAAAAATAACCGACGATTTCATCAAGAAAATCGACGTTTTGATGGATAAAAAAGAAAAGGAAATTATGGAAGTGTGAAGCTTCCCCGGTAAAAATAAAAAACCGGCCTTAAGGCCGGTTTTTTTTATTTGCTGAATTCGGTTGTCAGCCGGAGGTATTATGAAGGATAGGAGCCATTCAGATACTGCTTGAGATAGCGGTTCTCGATTTTGATATGTTCCATCTGAGTTTTGACGATATCTCCCACCGAGATGATGCCGATTATCCGGTTCTGCTCCACTATCGGAATGTGACGAATACGGTTATTGGTCATCAGGGCGGCGATATAGGACAGCTCGTCCTCAGCCAGGCCGACTATCAGGTTGGTCGTCATCAGTTGTCCGACCGTGAAAACCCAGTAATCGCCCTCCGTCTCGAAAATCTTCTTGAAGATATCCTTGTCGCTGATGATACCGACCAGTTTCCGGTTTTCATCCACGACCGGCAGGGAACTGATTTTATTGTCGATTAAAAGTTGCATCGCCTGCCGGACAGGCGTATTCGGAAGGGCTGTGACCAGTTCCTTCTGCTTACCTTTCAGGATGTCTTTGACTAACATTTATCCCTCCTTCAGGGTTTTGGATGAATTTTTAATTACCTGATTTGTTCCCCCGGCACGCCGCTCCCTTTTTCCTGCTTAAGCGGTCGGACGTAAAACAACCTGTATATTAATTACGTCCGGCCCGGTCGGTCCGTTAGGAACTTTTTTGAACGGGGGCATATAAAAAAAATATGCTTATTTTTCTGAAAGAAAATAAATATTGAGATATCGGGCTGTAAAGCTTATTATGTAAGGGAATGTGTTTTTTTGAGAAGTATCGGATAGATAAAAAATATGAAAGTTAACGCTGAAAAAGGTTATCGCCGAGCGGTTGTCATCAGCCTTCTGTCGATATTTCTGTCTTTTGGTTTGCCGGTCGGTGCTGACGACGACCCGGTGCTGGACTTCTACTGGGATAAAGCCGGGCGGGTAGGCAGGAGCCGTGACCCGGTCGAGACCGGGGCGGTTTATTCCTTTGTCGCAGTTTCGCATTATATGAAAATCGGCCGCAAGGGGAGAGTGGAGAATGTCGATTCGGTGCGGTCGGAATATTTTTATAGTTGGGGGAAACTCGATTCTACGAAAACGCTGGCCGGTGACCCCGGGAAATTCAAAAATTTGGATTTGAGCGTGCCCGATATTTTCGGTTTTGATTATATCCGGTATTTTTACCCCAACGATACCGGCGGAACCGACCTGGCGATCGGTTTCGACACCGAGTCGGCTCAGGATCCGCGGCCGGTAGGGCTGCTGATCATTGACCGCGACCGTTACGTTCTTCGCTGGATGTATCTCTTTTATCCGAAGAAGGAAAATTATCAGCGTTACAGCCGTTCTTACCGTTTTGTCGAGGTGGAAGGTTTGGTTTTTCCCGACTCCGTCTGGGAGGTTGGGGCTAAACGGGGAATATTTTTCAGCGAGCATTATCGTCTGGAGACCGGCATCAGCGACATAAAGGTTTACCGCGAGCGCTGACGTCTGATTTTTAATTTTATTTGAACTTGATATAAAAAACGCGGCTCTTAAATTGGGCATTATAAATTATGAACCTTGAAGCGCTAAAAGAAAAAATACGTGAAAACCGCAGCCGCCTGCCGGCGCATATCGCCATCATTATGGACGGTAACGGTCGCTGGGCGGCAGCCCGCAACAAACCCCGTACTTTCGGTCATGAGGCCGGCGTAAAAGCTGTCAAGGAAGTCGTCAAGGCCTGTAGCGAAATAAATATCAAGTATCTTACACTCTACACTTTTTCAGTGGAGAACTGGAAGCGCCCCAAGGAGGAAGTGGATGCCCTGATGTCGCTTTTGACCCGTACCACCCTGAGCGAACTGGAAGAATTGATAAAAAACGATGTCAAGCTGATCACTACCGGTCGCATTAATGCCTTTTCTCCGGAACGACGGGAGATTCTTGCCGCCGCAGTCAATCGCACCCGCAACAACAAGGGCTTGATTCTTAACCTGGCGCTCAATTACGGCGGCCGGTCAGAAATCCTCGACGCCGTCAAGGCGATTGTCAATATCGCCAAAACCGGTAATCTGGAAATCAGCGAAATCGACGAGAGCTTTTTTTCGGGTTTTCTTTATACCGCCAATATCCCCGACCCGGATCTCCTGATTCGGACCTCGGGCGAGAAGCGCATCTCCAATTTTCTTTTGTGGCAGACCAGCTATACCGAGTTGTATATAATCGATACGCTCTGGCCCGATTTCGGGCGAAGGGAACTTTTTGAGGCCGTCCTGGACTATCAGGGAAGGGAGCGGCGGTTCGGCAAAGTACTGCAGAAGGACAACCAATGAGCAGGAACCTGATGACCCGCATCGCCGTGGCGGCAGTGGCTATCCCGATTATTTTATGGGTCTGTTATCAGGGAGGTTGGTGGCTGTACGGCATGGTCCTCCTTTTCGCTCTGGTGGGTTTCTCCGAGTTCGTCATCAACGAGGGTCACCGCTGGTACAGCTCCGTCTCGCTGGTCAGTTTAATCTCGGTTTTTTTTATTTTCTCGGTTTCATCCCTGTCGGGACGGTATGTCCAGCTTTTGGAGAGTAATTTCTGGGGCAACGGCCATTACCCGGCTTTTCCGCTTATCATCCTTTTTTTCGGTATCAGCGCGATGCTGTTCAGTATCGGCACCGAGCCGCCGCCGGTGCTTTTCAAAAAACATTCGCGGCTGGTCTGGGGAGTTATTTATATCGGCCTTTTATACCCTTATGTTTTTCTGTTGGGTGACCGGATCGGTCCTATGACTTCGGGTTTTGTCGACGGCGGTGATTGCCTGCTGTTTCTGTTCGGCCTCTTGTGGGTGGGGGATACGGCCGCGATGGGGTTCGGTTCCTGGCTGGGGAAACACAAACTGGCTCCGGCGGTCTCACCCAATAAAACGGTCGAGGGTTTTATCGGTGGTGTCGCCGGCGCTCTTGTTATCGGCCTGATTATGTATTTCTGGAAATTTCAGCAGCTGGCTTTTTATCATATTATAATACTATCGGTAGGGTGTTCCGTTTTCGGGCAGCTGGGGGACCTGGTGGAATCGATGTGGAAAAGGTCGCTGGGCATCAAGGATTCTTCGGCTATTATCCCCGGTCACGGCGGGGTGCTGGACCGGTTCGATTCACTGTTGTTCGCCGCGCCTTTCATGTTTATGTACCTGATTTCCTTTGTCGAATGAGGTTTCTCGATTATATATTCGCCGCTCGGCCGCTTTTAATAATGCCGGTCTGGTCCGTTTTTTTGGTTTCCCTGCATTATCATCATCAACTGACCGGCAACAGCTTTCAAATTGTCGACCTGGTCAATCTGGTATGTCTCAGCCTGCTTTTCTCGGGTGCCCTGTTTATCAACCAGGTGTATGATTACCGAACCGATTTGATTAACAAAAAAGTCGGTTTCCTCCAGAAAAATATTATCACGCCGAAAGCTATGATGCTTTCTTATCTCACGGTCTCGCTGGTTCCCATTGCGGCGGGGGGATTCCTCTCGACTGTAATCCTGGGTCTTTATCTGCAAATATTTTTAATCGGGTATATTTATTCAGCGCCCCCCCTGCGCCTCAAGGACCGCACTGTCACCAGCCTTCTGGCCAACGGCTATACTTACGGTTTCCTTGTCGCCCTGACCGTCTTTCCGGGTATCAACTTCCACAACGCCGGGCTCCTGGGCTGGGACAACCCGTTTTATTTTTTCTTCACGATTATTTCCATCACCTGCGTTACTACCCTTCCCGATATCGAGGGCGACCGGGCCACCGGCAAGAAAACCGTCGCTGTCGTTATAGGGCGCTCCGGCACATTATTATTGGCGCTGATTTTTATGCTGGCCGCCGTCTATACGGCTTTCAACTCCGCTTATGACTGGCTGGCTTATCTCGCGACCGTCGGAGCGGTGCTGATATTTGCGGCTCTTATCGTTAAATCAGAAAAACTGATTTTACTGACGGCCAAACTGCCGTTGCTTTTAGTGACGCTCCTGGCCGCCTTTTTTTACCCGCTTTACTTATTGTTTATTGTTGCTCTGCTTCTTCTAACCCGGATATATTATAAAAAGAGGTTTAATTTAATATATCCCGAGTTGGCTTGATGAAGTTCATAGTTTTAAGTGTAGTTGTAATATTCATTTCGCTGGGTTGTAATTCCTATCCCCGTTATAAAACCGGCCCACCGGTGACGCCCGAGGACAAGAGTACGGAGAAACCCGTGCTGACCACCAACGAGTTTATCCGGTTCGGGCAGATTCTTCATAATTACCTGGGCCGTCCCTATAAAGGAACCTCGAAGTATCGCCAGGGGATGGATTGCTCGATGTTCACTTTCCAGGTGTTTCGCGATTTCAACCGTACTTACCTGCCGCAGACGGCCGCCGACCAGTATAAAGAAGGGCTCGAAGTTCCCCGTACGCGACTGCGCTTCGGCGATCTGGTTTTTTTTAAAACCGACCGCAGCGGCAAAATCACCCATGTCGGAATATATATCGGCGAGAACGATTTCATCCATTCTTCCACTACCAACGGTGTCATTATCAGCGGTTTGAGCGAGACCTACTGGGCCAAACGGTATGCCGGCGCCCGCCGGATTTTAAAATAAACCGTCTCCCCGAACTATTTCGGAGATATTCGGGTTTAATAGTTATGGCTAAGAAATCTGAGAAGCTGGAGCTAAAGCTTAAAAATCTTCCGACCTCGCCCGGTGTTTATCTGTTTAAAAACGCCCAGGATAAAATAATCTATATCGGCAAGGCCAAGAACCTTCGCAACCGGGTGCGTACTTATTTCCAGAACGGAGACCGCCTTGACCCCAAGACCCGGCGGCTGGTAACCAATATAGCGGGATTGGAACTTTTAGTCACCGACAACGAGGTCGAGTCGCTTATCCTCGAGGCCAACCTGGTACGAGAACACAAGCCCCGCTACAACGTCCTGCTTAAGGACGACAAGCATTTTCCCTATATTAAAATAACCACCCAGGAACCGTTTCCGAGAGTGCAGATTGTCCGGCGGCTGGAAAAAGACCGGGCCACCTATTTCGGTCCCTATACCAATTCCGGGGGGATGCGGCGGACGGTGACGTTTTTGACCCGGCTTTTTAAAATACGTACCTGCAATTATGTCATTCCGCCGCCGGAAGGGAAGACCTATCAGGTCTGTCTCGATTATCATATCGACCGGTGCAAGGGACCGTGTGAGGACCTGCAGACAGTCGAGGATTACCGGGAACAGGTGAACGCTATCATAATGATTTTGTCCGGAAAAGCCCGAAAGCTGGTCGACCGTTTGACGGAAAAAATGTATGCTGCGTCGGAAGCCTTGCAATTCGAGGAAGCCCGGCTATACCGCGACCAGGTCGAAGCTATCCAGTCGGTAATAGTCAAACAGAGCGCCGATGTCGGAGAGGTGATCGACCGTGATATAGTCACCGTGGCTCGTGAAGCCCGGGACGCCGTGGCGGTGGTGATGCAGATTCGTGAGGGTGTCCTTATCGGTCGCCAGGATTTTCAGCTGACCGCCGACGATGACGACACCGATGAAACGGTGCTGGAGTCGTTCGTTACCCAGTATTACAATCACCAACCCAACCTGCCCGAGGAAATTTTCATCCCCCGCGAACTGCCGGAGGCGGCCGTACTCGAACGTTGGCTGAAAAAAATCAAGGGCTCCAGAATTAAAGTATTGACACCGCGCTTCGGCGGCAAGGTCAAGCTGGTTGATTTGGCGGCCAAAAACGCCCGACTTCTCCTGGATGAATTGCTTATCCAGAAACGAGGACACCGGGAGCGTACCAGCAAGATGGTAACAGCCCTGAAAGATGAATTGAAACTATCGGTTTCACCGAAAACGATGGTCTGCTTCGATATCTCCAACACCGGGGAAACCGATGCGGTCGGGTCCTGTGTCTATTTCGCCAACGGTCAACCAAAAAAAAGCGGATACCGTCATTTTAAAATAAAAGGCGTGGTCGGTCAGGATGACTTCACCATGATGCGGGAAGTGGTCGGTCGTTATTTTTATCGCGTCCACGAGGAAAAATCAGCTCCGCCCGACCTGGTGGTGGTGGACGGCGGCAAGGGACAGTTGTCGGCAACTCTGGCGGAGTTGAATTCGCTCGGTTTTAACCGGCAGCAGGTCGTCTCGCTGGCCAAGCGCCTGGAAGAAGTGTACCTGCCCGAGCGGAGCGATCCGGTAACGATATCTAAAAGTTCTCCGGCTTTGATTTTGCTCAAGCGAATCCGCGATGAAGCTCACCGGTTCGCTATCAATTATAACCGGAAAGTCCGTTCCAAACGTACTATCAAATCGGTTCTGGATGATATTCCCGGTATCGGACCGGCCAAGAGGGCAATGCTTTTAAATAAATTCGGCTCGGTCGAACAGATTAAAAACGTGGCTGTCGAGGACCTGGCCGCTTTGAAGGGGATTAACGAAAAACTGGCTCAAAAAATACTCCGGGCTCTAAATCCTTAGTTTGTCACAATTCCTTTTTTGATATGGTTAGTTGTTGATTAAAAATTTTTTTCCATTATATAAAGCATATGCCGGAGAAAATAAAACCCTATACCGTAACGGCCGTCACGCGGATGATTAAAACCGCCCTGGAGGAAAGCTTTTTCGACCTCTGGGTCGAGGGTGAGATATCCAATTATATACATCATTCCTCGGGACACCGTTATATGTATCTTAAGGACGAGAACGCCGTTATCAAGGTAACTATCTGGCGTTCGGTCGGCACCGCTTTGAAATTCGAACCGGAAAACGGTCAAAAAGTTATCGTTTTCGGTAATATAACCGTGTATGAAAAGGGTGGCAATTACCAGCTTAATTGCCGTAAACTGGTGCCGGTGGGGGTGGGGGAACTGGAACTGGCTTTCCGACAACTTCACGAAAAACTATCAGCCGAGGGACTTTTCGATGAGGACCGTAAACGACCGCTGCCGGAATACCCTCTGAAAATAGGTATCGTAACCTCGCCCACCGGGGCGGCTGTGAGGGACATAATCCAAATCGCCCGCCGACGTAACGATTCCGTGGAACTGATAATCTATCCGGCTCAGGTGCAGGGGGATGGGGCGGAGTTGACCATAAAAGCCGGAATCGAGTATTTCAACCGCCGCGATGACATCGATGTAATTATAACCGGACGGGGCGGTGGGTCGCTGGAAGACCTCTGGCCATTCAACACCGAAATTGTCGTGCGGGCTGTCGCGACTTCGAAAATACCGGTTGTCTCGGCGGTCGGTCATGAAATCGATATCACTCTTTCCGACCTGGCCGCCGACCTCAGAGCCCCGACCCCATCGGCTGCCTCGGAACTGGTAATCTGGTCGAAAAGGGAGCTACGAGAGCTGATAGAACATCGGCTAACATTTCAGGCCCGGCAGTTGAACAACCTGGTACAATATGCCCGCCAACAGCTTGTCTCGATTTTACAGCGTCCGGTTTTTGCCCGACCGCTGGATATGATACGACAGCAGCAGCAGTATCTGGACAGTCTGATGCGGCTGTTGCAGGCGGCCGGGAAAAATCGTTTTGATGTTTTTAAAAATAAATTATCTTTACTCCTGTCACGGCTGGAAGCTCTGTCACCTTTAAAGATTTTAAACCGGGGGTATTCAGTCAGTCGCAAACCGGCTGACCTGTCACTGATTAAAAGCTGTAAGGATATCGACCCCGGTGAATTGATGGAGACTGTTCTGGCCGACGGTCGTTTGGTTTCTATGGTTAAAGAGAGAAAAACAGAATAACGGGTGAATATGACGGCGCCAAAAAAGTATAAAGATTTTGAAGCGGCGATAAATCGTCTCGAGGAAATTACCGGTTTTCTGGAATCCGGCGAGGTCAAGCTGGAGGAAGCGATTAAGCTGTACACCGAGGGACTGGAAATTGCTGGATTCTGTGACAAGAAACTCAGTGAAGCGGAAAAGAAGGTTAAAATCATAACCGAGAAAAACAATGTGCCGGTAGAGGAAGATTTCGATGACGAGGATGAAAAGTAATGCCCACCAAAGCCATTGACGGACAATTTTATCTTGAGTACGCCCGCCGGCTGGTGGAGGATTTACTGGACCGATATCTACCTCCGGAGACGGCGCCTCCCAGAAAGTTACATGCGGCAATGCGGTACTCGGTAATGGCCGGCGGCAAACGCCTGCGACCGGCTCTGACTCTGGCGGCCTATCGTTATTGTAATCGGGATATCGACCACCCCCTTGAGCAGATTCATTGTGCTATGGCAGCCCTGGAAATGGTCCATACTTATTCATTAATACACGATGACCTGCCCTGTATGGATGATGATGACCTGCGGCGGGGAAGACCCACCTGCCATAAGCAGTTCGATGAGGCTACGGCGGTGCTGGCGGGGGACGCGCTCCATGTGGTGGCTTTCGAGTTGATGGCCAGAACCGGTTCTATCCGGGCGGTCAACGAATTGGCCGAGGCCATCGGTACATCGGGGATGCTTGGCGGCCAGATTGCCGATGTCGAAGCCGAGGGGAAAGCCCTCAGCCCGGATGAAATTACCGATATTCACATGCGTAAAACCGGTGCCCTGATTCGGGCTTCGGTGAGAATCGGGGCCATTCTGGCCGATGCGGATGAGAAAACGATTAACAAATTGACTGAATACGGCGAGAAAATCGGCCTGGCTTTTCAAATTATCGATGATATCCTTGATATCGAGGGCGACCAGGCTAAATTGGGGAAACAGGTCGGCTCGGACAGCAAAAACCGGAAAGCGACTTATCCCGGCACGGTGGGTCTGGAAACCGCTCGAAAGGATGCCGCTCTATTAATTGATGAAGCCCTGACCATTGTCGACGGTGAAGATGATAATTTGCTGAAGTATCTGGCCCGTTTAATCGGGCAGAGAGAAAAATAGTTTCGGGTGTATAATAGATGTAGAATGAAGCATTTAGATAAAATATCATATCCCGCCGATTTGAAACTTCTGGCGGTTGAAGAACTGGTGGAGCTGGCCGAGGATATCCGGCAGCTTCTGGTCTCGACCATAGCTGAAACCGGCGGTCACCTGGCTTCTAACCTGGGGGTGGTGGAACTGACGGTCGCCCTGCATTATGTTTTTGACCTGCCCGAAGACAGGCTGGTCTGGGATGTAAGCCATCAGACCTATACACATAAAATTTTGACCGGCCGCAAAGACCGGATTTCATCCATACGCCAGTACGGCGGTCTGGCCGGCTACGCCAAGCGGTCCGAGTCGGAATATGACGCTTTTGGCGCCGGACATGCTTCGACCTCGATTTCAGCCGCCCTGGGTCTGGCCGTGGCCCGGGATATGGCCGGACTGAAACACAAGGTTATCGCCGTCATCGGTGACGGCGCCATGACCGGTGGTCTGGCTTTTGAGGGGTTGAACAACGCCGGTTCCCTGAAAAAAGATTTGCTGGTGGTGCTTAACGACAATACCTGGTCGATTTCCAAAAACGTAGGCTCAATCTCCAAATATCTCACCAGCATTATGACCGATGAAAAGCTGTACAAACTTCGCAAGGAAATCTGGGAGCTGACCGGACGTTTCAAACGGCGCGATAAAATCCGCGAAACCATCAGCCGCCTTGAGGATTCCGTCAAGGCTTTGCTAGTGCCGGGCATGCTTTTTGAAAAACTCGGTTTCAGTTATTTCGGGCCGATTGACGCCCATGATTTGCCACAACTGGTTAAGATTTTAAAGGATATCAAGAAAATTGAAGGACCGGTATTGCTTCATGTCGCCTCTAAAAAAGGCAAGGGTTTCACCCCGGCGGAAAACGATGTCGTCTCCTATCACGGTATCGGTAAATTCGATAAGGTGACCGGCAAGGTGCCCCCTTCGAAATCCTTTTTACCCTCATATACCGGGGTTTTCGGCGATACTATGGTCGAGCTGGCGGAGAAAAATGACCGGGTCGTGGCTATCACGGCCGCTATGTGCAGCGGCACCGGTCTGGATGATTTCGCGCGGAAATTTCCGGAGCGCTTTTTTGATGTCGGCATCGCTGAAGGTCATGCTGCCTGTTTCGCCGCCGGCCTAGCGGCGGAAGGGATAAGGCCATATCTGGCCGTTTATTCGACTTTTTTACAGCGAGCCTACGACCAGGTGATTCACGATATGGCCCTCCAGAAACTACCGGTGGTGATTTGCATGGACCGCGGCGGCCTGGTCGGTAACGACGGCCCCACCCATCACGGCGTTTTCGATTTGAGTTACCTGGCCGCTGTCCCGGGTATAACCGTGGCGGCTCCCAAAGACGGAAACGAACTGCGCGCCATAATGCATTACACCCTCGAACATCGTCTTGACGAAGTCGTCGCTATCCGTTATCCCCGCGACACGGTACCTGCCGAAATGGAAAAGGAAATCCCGAAAATTGAATGGAAAAAATGGGAATGGCTGACCGAACCGACCGATATCGCGGTACTGGCGGTAGGGGCGATGGTGACTGGTACCCTGAAGGCCCGCCAAATTCTCCTGGATAAGGGGATTGAAATCTCTGTCGTTAACGCCCGTTTTATCAAACCCCATGACCCGGATATATTGAGGGCCGTCAAAGACCGGGCTCGATTTATTATTACCGTCGAGGAAAACACCGTGTGCGGCGGGTTCGGCCAGGCTGTCGCCGATTATCTGATTAACGAGAAATTCACCGGGAAATTCAAGAATCTGGGCATTCCGGATAATTTCGTTACCCACGGTACGCGTGCGGAACTGCTTCGCGATGTCGGCCTCGACCCGGAGGGAATCGCCCTTGCGATTAAGGAAATGATTTACCGGGAACATAAGACCGCCGCCGGTCTGCTGCAAAAATTGGTGTTGCGCAAAAACGGCGGTTCGAAAAAGAAAAACGGCTCCCGTCAAATGAAGCTTACCGTTGAGGATTCTTAAACCTTTACGATTGACCGTCCGGTTCAATATTATAATAGACAAATATATAAATGAGGGGGTTGTTTTACTTGCCATAAGCCGGTCTGATTTATTATTCTTCGGTAACTGAAAATATAAACTGGGATTTATTATGCGATTCGGATTAATAGCCAACCTGAAGAGAACCGGGGCTGAAACGGCCATCCGTGATATTATTGACTGGGCCGGGGAAACCAAGCAGGAATTAATCTTGAGCCATGAACTCAAGGATACGGTTTCTGATTATCCGTTATTTTGTCCCCGCGAAGATATCGCCCGCGAGGTGGATATTCTGGTGTCGATGGGTGGTGACGGCACCCTGCTTTCAGCGGCTCGTTCCGCTGGTCCAATAGGGACGCCGCTGCTGGGGATCAACCTGGGTTCGCTGGGTTTTTTAACCCCCCTGCAGCCGAAACAATTGAGTTGTGCCCTGAATGCGATTATCGCCAAACGGTACTACCTCGACGAGCGGATGGTTCTCAATACCGTCGTCAACAGCAAGAAAAAGCTCCCTTCGCCGTACGCCCTGAACGACGTGGTCATCGACAACGGCGCCGTCCCGCGCCTGCTCGATATACACCTCA
>JAFGNW010000271.1 GCA_016926795.1 Candidatus Zixiibacteriota bacterium
CGAGCTAAGCGACGTAGCGAATAGCAGGTCAGACCGCAGGTCTGTAAAAGTAAGAACCCCGGCTTTAGCCGGGGGAATCTATTTATACCGCCAAAAATTGTCCGGGATTCCGTGAAGACCTCGGAAAAATTAATACTGGAACAAAAAAAATAAAGCCCCGTAAAAAAAGTAAATACGAACGGACAACAATGAAAGGGGTTGTTATGAGAAAATATTTCAAAAGCTTTCTTCTGGTCGGTCTGGTTCTTTGCCTGCTTTTCAGTTTCGGTTTCGCCAAGACCAAGCAGTCTTATAAAGTAGCCTGGATAGGGGTTTACACCCAGACTCTGGATGATGACCTGATTGAAGCCTTCAAGCTTCCGGTCGATTACGGGGCCATCATTAATAAGGTAGTAGATGACTCTCCGGCTGACAAAGCCGGTCTGGCCGAGGACGATATTATTATCTCGTTCGGCGACAAAAAGGTCCGTACTTCCGAGGACCTGGTTGATTTTGTCCGGGAGCAAAATCCCGGCGACAAGGTCAAACTGGTGATTATCGATGAGGACGGTAACAAGAAAGATGTGGAAATAGAACTGGGCCGGAAGAAATCATCTTTTAGGAATTTTGCCTGGACCGGTGATGACGATGATAATGAAGATAGCCCCCGTTATTTTTACTTCAGTGACAAAACCTATCCCTATATCGGGGTGAGCCTTAGCGAGCTGTCCGACCAGCTGGGCGAATATTTCGGCGTTAAAGACGGTGAAGGCGTCCTTATTACCGAGGTCGAGGAAGAATCCCCGGCTGCCGGGGCGGGTCTTAAGGCCGGCGATGTTATTATCGCGGTGGACAGTGAAGAGGTCAAGGATGCCGGCGATGTCCAGGAAATTATCCGGGAAAAAGAAGTTGGTGAAACGGCCGAGATTACTATCCTGCGAGACATGAAAAAAGAACTCGTCAAGGTAGAGGTCGGCGAAACCGAGGGACAATCGAATTTCGGTAACGTCTGGAATCTGCGCATTCCCGATTTACCGAACATCGATGTATACACGCCCAAAATGAAAGGCCTTTATCAGAGCATGGACCAACTTGATTTGGATGAACTCAACTTTGAAACCGAGGCTTATCAAAAAGAAATGAAGGAACTCAAAAAAGAGTTGAAAGAAATGAAAAAAGAACTGAAAGAGATTCAGAAGAAACTAGATTAAGCTATTTATTTTGCCCTTAACTATATACTTGAAGCCCGCCTGAGGCGGGCTTTTTTTATGCTTGCCTTGTGTTGGGGAGTTAGTTAATTTTCGGGCGATTATGGCAAACGTAACGGTCGAAAAAGTATACCAGTCGCGCAAGCAGGACCTGGAGCTGACCCTATTAAACAGCAGCGAGTCCAGTTTGCAAAAGACGGTTTACAGCGCCGAAATCAACCGGCCCGGCCTGGCTATCACGGGTTTTTTCGAGCGTTTCCCCAACAAACGGATCCAGATTATCGGCGAGACGGAAATGGCTTACCTCAACCAGCTGGCCAAGGACGAGTTGAAAGCCAACCTGGAAGCTTTTTTCCGGCACGATATCCCCATGCTGATAATCTCCAAGGGCATCTCGCCCTCGATTGAGTTCATCAATATCGGCAACAAGTTCAATACCCCGGTCTTTTCCAGCCGTCTGACCACCGCCGAGCTTTTCAACCGCCTCGCGGCTTATCTCGAAAACGTCTTCGCGCCATCGATAAACGTCCACGGCACCCTGGTGGATGTGTACGGGGTGGGGCTTTTGTACACCGGCAAGTCGGGTATCGGTAAATCCGAGGTGGCATTAGACCTGGTCGAGCGCGGCCATCGGCTGGTCGCCGATGATGTCTGCAAAATCACCCGGGTGGCGCCCGATGTCATTATTGGCTCCGGCTCCGAACTCCTCGGCCACCATATGGAAGTCCGGGGGGTGGGTATTATCGATATCGAGGAACTGTTCGGTATCCGGGCCATCCGGTTGCAGAAGAGAATCGAAGTCGAGGTGAACCTGACCTATTGGTCGGAGACCGAAAACTATGAACGGCTGGGCATCGAGGACCGTTACACCACTATTCTGGGGGTGGAGATACCCTTCATGAACCTGCCGATATCACCCGGCAAAAACATTACGGTTATTTCAGAGGTTATTGCCATGAACCATATGCTTAAGGTTTACGGCGAGAATTCCGCCCTGGAATTCACCAAAAAACTCTCCCGCCGTCTCAGCCGCCAGTCCACCACCAAAGATTATCTGGAATCGGATTACGAGTAATATCAAGTCTTACAGCAAATTAGAAAGAGCTTGGCAAATCCGACGGAATGTATTATATATAAGTTTTAATATTATTTGAACTTACGACTAAATCATTGGTAAAAAAATAGAATTGTTATTGGAGGATAGAGTAGATGAAAAAATGTTATCTGATCGGCCTGTTGATTTTAACCGCATTTAGTCTGGGATTGATGTCCGGTTGCGGCAGTTCCGAGGTAAAGACGCTGGCGAAAGTCGGGGACTATGAAATCAAGACCGATGAATTTCAGGATTTTTATAAAAATTTCCGGTTTCCTTACGCCACTGCTCAGGATGAATTCGACAAGAAAAAGGAGCTTCTCGACAGCCTGATTATTAAGAGGTTGTTGATTCAGGCGGCCTATGAAATCGGTATCGACCAGCTTGAGGAAATCTCCCGGGTGGTGCTGGCTAACAAGGACCGGTTCGTTTTAGATATATTGTACCTGAGACAGATACTCGACAAAGCCACCGTGTCGGAGGCGGAGATAAAGGATTATTATAACCATCTCCAGTACAAGATACGGGCGTCGCATATTTTAGTGAAGGACCTCGACACGGCTAATTCTCTTAGCGAGCGGATTATGAACGGCGAGAATTTCGACCAGCTGGCTTACGAGTTTTCCATCGACCCCAGCGCCAAACGCAATCGCGGTGACCTGGGTTATTTTACCTGGGGCTCGATGGTGGACGGATTCCAGGAGGCCGCCTTTTCGATGGAGCCCGGTGAGATGTCTCCCCCCGTGGAAACCCAGTTCGGCTATCATATTATCAAGGTGGTCGACAAGCAGCCCAACGAATTGTTCAGCGATTATGAAACGATGAAGCCTTCCATCGAGGGCCAGTTGAAGATGCGCAAATTAAACCAGCTGACCATGGAATTTCTCGACGAGGTCAGGAAAAAAGTCAATATACAGATTGAGAAGAGTACCTGTGACTATCTGATGCATAAAAGGGAAAACCTCTATCCCCCCCAGATACTGGCGAACCTTCCCAAGAATGATTTTGACCTCGAACAGCTCGACCGCAGCGAACGGGAGCTTATTCTGGCTACCTGGAACGGCGGCCAGATGACCCTCTTTGAATATCTTAATGCCATCAAGCAATATCCCCATAATGCCCGGCCTAATTTTGATAATTACGATTCCCTGGCTACTTTTGTTTTCATTATCAAGTCGAGTGATATGTTGACGAATGAAGCCAACGCGATGGGTCTGGAAAACGACCCGGAATACAAACGTAAAATAAAACTGTTCAAGGAATACAACATGGCTTCGGTAATGCGGGATGATTCCCTGCCGAAACCGGCGCCTCCGGAAGAATTGGAGATTCGGAAATATTACGACGAACATCCCGGGGAGTTTACCACCCAGGCCAAGATTCATGTTTATGAGATTCTTTTGAGCGATGAACTCCTGGCGCGGAAACTGGCCAGGGAAATTAAAACCCTGAACAAGTTCAAGGAAAAGGCGGCTGAGTTGACCGAGCGGGCGGGCAAGCGCGGCACTAACGGCGACCTGGGTGTAATCGAAAGAGATTGGTTCCCGGAGGTTTTCGACCTGGCCCGTAAAACAGCGGTCGGTAAAATCGGCGGCCCGGTGGTTACTCAGGGTAAGTATTCCATCTTCTATGTTGCCGACAAGCAGAAAGAGGAAATGAAAAATTTCCTCGATGTGAAGGGTGATATCCAGGCCAGGATAACTTATGACCGGAAAAATGATATTTTCCTGAACTGGCTCGAAGAACGCAGGAAAAACACGAAGGTGGTTATTTATGATGATGCCCTGTGGTCGACTATCGATAAGGACAGGTATGTCCAGGCGGATACGACCGGGCAGATGGGTGGTTGATAAAATATGAAACGGTGCGGTTTAATCTTAATTCTCCTGGCTCTGGTCATCCTCTCGTGCCCGGTATCGGCGCAGCGGGAGATGGTGGACAAAATCGTGGCGGTGGTCGGCAATGAAGTAATTCTCGCTTCGGAGCTGGCCGGCCAGGTCCAAATGTACGTTTTCCAGTCGGGGAAACAGCCGAAAAACGAGCACGAGCTCAAGAAACTCCAGGACGAAATCCTCGAACAGATGATATTCGACAAACTGTTTTTATTCGAGGCTCGGCGGGACACGACCATTAATGTCCGACCCGAAGAAATCGAGATAGCCCTCGACGAACATATCGCCGGTGTGGCCAAGAATTTCGGTTCCGACCAGGAGTTTATGGACGCTCTGGCTAACGAGGGGCTGACTCTTCGGACGCTGAGAAAACAATACCGCGGCGAAATCGAGAACCAGCTTCTCAAAAACCGGTTGATTCAATCCAAACTTTATACTGTTTCCGTTTCGAAACACGAGGTCAAGGAGTTCTACGACCAGTTCCGGGATTCGATTCCTAATCAGCCCGAGGCTGTCAAACTTGCCCACATACTTCTGACTTTCAGCGCCTCGAAGGAAATCGATGATTCCATCAGAACCCTGGCGGCCGAGTTAAGGCAGATGGTTTTAGACGGCGCCGATTTCGCCGCAATCTCCTCCCAGTATTCCAGCATGGGAGCCGGAGCCAACGGCGGCGACCTTGGTTATATCCGCCGCGAGGATGTCGTCCCGGAATTCGCCCGGGCGGCTTTCAATCTCAACGTGGGGGATATCTCCGGCGTCATCCGTACCCAGTTCGGTTATCACGTCATCAAGTGCGAAGGCAAACAGGACGAACGCCTGAAACTGCGGCATATCCTCCTGATGGCGCAGCCGTCGCCCGAAGACTCCGCGATGACTTACCGGCTGGCCGATTCGCTTCTGGGCGAGGTCCGTAAAAACGATAATTTCGCGGAACTGGCTAAAACCTTCTCCGGCGACGATGATACCCGCGCCGCCGGCGGGGAACTGGGCTGGTTTGCCACTGCCAACCTGCCGCCCGATTTCGCCGACGCCGTCAAGGGCTGGAAGACCCCCGGCGAATACCGCGAACCGGTTAAGACCCAGTTCGGACTGTACCTTTTAAAGCTTATCGATTACCGCCCGGAAAAGCAATATTCTCTCGATGAGGATTTCGACGAAATCAAACAGCTGGCCCGCCAGGAAAAAACCGGTCGGATGGTCGACAAATGGATCGAGCAAATCAAAGAAAAAACTTATATTGATTACCGGCTGACCGATGCGGATTGATGATTTTTTGTCCACGGTAGGGGTGGTGAAACGGCGCACGGTCGCCAAGGAGCTTGGCGCCAATGGCCTTATCGAAGTCAACGGCCGCAAGGTCAAACCCGCCTACCTCATAAAAGTACGCGACATAATCGCCATCAAAGGCAGTCGGCCGTTAACGGTTGAAGTGCTCGCTATCCCCACCGGCTCCGTGCCCAAGACCGACCGCGAAAAGTATTTCAAAGAAATCCTATAGCCATATCCGACAGAGTTCTTATCCTTACGGGCAGGGCGCTACAGGCGCATGTGATATGTAAAGAAAATCAATTAAACGGGTGATATCCGCAATATCCGGTTCTCCACCGCTGATGTTGGCATCGGCTTCAGCCGGGCAGCACAACGGGGCATGGCTGATATACAGGTAATCAATCAATCTGGTAATATCCGAGATATCCGGTGTTTCCTCTTCGGAGCAATTGACATTACCGACGTCGCCGATACAGCAACCCGGACGGCAATAATAAGTGGTCACCCTGATATCATCCACGGCGACCTCCACACAGGACTGCTGATTAACATCGGCGGTTTCGAACATGAGTTTCATCTTGTTTGAAGGCGAAACGTAATCTTCAGCATAGAAAGTATGAACATTCCAACCGCCGGAAGCTTCCTCGTCGGTGCCGTCTATATCATCAATCAGAACCCAGTTGACGCCCAGGTCGTTGGAGATATAAGCCCTGAAATAATCGTCGGGATTGCCCCCGCAGTTGTTATTGAACCAGAAGGCATAACTTATAAAAGTCGCGCCCGAATCGGACATGATAAAAGTCGGTGATATCATTTTCGTAAAGCCGTTATCAACATCGCTGCCCGGAGTATTGCCGGTAAGAAAACAATAGCCCGTACCATCGTAATCCCCGGTCGGCGCCCCGTCGGAACCGTCGCCTGCCGGCTGACCTCGTTCCCAGTCACCTTCGACGGCGTCACCGGTGACCCCCCAGTATTTATTTTTCAGGAAATTGTCCTCGAACGCAATATCCGATTGTGTGACAATTGGAGGTGTGTAGGGTGAAGTGGTATCAACCGAGAAAAACCGTCGGCCTTTGATTTCCAGAGCGCTGAAACAGTATCTCAGCTCATCGGCGCAATCGGTCACCGCCGGAAGTACCGCCAGGTAGTGACTCTCCCCGATTGCGGTCATCTCAACAGTAACATACGGTTCGCCGTTAAGGGAATAATGCAGCTGACCGGTTCCCGGTAGCGGTATCCCGATGCCGCTGCCTTCCGCGACCACTTCGATTTCGGTCTGTAAACCTCGTGTCACAGTCAGCGGTAATCCTTTGGGATAGCAGAATATTAATTCCCGGGTTTTATTTTCAAAGATATTGCAACCTCCTGAGCCCGAGATAGCGATGTCGAGATCCAGTGAATAGATGTAGTTTATTCTCAGAGTGTCGTTTAAGGCGGGGGCAAAACCCAGCGACACCCAGCCTTTTTCCAGTTCGTAACAGTACTGGTCCAAATCGAGGGGAACGCCGTTCAGGGAAACCGACGATATCTTATGAATCGGCTTTTCCTTCAGCGGAAATAATTTGCGGGAACCGTCGCCGATGACGGTTTTAAAAGTGTCAATTAAATAATCCTCGTCGTAGTCGTTCAATGAAATCATCTGCGTAGCTCCGGAGGAAGGGATTTCGTAGACCGCCGTATCACTCAAACAACCTTCTTCATTGATAAAAACGACAACCGGTTCGTACCAGCTGCCGGCTACCAGATCCAGGTCGCCGTCGCCGTCCAGGTCACCCCAGGCCACGCAGCAGGGACCTAAGTAATTGTGAACTATCCAGCTGGGGGTGGTTTCCAGAACCCCGTCAAAGTTTATGAACAGGCACAAAAAACCGCCGGTTAGACCACCGCCCGCGATAGCCAGATCCGGGTAACCATCGCCGTTAACATCACCATAATCGAGCTGCGGCCCGCCGGTGATGTTCTGAGAAAGCCAGGAGGGGGTGGTTTCGATAACGCCATCGTTATTGTAATGAATGACAGCTCCGGCAACGGTCAGGTTCATGGCGTCTCCGGTGAGAGTAAGGTCGAGGTCCCCGTCCAGGTCAATATCTACAAAAGCAGCATCGGAGGACACCGAGGCGACGTTCTGGTACCAAACCGGGAAAGTAGCCATTTCCCCTTCAATATTTTCAATGATAACAGCCTTCTGCGGGTGATTCGTATAGTAATCGCCCAGGGTAAAGACAATATCGAGGTCGCCGTCACCGTCGTAATCCCCCAGGGCGTTGGAAAAACCGTTGCTCTGCCCGTAAGCCCAGGTGTAAGTGGGATCCAGTACCCCGTCATTATGGTAATATATGAGCTGCATATAGGGAGGACATCCCTGAGGTGTAAAACCAAGGCTGCTGACAACCACGTCCGGGTCGCCGTCATTATCAAGGTCGCCGATACTTATCTGGCATGAAGGGTCAAGTTCGGTAGAAAAATATCCGGCTGACCGGGACAAACTGTCCGGTCCGTTGAAATATATGGTGTTGGCCCGGCTGTAAACATCGAGGCCGTTAGCGACATATAAATCCATCCAGCCGTTATCGTCAAAATCGGCCCAGCCCAGCCCGGTGGGATAACTGACATCCATTGCCGTCCAGGCATGAGCAAAATTAAAATCGCTCGCCGTAGTACCTGCAAAGGGGATTAATAATAAAAATCCCATTAACAATATAAAGTGTTTCATTTTATAACTCCTGACTGTTTGGTTACTATTTTGTTTCTTCTTTGAGGCTTTTGATAATTAAATGCCATACTAAACTGAGTACCCCTGCAACTTGTAAAATCTTACAACGGGGTTATTAAAAACCGTTCTCTGGAATAAAAAAAATTGGTAAACAGGGTAATTTCAGGATCTAAATATGCATATTTATAACCTCGGAACGGATTTCAGACTAATATAGAACATTAGAAGTTAAAAAAAACAGCGAACCCACCCCTGCTTTTGTTTGTTTACCCTATATATGATTTATACCTGAAAAATAGAAAGAAAGACATGTCGAAAAATAAGCCTAAAACTTTGGGTGAGCTGAAAAAATCCGGCTGGCGAAGCATCGGCGTGAAAGAGGAAATGCGCCGCAACCTGTTACATCGCATCGAAAAAGGAGAGACGCTGTTCCCCGGGATTATCGGTTTCGATAAGACTGTCATTCCCTCACTGGTTAATGCTGTACTCTCCAAACACCATATAATCCTCCTCGGCCTGCGCGGCCAGGCTAAAAGCCGCCTGATAAGGCAGCTTCACACCCTGCTCGACGATTAC
>JAFGNW010000004.1 GCA_016926795.1 Candidatus Zixiibacteriota bacterium
TTCAAAAAACCTCCAGAAGATGAATATATTCTTCCTTTGTATCGGTTAAGCTAAAGAATCCAAAGGGGGTAAGTCAAGCATTTAAACCGAATAGAAGGTGGTTATACAACGGGGAAAATCTTCCTGTAAGAAAAGCGGGTTTAGAGAAACTTTGCTAATGAAAACAGAAATCTCAGCCGTCCGATGTTTGTGAAAATAGTCACACCGGGCTGCGTAACACAGCGCATTTTATGCGATGAAAAACAGCAAACGTAGGGAAAGATTTTTGCGTTTTAGATATATAAAATTTTACGTTTTTTAACAAAATTTTTAAGCCGGAGTTGGAACTAATTCGTCACATGGTTGTAATAGTAATAGGATAAGGAAGTAATCCCGGAATAAATATCAGGAAGTGGCTTTCAAATATCGCCCTTGACCGTTTAAAATGGATTTGGCTTGACAAACACGGATATTAAATTATATTGTTATTAGGAAACCACATCACTTCATTTATATCCCGATTGCCATTAACAAACTAACCCGCAAAAGTCGTATTGCGTGAGGAAAGCGGCTGTAATGCGACAAGAAGTCGCGTCACAGCTAAAACAGTAAACAACCCTTAAATTATTGGGGGTAAGTTTTGAACAAGCGTTATCAAATCTTATCAATCGTGGTTGTCGTGGTGTTGATGTCGGCCATGGTTTATGCCGCGCCGGCTACGAAAGTGGCGGCAGGAAACGCCCTGAGCGCGGAAGCTAATACCATTACCGTACCGATCGAGGTTTCCAACTCGACTGGCTTGATGGCAATGGATATTCCCTTGAAGTTCTCCGAGGGCGTAAGGCTCAAAGAGGTGGATTTTGAGAATACCAGGGTTTCCTATTTCGACTTCAAAATCGCCGATATTAACAACGATGAAAACACGGTCATTATCGGTTTAATCAACCAGCTGTCATCGGCTCGGGTGGACGCTCTCAACGACGGTACCGGCCCGGTGGCCAACCTGGTTTTTGAGATCGAGGACCCCGCTGTAAACCAGATCACTATCGAGGCTACGGAGACTACGAAACCGCGCCATGCCATGATATTCGTTTTCCAGCAACCCGACGGCCAGTCGGTGGAAAATCCCAAATTCGACAATGTCACCGTTTCCCTGTCCGGAATCAATAACCCCAGTGTCCCTGATAAGTTCGAACTGATGCAGAATTATCCCAACCCGTTCAACCCGGAAACCAATCTTTCTTTCACGGTTCCGGTAGCCACCAACTACACCCTGACCATTTTTAACGTACTCGGTCAGACGGTGGACCAGTTCAACGGGTATTCCGAAGCGGGCCGGGTGGATATCAGCTGGAATGCTTCCAACAGATCCTCCGGTGTCTATTTCTACAAGCTGGATACCGACAGCTTTACCGAAACCAAGAAGATGATTCTTCTGAAGTAAGCTTTTTACTCAAGAGCCGAAAACTAAACGAGCCCTTTCCGGAGACGGAGAGGGCTTTTTTTGTTTTTTCGGGGGAAGTCATGTTATCGCTTTGAGGGTGTGGTCAAAATCGGCCGTGGGGTTAACGGTTACCTCACGGAAAACCTTGCCGTTTTGATACGCCGTGACTTTGACGCTGCTTCTGTTGCGGGCCGAACAATAGCGGGCGGTTAAAAGTGCGGCGGTTTGAAGATTGGCATCGGAGGCCGGTCCTGATAGAAGCGCGAGCGGCGAGGCGATATCGTTGACATCGAGAAGCAAGTGGTGCGGCCGTAGCAGTTTTTCCAGGCGCTCGTTTTCTGCCTCGTTGCGGCCCACCACGACCTTGGTATCTTTATCGATACGAAAATGCCGACCAACTTTGAGCAGGTCGATATTATCGGGGGATAATTCTTCGGAATGTTCTATCAGGTCTTTCAGGCGGTTGGAAAAACCCTGGTCGGTCAGAAGGCAGCCGCCCGCCGGGGTGGGGTAATCCTCGAGGCCGTATTCCTCGGCCAGCATTATTTGCCGTTTGCGACCCCGACCCTGAATATCGAGCAACTGCTCCCGGTCCACCAGGCCGCTCAATTCCGGGTCGGTGGAAGGCAGAAGTTGCGCGCACAGGGGGCGGAGAAGTTTCCCATTTAGCCCCGATTTTTTCAGAATCAGGTTCATCTGATTTTTCAACTGCGAGAAGGGTCGCTGACCCAGAACTTCACCGGTGACGATAAAATCAGCCCCGACTTTTTCCAAATAGGCGGCAGCCTCGCGCAACATCAGGATTTTACAGTCCACACAGGGATTCATGTGTGCTCCCCGACCGTGTTGCGGTTTCAGGACGATATCGATGAATTTACTACCCAGGTGAATCACCTCCAGTTCGAAACCGAATCTTTGGGCGACCGTATAGGGATTGGTTTCGGAGGGGTCGTCGGGGTCAGGAATAAAGCCGAAGTTGTGTGCGAAAAACAGAGCCGTGACCTTGATATTCTGTTTGAGCAGGAGCAGGATAGCCAGCGTTGAGTCCAGACCGCCGGAATAGAGGGCGATAGCGTGAGCGCGGTATTTTTTCTTCGGGTCAGACATAAAAAATAATCAGTTGGGGGTCCTTTCGGCAAATTTAATACGTTTCGAAACTTAGGTATATTTGTCGGTATAATATACGTGAACTGTTTGTCTATTAAAAGGTTATTTACCTTGACAAGAAGAATAATTGACCTAAAATTGCAGGGGAAAAGGAAAGGAAAGTCAGTATTCACAGCAAAATCAACAACTGGCTGAAACATTTTGCCTTCGAGAGCCAGCGCCTGTTTTTCTTCTCCCTGAAGATGGTGGCTTCTCTCTTCGGTCGGCCGATTTATATCGCCGAAACAATGGAACAAATGTACCTGATCGGTATCGGTTCACTGTTTCTGGTGGTGTTGACCGGGCTCTTTTCAGGCCAGGGGTTTGCTATTGCCTTTGCCAACGAGCTTTCGGATTTCGGTGCCAAGGATTACCTGGGACGCATTATGTCGCTGGCTATCGTGCGGGAGCTGGGACCGACCCTGACCGGCCTGATGATGGCCGCCCGGGTGGCTTCGGGAATAACAGCGGAAATCGGAGCGATGAAAAGTTCCAACCAGCTCGACGCCATGAGGTCGTTTGGAATTGACCCTATCAAGAAAATCGCCGCCCCGCGTTTGATTACGCTCATCGTAATGGTCCCGGCAATGACGGTTATTTGCGACGCGGTGGCGATATTCGGCGCCTGGCTGATTGCTATTTTCCATGCCCATATATCTTCGACGATGTACTGGGCGGCTATCCGGGAGCGATTGGTGTTCGGGAATATCTTTATCGGTCTGGTTAAGCCGGTGGTGTTCTCACTGGTAATCGCCTTCATATCCTGTTACAAGGGCTTTACCTCGGAAGGCGGTACCAAAGGGGTTGGGCAGGCGACCACCGATTCGGTGGTGATGTCGTCGATTACCATCCTGATCACCAATTTTGTTTTCACCAAATTCTTCTTTCCGATGCTCAGGGGTTACTTATGATCGAGTTCAGAAACATAGATTTCGGTTATGACGAAAAGCTGGTATTGAGAGATGTCTCGTTCGATATCGACCCGACCGAGTCGGTGGTCATTATGGGTCCCTCCGGGTCGGGGAAATCGACCGTGCTGCGCCTGATTCTGGGCCTGGAGTGTCCCCAGCGGGGGGAGATTCGCATCGATGGTCGGAATATTTGTGTCATGAAAGAGAAAGATAAACAGGAACTGCGCAAGAGTATCGGAATGGTGTTCCAGGACGGGGCGCTTTTCGATTCTCGCACGGTGGGGGAAAACGTCGGCTATTACCTGATCGAGCACACCGGATTGTCCTGGCAGGAAATCGAACGGCGGGTCAGGGAGATGCTGGGTTTCGTGGGGCTGGACGCTTCGGAGATTATCGACAAACTGCCCGAGGAACTGTCCGGGGGGATGCAGCGCCGGGTGGCTATCGGGCGAGCGCTGCTTTCCACCGACCCGAAAATCATGCTCTACGACGAGCCGACCACCGGGCTTGACCCGCAATCGACCGAGAATGTGCTCACCCTTATAAATAAGTTGACAAGGGAGCGGTCTATCTCAACCGTAGTGGTGACCCACCAGATCGCGGATGCGCTCGGTGTCGCCAAACGATTTATCGTCATCCACGAGGGAGAGGTGGCGTTTGACGGTGATTTTGTCGGCCTGAGAGACTGCCGGGACGATAGAGTCAGGAATTTTTTGGGACCTTTCCGGGCTTCGATGGACCTGGTGGCGGAAAAGAAATTTATGAACGGTGTTTAAAATATAATCAGAAAACCAGGGGTTTTGAATATGAAAAATACGATCGGTGTCAGGTGGGGAAATTTAAGAGTCGGCATACTGCTGACGATTGTGATAATTCTGCTTTTCTGGGCTTCGCTGATGGGCGGTGGAACCTCGATTTTTCACACCAAGGCCAAGTTCGTCTGTTATTTCAAAAACATCAACGGTCTTTTGACCGGCTCGCCGGTGTGGCTGGCGGGAGTCGAGATCGGTAATGTCAAGTCTATCGAGTTCGTTAATCTCGATTCCCTGCGCCAGATAAAAGTGACCTGTAACGTCCGTAAAGCCATCTGGCATATGCTGACCGTGGGAACCAAGGTGCAACTGGGAACAATCGGTTTGATCGGTGACAAGTATGTAGAGATTCTGCCCGGTTCGGTAGGGGGAACGGTTATAAAGGAATGGGATGTCGTCCCGACTCACGACCCCGGCGACGTAAATTCGATGTTCGCCGCCGGTGAGGAAGCCCTTGACAAGGCCGGGAATCTGGTCGCCAATCTCGATACGGTGCTGTTCCGCATGAAAGAAGGGGAGGGGACGCTGGGACAACTGGCGGTCAACGACGAGCTTTATGTGAAATTGACAACGCTCTCAGCCAATCTCAGTCTGCTGGTGAAGGATTTGCAGGGCAACCAGGAACGGCTGGTGGGTTCTATCGAGCGGATGTCGCGTTCGATTACCGATTTAACCGACCAGGTAAATGAGAACCGGGGCACCCTGGGCAAGATTATAACCGACCCGCAACTGTACGACAACCTGGCAGCCTCAACCGCGAAACTGGACTCTATAATGTACAAGATTAATATGGCTGAGGGGAGTATGGGGATGCTGGTCAACGACACGGCGCTGTATGTCGAAGTGACCGACCTTATGATACGGGTGAACAATTTAATCTCGGACATTCAGAAAAATCCCCGCAAGTATTTCAAGTTCTCGGTGTTTTAGTAATCGTAGATAAAACGTCATAACGAGGAGTCCGCCGAAGGCGGACGACGTGGTCATCCGGTTGTCGGGTTTTTCATCCGCTCAAGGCGGATTCAGAACCGACCTGCATTTGTTGAACGTCATCCTCCTGTCATCCCCGCGTAAGTGGGGATCCAGGAATGAAAACAGCCTGGATTCCCAATCAAGTTGGGAATGACATATTTTATTCCTTGACGGCATTTACGGATATTTATATCTTTATTGGTGAGTATATTTGTTTGCCAGTGATAGAGAATAATCGGTTTTAAATCGACGCGGAGCGTCGAGAATTGCGTTCCAACGCGGAGCGTGGGAACGAGGGGAA
>JAFGNW010000045.1 GCA_016926795.1 Candidatus Zixiibacteriota bacterium
CTCGACGCTTTCGAGCGCCAGCTGGTGCTGGCCGGGGTACGCCTGGGCGGAAAATCCCCCACCACGGTCGAACAGTTTTACCAGAAGGCTCCCAGCCTGCTGCCGGAATTCATGATGCGGGAAATCAAAAAGGGTCAGGCTATGCGGCCGGAACTTTCACAATTGCTGGCTAACAGCACTACCATCGCCAGCAACCGTTACACGCCGTTCTTCATCGATACCTCCGACAGTGCCAAATTCGCCCTGCGACCGATTGGCGAGGGAGCCGAGATTCCCCAGCTTTTGGTTGGTGAACAAACCCACGCTGTGACGGTGACCGATTACGGTCTGGCTCTCAAAACCAGTTACAAAGCCCTTCGCTACCGTTCCTCCTCGCAGTTCCGGGTACTGATGTGGTATATCGGCTTCAAGATGCAGAGCGACAAGATCGCCATGGTAGTGGATTGCCTGATTAACGGCGACGGCAACGACAATGGTACCCGATTGATAAATTCCGCCGCCAGCGGCACCCTCGACTATGACGATATCATTTCCCTCTGGGCTGAGTTCGCACCTTTCGAAATGAACACCCTCGTTTGTCATATTAACACCCTCAAGACCATCCTTGGTCTGGCGGAGTTCAAGGACCCCATGGCTGGTTATCGCTTCCAGAAAAAGGGTGATCTGCTGAGTCCGCTGGGTGCGACACTGGTACGTTCCGATGAAGTCCCCACTGATTATGTCATCGGTCTTGACAACCGCTTCTCGGTCGAGGAAGTCATCACCCAGCCGCTGATGATTGAGTACGACAAAATCATCGAACAGCGCTTCGAGGAGGCGGTCATCACCGAATCGGTGACCTATGCCAGGGTCATCAAGGACGCGGCGGTCATTCTGGACACGGTGTATTCATAATTCAAACCGAAGGCTGTGGACCGGCTATAGCGGCCGGTCCACAGTGGAAAAAGGTCGAAGATGCAGAAAAATATTACGGCAACATCGTCAATCACCGGCCTGGGGGAATCTCTCGGGCGGAAACTTTTCAAGGTGTCCGGCGGTCAGTATTACGACCGTCTGGCAGCGATAGTCCAGACCGGCCCAAACGATATCAAACTGGCTTACGCCGATCGGCCGTATTCATCATGGTCCGAATGGCAGAGCGTCGCCGATGATTGCGACGAAGGAGCGTTCGACTGCCTGATGGACAGCGCCGGCAATATTCATGTCGTTTACACCGAGCAGACCACTTTGGCTCTGGTTACCAAAAAATTGTTGTTCTCCAGCGGCGGCTGGGCAGTCGGTTCCAAAGTTACCATATATGACGGTTCCGGTTGTTACAGCCCATCGGCAAATATCGAACCCGGCGGAGACCTGTGGGTCAGCTATTCGCGTTTGATTTCCCCCAACAAACAAGTGTATGCGAAATCGTCCAGTGACGGCGGCGCCTCATGGGGCAGCGGGAGTTCCGACCCCGGCGTGCAAATATCCGCTACGGCACTTTACGCCTATTCCCGGGTGGTTATGGGGCTGAATGACATTCACATTATCTACACCCTGGGCGGGACACAGCTGTCGATCCGGTCCCGGCCGCTGACCGGCGGCGACTGGACCTCGGCTTATACCTTAGCCACCGGCAACGGCCTTACTTATAACTTTGATGCCGCAGTCGGCCCCGACGGTCTGCTGGCGGTGGTATTCAGCCATGATGACCTGCAATACCGTGAGTATGACGGCAGCAACTGGGGCGCGATAGTGACGCTCGCAGCCGGCTCCAAAGAATCCCCCCAGGTCCTGTTTCGCCAGAATATCCCGGTGATCGTTTTTCTTGATACCTGGGCGGGTTCGCAGAAAACCATCAAATATATCGACCGCCAGACCGGTGTATTCTCCGCTCCCCAGATACTCGACCCTCACGCTCGCCCGTTCGACGGCGTGATATTATACGATAAAGTATCGGAAAGTTATGCCGACCGCACCGACCAGGCCCAGAGTGCCACGGCAGCCGATGTGTACCATCCCGCCTCCGGGTGTCTGCTTAAAAGCAGTGGGGATATAATTTATCTGGGCATGGATGACCGGTTCCGGTATGTGGAGTTTACCCTTTCCACACCCGGCGGCGGGGGCACGGTCGGATACAGTTATTGGGACGGTTCCAACTGGACAGCTATTACGCCCACCGGCGACAACCCTTATCTCGACGCCGCCGGAGTAGCTCTTGTTCTGTGGAGCGATTATGCCGCATTCCCGGTCGACTGGCAAAAAAGAATCGTCAACGGTGAAAACCGGTTTTGGGTGAAAATCGAAGTAGCTTCAGCATATACTACCGGCCCGGTGGCCGACCGGGTCGCGGCCGTCTCCTTTATTGAAAAGATTATCTTCAGGAGGTAGGGCATGTCTTATACCAATGTCGACCAGGTCCGGCATCACCTGCCGAGCGCGGGCATCGTTGCCGAACTGGTCTCGGATCAGAAATTCACTTTGAGCGGGGACGGCTATCTTATGTTTTACGGCGGGGCGGTCGATGAGTCCTCTCTGCTTGTCAAATCGGTTCGGAACGAATCCCTTCAGCGGCAGACGGTGATGCTGGCCGCTGAGGGTAAAGTCCTGGCTGCCGGACCACTGGTGCCCGGTTCGGTGGTGGTGGCTTCCGACAGCTCGCTGGGATACATCTATGTCGAAAACAGCGATTACAGCGTCGATTACGCCGTTGCCGGGTTGTCCATCAAGGGGGATGGTGAGCTTTCGGTAGGACAGACGGTGACGGTATGGATGGCGGTGTTTATGATTTACGCCGTGGGGGTGGACTATCAGGTCAATTTCGAGAAAGGTGAAATCCGGCGGCTGGCCGGGGGTGGGATTGCCTCCGGGGAGACGGTCTATCTGGATTACCGCCCGGTTTACCGAAGTTTCAGCGATGAGATTTTGAAAAATGCCGTGGCGGAAGCTAACGGTACGGTGGAACGGGAGGTTGACCCCGAGGGTCAGTTCGGGGCCGACCTGGCCCTGGTGTCGGCGGCCACCAGCCGGGCGCTGACGATTGTCTGCCGGGTGGCGGCCGCCCGGGAACTTTCGGTGGCGCCGGGCAGTGAGCGTAAAGCCCAGGTCTGGTTGCAACTAGCCGAGACCTACGCTGCTCAAAGCGATAAACTTCTAAAGTCGTTCCGGGCGCCTTTTATTGGTCCGAGCGCCCCCGTCAAAAGTTAGGAGGTGTACCGATGTTATCCGGACTGGAAAAGCTGAAAACCCGCCGTGCCTGGCTGGTGCCCGATTTCTCGATTTGGGGGCTACCCGCTCTGGGCGAGACAGAATTTCTTCTCGTTGAAAATGTCGATAATAACCGCGGCGTGTTTTTCAACATCGTCAACCTGACCGATACCGTCCAGGAAGTCGCTTTCAACCAGCTGACTGACCATCGCGGTAACCAGTTGCCTGCTGAAATCAGCGCTCCGCTGGTGATTCCCCGAAGTAAAAGTGATGTCCCGGTGTTTGTTGTCGGGACGGAATCGGACAGTCAGTTCAAAATCGCCCGCGCCGCCGGTGATGAAAAACCGGTCACGGCGGACCTGCTCGTTATGGAGATGGGCAATTAAAAATTATGCCGGAGAAAAATAAGGTACTGACGCAAGAGGATAAAAGCACTATCGACTCACTGATAGAAACACATGCCAAGGTGCTCATTAAAAAAGCTGATGAATCGGTTAAAATAGGAGATTTGATAAAATTGATTCAAATAAGACTGAAACTGGCTCCCGGCGAGGAGGACAAGAAAGAGTTGCTGCGGCTTCTGGAGAAAGTGCGCCGTGAAAATTTACCCGGCGAGGAGAAAACCAAAAAGAAAAACAGAGCTGCCGGGAAGAAAAAAAGCGGCGGTTGAAATGAGATTGAACTTAATAATACTCGTTATCCTGCTGTTCACCGGTCAGGTGACGCTCGCCGCATCTTTTAAAACCCAGGTTGCGGCTGGGACCGACGATGCCAAGACCTATAACAACAACCTGTCCACCAGCGATATCGACGCCGTGCTGGGTTTTACTGGCGAATACTACTGTGATTATCTGGCCCGGTTTACCGATGTCACCGTCCCCTCGGGGGCTACCATCGACAGCGCTTTTTTGAGCCTGCACTGCAGTTCCTCGCAAAGCGGTACGACCTGTAACGCCATTATTTGCGCTGAGGACACCAACAGCGCCGCCGCTTTTTCCACCTGGAATGATTACGATAACCGTCATCTGACCGGCAGTTCCACCGCCTGGAACGATATCGGGGCGCATACCCTCCTGACCTGGTATCGCACCCCGGATATCAAGAATATTATTCAGGAGGTCGTAAACCGGGGCAGCTGGTCGAGCGGCCAGGCGGTGGCCGTGTTCATTCAGGACAACAATTCCGACGCCGGGGCGTTTCGCCGTTTCTATCAGTATGAACGGCCGGTTGGCGACGGTGCCTCGGCCTGTTCGCTGCTGGTCTTTTATACCGAGGGCACTCCCGGAGAATATCAACCCCGCCGCCGCCGAAACACCATGAATTTAAGCGGAGATGTTAAGCCTCGGAATGAAAGTATGTATTATTACGCCAACATGATGATTATAGATTCATCTAAAACAGGGAGACAAAATGAGCAGGGTTTTATTTATAATCGGGCTGTTATTCCTGTCCGCGAATATTTGCGCCGTCGGGATTGTGAATAACTCGACCGTTTCGGTCACCGCCGAGGATTCCGTCTCGTTCACTTTTTACAACCTGGACAGCCTGGGACAAAATATCGGCGGCCTGGACAGTACTTTTATCCTGGTGAGCGACGGTGCCGGAGATTCGGTATTCAGCGAGGTAATCACCGGGGTGACCGGTCGCGTTAAAATGAATATAACCGCCTCGGATACCGCTTACAGCTGGTCGGCGCTGGTGGCGGATATCGACGGAGTCGGAAACCCGGGCGTTTACTCGGTCTCTATTGTCGCGCGTTCCGACGCCACCGGCGGCTGGCTGAAAACGCCGTTTCGAAACAACTTTCAACTGGTCGGCTGGGAACTGGACAATATGGGTGATTCCTGTGGCCTGGCGGCCGTCAAAACGGCTGAGACAATTGACAGCCTCAATACGGTTCTGGACAGCCTCTTTGCTGTCCTCGATACGCTCCAGGCGGGATTCGGCTCGCAGGCTTTGCACGATGTCAACATGGCCCGGATATCCGGCGACGACCAGGCAGCCAATTCCCTGGAAGCGATGCTCGATGGTTCCGGCGGGGGAACTTTGACCCTGTCGAAATTAAAAGTCATCTCGGTTGATACCGGGGTAATCATCCGGGGTCTGGGCGGCGCCCCGGGGATATTTGTCGAAGGTGGGGCGACCGGCAGCGCTGTGGAGTTCTGCGCCGGAAGCAACGCCGGGGACGGGTTTAAAATCACGGCCGACAACGGTCACGGGCTGATAGTTACAGGCGGTGGGGACGGCCATTTCGATGTCAGCGCCGATATCCACGGCTCCCTTGACACCCTCTTGAATCCGCCCGAGTCGATCTCGGTCTTTCATAACGACAAAGTATTGCTGGCCTCACTGACGGCTGATTCGGTGCTGGTGGACTCGCTCAGTTATCGCGGTTCCGGGGGAGCCGGTGACTCCACCTCGATCGCCCGCTGGGTCTGGAACACACCGCAAGCCAATCATACCCTTAGCGGAACCTTCGGAAAATATCTCGACAGTGAAATATCCGGTCTGGCCTCCGGTTCGGGAATGTACGCTTATTCGCTCCTGACATTCGACTCATCATCGGGACAGGTAATTCCCGGGGTGGGTTTAGCGGTGCGGAATATCAATCAGAGCGCCCTGATAGCGACCGGCCGTAGTGATATGAACGGTCTGGCGGCGTTCAATCTCGACACTGACAGTTTCCTCGTCGTTGCCGATGCGACCGGATTCATTTTCGATACGTATGATACGATAATTGTAACCGGGTCCGGAACCGACACCGTGTACGGTTATCGGTTTGACCCCGGTGAACCTTCGGCTCCCGAACTCTGCCGGGTATATGGCTATCTCTATGACCTCGAAGGCGACCCGGTCGGGCAGGCGACCGTCGCGGCATACCTGCCCCAGGGCGTGACGCGCTCAGGAGGGCGGGTGGTCTCACCTTTTACCGTCTCAGCTACTACCGACAGTACCGGTTATTTCTTTCTTGATTTGATACCTTCTGATTCCCTGATACCAAGTAGCACCAGCTATGAGATGACTATCCACAACCAGGACGGCACCATATTCCGTAAGCGGTTGAAAGTCCCGGTGACGTCCGGCTGGCAGCTGGTCTGGTGAGGATTATCGATAAAACATAAAAAAAGCCGTTCGAAGGCGGCTTTTTTTCAATATATTCTTAATAACAGGGTTCGATGGAAGCGCCGAACAAATAATTCATGTAATAGACGATATCCGCGACGTTGATATAATTGTCACAGTTGCAGTCGGCGCGACCGGCTCCTCCCGCAGGCGCCGGGCCGCTCTTGATAAGGAAATCGATAAGGAACATCAAATCCGCTATGTCGGCGTTATTATCGTCATTGAAATCCCCCTTCATATAATCTTCCGAACAACTGTAGCGGTACAGGGCAACATCGTTACCTCTGATATTGGTGGCGTCTTTGGTGCTGGCCCGAAAATAAGTAAGACTGTCTTCCCCGATACCGGTGGGAACCCAGCTGAATGACCAGCCGTTGGAACCGTCCATATCGAAGCCGACCATGGTTTGGGTGACCGTCCAGTCTCTGGCGACAAAGGACACCATGATGTCGATGGCCTGCCAGTCGCCGTCGATATACACTTCACTGTATCCGGTCAGGTCGCGCATGGCATAGCTGACCAGGGTGCCGCTTATGGGGTTGGAAACCTTGATAAAGAAACTGTTGTCCTGTTGCCGCCAGCCATCGAAACCGTCCAGAGCCAGCCACAAACCGGGGTCGCCGCTCAGGCCGATAATAACCGAGCTCTGTTCATCCTCGAGCCGGCGGCGCAAGTCGAAATAACTCGGATTTTTCACAAAACGGAAATCGAGCTCGTCGCCGTGGGCGGCGAAATATGTTTTAAGTCCGGCATACAGGTCGTCATCGTAAGTACCGAGATTCTCTCTCGTCTTGAATGCAGCCGCCAGGTTCTCGGCCAGTGTCTCGATATCGATTGCGCCGCTGGTGTCGGTCAGGACACTGGTATAACCGCGGTCGTTCCATAAGTTGGCGGCTATCGCGGCTGCCACCGGACCACAGTAGTAATCGCCGAATTCATCGTTGGCGGCGTAATTACCGTCATCGGGATCGCCGTTGTCGTCACCCAGGCTGTTTTGCGCCAGTACCGTAAGCCCGACCGAATAATCAAGACTGGCGACGTGGCGGTATATTTCCATTAGACTGATATTCTCGTCGTTGCAGACTATGGTCAAATCGAGGGAGGTGCAGAAATCCGTCCCCTCTTCAGGACTGGTGATTTTCGGCAGGGGTGGGGTCGGCTCGAGATATACGGTCCGATAATCCATTGAAAAATTTCCCTTGTTGTCGAATGACGCCGCCCGGACGGTGTACTGGCCCTCGGTCATGGCCGAGAAATCCCAGACGTAATTGTAACCGTAGTTGACCGCTGCGGGGTTGACACCATCGCGCAGAGTGGAAGTACCGTCGTAATCACGGCCCAATTCATAGTAGGGGCCGCCGATGCCGCCCTCGGAATAGGCGAAGGTTACATATTCGATTATCTCCGAACCCGAGGTGTCCACAGCCCAGACTTCAACGCTCTCGAACAGAGTGTCCCCGACATCGGGTGCCAGCAGCATAACCGCCGGGTCGGGCTGGGTCACGCTGGAATCGCCGCCGGGAATGCCGGCCGCATACAGAACCAGTCGGCCGGGAAAATTATAATATGGGTTGGCGTTAAGATCCACCAGGCCGACCTCGAGATCCCAAACATTGAAGCATTCGCAGGAGTCGGGTGGGATACTATCGGTGATGACAGCCGTATGCACCGAAGTATCGATAACGTTACTGATAAAAAACCCGGCGAAAAACGGCCCATCGACAACTACCGGAGAGTCGAGCATAATCCAGATGTCGAACAAACCGCCGCCCGTGGGTACGGACAGGTTGTATTCGCTGGAGATGGTGAGCGGCGCGCCCGGAATATGACAACCGGGGTAAGAAATATTGTCCACCTCTTCGATATCCACCGAGACATCCAGCGGCGTGGCCGCCTCGAAATACATGGGCATATTCACGGCGATAATCGTGAACGGGTACGGGTCGGGACAGGAGACAGCCGGGTCGATATAAGCCTTGTAAAGCTCGTTGCCCCAAACCCAGCCGTTGATTAGCCAGACCAGGCCGCTGTCCATACGGGCGAAACAGGTATCGGCGGCGCTTAACATTTGAAAACTGCGTAAAGGCTGAGCGGGAGTATTTCCGACTTTCACAATCTTGGCTTCATTTTTATTATCAAGAGCGAAGACTGAAGACGTAATTAATATGAAAAATATCAAGCTTATGATGACAGGTCTGAACGACATCGGAAATCTCCTTCTGTTTAATTTGTCTTATATATCTTGATTATCGTTAATTTTGATATATACTTGATTAAATCGGTTGATTTCGACCGGAGATATACGGCCTTTGCGGAACCTGTTCGAAAAATGCACAGTGTCTTAAAGGAAGAAAAATGGCGGAAAGAAAACCCGACTGGCTTAAAGTAAAAGCTTTCGGAGGAAACAATTTTAACGATGTTTCAGCACTGCTCAAAGACCTGGGTCTCAACACCGTTTGCCAGGCGGCCAACTGCCCCAACCGGGGGGAATGTTTCAATCGCCGAACAGCCACCTTCTTAATCATGGGTCCGGTCTGCTGCCGCAACTGCCGTTTCTGTAATATCGACACCGGCCGACCGGAACCCCTGAACGATGAGGAACCGGAACGGGTCGCCCTCGCAGCCGAAAGACTGAAACTCCGCCATGTCGTCGTTACCTCGGTTACCCGGGATGACCTGCCCGACGGCGGGGCTGCTCATTTTGCCGAAACCGTCCGGCGGATTCGCCGCCGTTTACCCGAATGTAAAATCGAATTGCTGACACCCGATTTCAGGGACGTCCCCGACGCCCTGGATATCGTCATGGCCGCCGAGCCGGATATTTTCAACCATAATCTGGAAACCGTCCCCCGTCTCTATCCGAAGGTCAGACCCGGTGCCGATTACAATCGTTCGTTGAAACTGTTGAAGAGAGCCTATGATAAATTTAAGGCGGTGACGAAATCGGGCTTGATGGTCGGCGTCGGCGAGGAACGGGATGAACTCAGACAGGTATTCGCGGACCTGGCTGAACATCACGTTTCCATCCTGACGATAGGCCAATATCTGGCTCCGTCGCCGAAACACCTGCCGGTCGCCCGTTTCGTTCCACCGGATGAATTCAAGGAATATGCCGACGAGGCAAAAAAGGCCGGCCTTAAAAAAGTATTTTCCGCCCCCCTGGTGCGTTCGTCATATATGGCGGATGTCGTTTTCAGTCAGTAACTTCTTTTCCTTAGCGCAAATATTATACAAAAACCCCGGGGAGTATAGACCTTAAATTTAGTTTTACCGATACTGAATTAAGCTACTTAATAAAGGGGACAGTATGCTTAATGAACCGAAAATAAGAGTTCTCGTCGTTGACGATGAAGAGTATATCTGCAACATAATCGTGGAGGCACTGGCCTCTGACAGCTATGAAATAATCTCTTTCACCGACCCGGCGAAGGCGATTGACTATATAGAAAAGAACCAGGTGGACCTCGTCCTGACCGACCTGGTGATGGGCGAACAATCCGGTATCCAGGTCATGGAAACCACCCTGAAGAACTATGAGGACTCAGTGGTTATTCTCATGACCGCGCACCCGACCATAAAAACGGCTATTTCAGTTTTGAAAAAAGGCGCCTATGATTTCATGGTCAAACCCTTCAAACTGGAGGTCCTCAAAGCCACCGTTCGTCGCGGTCTGGCTCACCAGCAGGTCATTCGCGAAAACCTGCACCTTAAAGGTCAGGTGGAATTCCTGAAAGTGGCCAACGCCTTTGGTATCGGGATGGATATCGAAAAATATCTGAAAATGGTGGTCGGTTCCTGCAAGACGGAATTCTCCGCCGCCGCTGTTTCGATCATGGAGATAAATCCGGTCAACGGCCGGGTTATCCGTAAAATCTGTGAAAGCGACAAAGAAGAGTATCTGGAAACGATTCAGGATGAAAAGCACCTTCTCAATTTTACCGGTTCCCGAGGCACCAAGCCCCTGGTCAAAACCGAGGAAGTGCGCGAAGACGGCATCACCAAATTGAAAACTTTTATTTCAAAACCGATTCTCATTCGACGAAAACTGCACGGTACCATCAACCTCCTGACCGTGCGAAGATTCAAATGGATAACGCCGGGGGAGATGGACGTGCTGACTATCCTGACCAATTCAGCCGCTACCGCCATAGCTAACAATAAGTTATACAATGACTTGCAGTCGTCGTACATGCAGGCTATCCGGGCTCTGGCCAATGCCGTAGAAGCTCGAGACAAGTGCACCAAGGGGCACACCGACCGGGTGACCCGGCTGGCCAAACTGGTGGCCGAGGAGATGGACTGGAGCCCGGCTGAAATCGATAACCTTGTAATGGGTTGTATGCTCCATGATATCGGTAAAATCGGGGTGCCGGACAGTATCCTTAATAAACCGGATATCCTCGACGATGAGGAACGCGAAAAAATGATCAATCATCCCATGGTCGGCCTGCAGATTATAAGCGGCGTTGACCTGTTCCAGCCGGCCATCCCCTATATTATGGGACACCATGAGCGGTACGACGGTCAGGGATATCCGAAGGGATTGAGAGGTGAAGAGATTCCCATCGAGGGCCGCCTGCTGGCGGTGGCGGATACGTTCGATGCCATCCTTTCCGACCGGCCTTATCGCAAGGGAGCCTCACTGCGCAAAGCCGTCAACGAACTGCTCAACAACAGCGGGACACAATTCGACCCGGCGATTGTCGAGGTCCTGATTAGAATTATCCGCCGGGGCAAAATTGATTTTCAGGATATGTACGGCCGCAGGGAAGACATTAGCGGTCTCGACGATATTCTTCTCAACGAAAAGGTATCGGTGTAAACGATACCAGCAGGATAATAAGAGCCGTAACCCCCATGATCAAAGCCGTACGGCTGGGAGGGTGATGGTCTTCCAGGGTCGGGGGATGAGCCACCCCGAAAATAAAGCCGAAAGCCGCGAAAAACCACCACATCGGCGATTGATACCCCAGAATCAACAAACCCAGCATGGCTGCCCAGCCAAAATACTTCTGTTTCCGTCGCAGTAAACCGTAGATGACATGGCCGCCGTCCAGCTGGCCGATTGGCAGCATGTTAATGGCGGTAATAAGCATCCCCACCCAGCCGGCGAAAGCGGCTTCGGTAAAATTGTAAAAATAACCCTCACCCAGCGGTCCGGCCAGGACAGGTGCTATCAGCCGGACTATGATTGACTCGCCGTCGAGCGAAAAAACGATGTCGCTGTATCGGAAAGCGTCAACCGGCAGAGCCGTACTCTGCGAAAGGCCGTAAATAAGCCAGAAGGAAGCGACCAGCCAGCCCGCAATCGGCCCGGCAGCACCGACCTCGATTAAATCGCGCCGGTTCCAGAACGGGGATTTTGATTTTATGATTGCCCCGAAAGTGCCTATGATGTTGGGGGCGGGAATGAAGTAGGGCCAGGAGGTAATGATACCCCGCCTTCGGCTGGCGACGAAATGCCCCATCTCGTGCACGAATAAAATGGAAATCATAGCCAGGGTGAATTCGATACCGGCTCCGGCGGCCAGGGCGTCCAGAGTCCGGGATAGAATTTGCGGCAACGCCCCGAACAGGTACGATAATTCTTCGAAAAAAGTAAGCGGTCCCTCGACCCCGGGCGGGACGGCTTCCATAAGCGTTCCGGGCATAATTTTTAAGAAGACCGGCACGAAATAGACCGTGAACAGAGTGATGACAAAAAGTATGATATTTATCCGCGGAATTCGAAAGCGGGGACTCGGGTCAATATCCAGGGTCAGCGTTTCTTCGCTTTCATTCAGGGTAAAATCATAACCGGCCAGCCTGAGGCGGTCCTTCAAAAGGCGCCCTGATTTTTCCCGCTCGTAACGGAAACTGAGGCTCATTACCAGCCGTTGGCCGCGGCGGTAAGTGGCGTCGATTTGAAACAGGTCGTTTACCAGGGGAATTAAAACCCGGGTCTGCTGGTCGGGGTCGTTCTTTTCCATATCAGGATTATACGCAATAGAGGGGATTAACGACAGATAAAAAAAGAAGCGAGGAAAAAATCCTCGCTTCTTAGTATATGAATCCTATAACGGCTGATTATTCGTACGTGGCATCCCAGATCGGGCTGACATGTTTCCAATAACCATCCGGGCACGGACCTTCCTCGAAGTAGTAGGCAATCAGGAACTCAATGTCCTGAAGGTCATAAACCGCGTCTTCATTCGGGTTCATGTTGCCGAGATACTCGAAAGGATACGCTCCGGGTCCGCCGTTATAAACACGGTTGATCAAATAAACAATGTCACGGAGGTCAATCACGTTGTCATTGTTGAGATCACCACGACCCCATCCCATGAACTTGTTAGCCATGTTAGCCAGAGGAATCATCTCGCCGGGCGACGCGCTATTCGACATAGCGGTCAGCTGGAAGAGAGCCTCGGCGAACAGGAACTCGCCATGGGGTTCGAAATCGTGCTGGACTACGGTGTAATGAGATTCACCGTCACCACCGGACATACCGCCGACATTGTCAAAAATGCCGCCGGAGTAGTGTTCGCAGTAGTTATACAGAGAATCCCAGTAGACATAGGCGAAGAAACCGGCGCCGTCACCGGACTGGTTACCCCAGAAGTGGACAGCGTTGATAACCGGATCCTGGCCGCAGCCGAACGGAATCTTCACGACGCCGTTAGCCACGTTACCGCCGTCGGCATAAGTCCAGGCCAGCGAGGCCGGACCGTAATAGCCGACTCTCTGCCGCGTACCGCCAATGTCCGGATCCTGATAGGTACCAAAGTACCAGTTTTCCACGGCGTTGCCGTTGCGTTCCGTGAAGTTCCAGACTTTGATTACGCAGTTATGGAGAGTGCGGTCGAGGTAAGCATTGCCATAGACACCGATAGTGATGACGTTCGCCATCAGACCCATCGTCAGGGTATCGTCAAACGGGGCGAAGAAGTCCTGTACGTGACTCCAATCCCAGCCGTCGCCTGGATCCCAGTTCTGGACCGAGTCGAGGACGGTGGTATGGATGGTGTTACCGTACAGGGTAGTATAGCTGGCGCCGCCGTTGTAGGAGATTTTACCCATGTTGACGCCGGGGTTCAGAGCAGGAACGCAATCGTCACTGACATAGTTCGGATCGGCCTGCAAGGAGGCGTAAATAGCATCCTCACCGTCGAGCGGAGTGGTGCCGGTCAACCAGTCTTGCGAGTTCATGGCTACGCGATACTGGTCGACAGCGTAGAAATGCGCGCCGGCGTAGTAGGAAGCATCATCACCTTCAATATCCCAGCAAGCGGGCGTCCAGGGAGCGTCCGCGTCGCGGTTACCGATACGGCCGGTGTTCGAAACGCTCTTCGTCCACTGCTGGCTTTCGCCGAAAGTGAGGTCCGTCTTTTCAATCAGACAGCCGCCGATAACATTGATGGTAACTTCCGGCTGGGTCGGCAACCCGTAAAGGGTCGGATCGTTCAGGAAGTAATCCGGGTCGTCGGAAGTGAAGACGACATAGCAGGTCTGGATACCGCGGTTCAGCTGGGTCTGGTCAACCAGCAGGGTGAAGTCGGCTGAAGAGCCCGCAGCCAGAGCCGGCATGATATATTGATCCTGCGCGACAAAAGGCGGAGCCGCGAGAGCAGCCGGGTTGGAACCGGCCTTGGCGGCCAGGTTCTTATAATCGACACTCTCATCGAGACCGGCTTTCTGGAGAACTATCATACCCAGCTTGTTGTCGGCCATAGCGCTGGCCAGGCGGGTAGCTTCGTTCTCGAGATCGTTGCTGACAGCGGCAACCGGCGGAGCCGTTGAGCCGTTGGTAGCATCATAAACATCCAGGGTGACGTTCAGGTCTACACAACCGGTGTTGTAGTAGAAGTCTTCGAAAAGAACCGGATGAGTCGGGTTGGTTCCGAAGCTGACACCCTTGGTGATTATGTAATTGGGAATAGCCAGACGCGGACGAGGAGTCTGCTTGGTCAGATCAATCAGGCCGCCCATAAAGGTCTCGAAGATCAGGTGGGTATCGCCGAACTTATCGATTGCCAGAGCGCCGCCACCGCCTATGTTCTGCCCGTAGGTAGGACCATAGTCGATGAGGCGATTGAATATCTCTACGCCGTTATCGGCATCGAGACAGTGCAGGTAACCGTTTTCACTAAAGGCAAAGATCTGATCCGGTACTTCCGGCTCACAGGTCAGAAGCATTTCATTATAGAATCTGTTGTCGGTAGTGAAAGCACCCTTAGCCCATACCCAACCGACATTGCCGGTGGTCTTACGGAATGCCGTAATGGCGCTCAGGTCACCCGGCAGGTTACCGTATCTCCACCGAGTATAGGTCTGGCAGAGCAGGGTGTTCTTGTCGATGACCGGGGTTTGAGCATAGCGCATATAGTTGGCGCCGACAAAATAGGTCAGAGCGCCGGTCGAGGCGTTGATTTTGTACAACACCGCATCAACCGGGTGGTCACCGATACAAGTGGAAATTGCATAAACGCTGTTATCATCAGCATCATAACAGATACCGCCGTCAAATCCTTCAACCGTAACGGTAACGCCAAAGACAGTGGTACCCTTGAGGTTGGTACCCGTCAGCACCCAGAGCTGGGAGCCGGTGAAGGCGTCCAGAGCGACAACGCGACCCTTGGGAGCGTCCTGACCACCGAAGAAGATGGTGCCGACGCCATCAGTCGCGGCGCCGCGGGCGATCGCGGGCGAGAAGCCGGCCCAGTTGTACATATTGCCGATACCATCCCAGCCGGAATAAGGATCACCGGTGAGAGCTTCAGCAGCATATACTCTGCCGTCATTGGTAGTGAAGAAGAGAACGTCCATGGCACCATCGTTCAGAAGCAGGAAGTTAGTGTAGTTGGTACCATAAAGAGCGTTCATCGGGTGGCCTCTGAATCCGTTACCCTCGTTGATTTCCCAGACGAACGTCGCAGGGACGGTCGAGAAATCATAGCAGGTAATGCTGGTCTGAGCACCACCGGCAACGAACAGGTAAGGGTTGCCGCCAATTTCGAATATTGACGGAACCGAGTTCAGATTTTCGAAGCCGCTGAGAGTATACAGCGGAGTAGAAATATCATACAGGTCGAAGACAGCGTATTCACCTACAGTGCCGCCGCTGAAAGGAGCCACCACCTTGCCGTCATAGACGATCGGGCTCAGCGAGGCTGCGCCGAGGGTCGGGTGCTCCCAGTAATTATTCAAAGTCAGGTCGCAATAGGCATCGGAGCCGATACCTATGAGACCAGCGCCGGTGCGCTGCTGGTTTTGCTGTAAAGTCGGCCAGTCAGTTACCAGCGGGTCACATACGCGTTCATCGAACGGAATGCCACAGTAATATGCATCGCCGAGCAGGTTTGCAGTGTAGTTATTGAAAGCTACCCCGTCAAAGCTGTAGAACGGACCGCCGTTCTGATCGGGAATAGAGCCGTCACGAGCCGTAACATATTCTGTGACTGTATTATCATAGGCGAATCCAATATAGAAATCACCTACAACTTGCACATTAGGGATTACCGCGGTTTGGAAACCTTCCGTCCACCCAGGACCGGCCAATTGGGCCTGGTAGATCAGGTCGCCGGGCACACCGCTATTATCGTTATAGATTACCACATCAAACGTCGCCGGATCGGCATAGGGGAAACCCCAGCCGACGTTTGACGTCATGTAGAACCAAACCTGTTCTATGCGGTTAATCATCTTGCCCTTGATTCTCTGGACCCAGATCGGAGGACCGTAGGTGCCGGTAGTGATCGTGAAGTTATGCAGGTATTGGTCTTCACAGACGGAGAATTCGTCTATGCACATAAATACCGCATAAAGCATCGCGAAATCATCGCCCCAGAACATCGTCATCCAGAAGGGATCGTTAGCACCGAGTACCCAGTCGTTCGGACCGCCACCAATATAGTGGGTTGAACCACCGGTCATGTACTCGCCGGGATCCGGAGTAGAAGCTTGATCATCCAGATTGACTACAATATAACCGTCGGCTATACCGTCGGAGGTAGTTACATTAACCAGCACGTGCCACATACCGGTGAAGACCAGGTTGGCGGCCGAGAAGTCAATGTAATGGATGTTCCAGCCGGAGCCGACACCGTTCGGGTAGATATTAGCCATGCCAGCCGGGATATTGGCGGTAGCCAGCACTGTAGTCGGATCCGGAGAACCGAAACCGTCATCAGCGACTACCTGTATATCGATAGCTGTGGCTTCATTAGTACCCCCGTAGGCCCAGCCAAAGCCCGAACCTTCGTACAGGTACAGAACGAAGGTGTTCAGGGTTTCAGCCGATTCTGAATAGAAACGCTGACCGAAACCGTTGAGACCGCCGCCGTATCCGCCCACCGGGTCATCCGGCAGAGGGAACAGCCAGCGACCGTTGTGAGGCCGCTGCCGGTAGCAGAACGAGAAGTCCTGACAGGCATAGACGATCGTGGTAAAATGGAGGGGAATACCGAAAGCCGTACCAGTCGGAACCCAGGCAGGTCCACCGGCGGATGGCGGATAGAACATGTAGCTGCGGCCATTGTCGGTACCATCGGCGTTCTGGTTCAAGTAGAATCTGATATAGTCTTCTACGGGATCGCCACCAACAACCTGGAAGCTAACGTGATACGGACCGTAGCCAACGTCAACACCAGCGCCGCCGTTGAACTCTACATATTGGTAGAAGTACACGTCCATAGGAATATCTGAGGCCGGAATGTTCTCAGTCCACAATAGATTATTGGGAGCACCACCGGCATCATCCCATACTTCGACGATGATTCCACAGCCGCCCGAACCATCACCATTGATGTAGTCGGTGGCTTCGCGGATATCGAGGTAAGCCTCGTAAAGGGTTCCGATATGATTCTCGGAGACGTCATATCGAACACTTCCCTTGAAACCGTCATCAACGAAATAGGTAGTGTACCAGGCTCCACCCCAGTCGGCATAGTCTAAATAGGCACAACCGGAGGTGTCCAGACCCTTCTGACCGTTGTAAACGTTAGGTTCGTGTGTATCATTAGTGGTGGTCTTGAGTTCAATTCCATCAGGGACTTGAAGAGCCGGTACCAGCCAGGGTTTTTCGATCTGGCTAACATGCGTTGGCCTCTCAATATCATAGACTTGATTCCCAGGACCAGAAATTGCCGTACCGCTAAAAGCAAGAACTAAGCTTAGAACGAATACTGCGATTATCAGTTTTTTTAACATTTATTTCCTCCTTAAAAAAGGAAAGAGCTAAATTCATCTTCCAAGGCTGTCAAATTATCGACTGTCTTTATTACAATATCAATTATAGTATCGGCAGTCTTTGATAATTTTCCACATCTCTTTGTCTAGGGAAGTGAGATTCTACTTTGGTCAATGAATTCATAAATTCCTATTCTTGGAGTAAGAGCTATTTTGCCCTAAAATAGTAGTGTTTACAATTTTGCTTCTATTAACTCTAATTTACAGGTATTGCTATCGTTTCACCTCCTAACCAAAAGTTGGACTTTTAAGTTAGTTGATTGAGTTAATAGTGGAAGAAGTTGATTAGGACAGAACCGATTATTGTTTAGGGTCTTTTATATGCGGTTTTTAGTTAATAAAAAAAGACATAAAACACCCTGTGAGGTTTTTTAATCCTTTAACAATAAAAGTTC